>NZ_JBNXVS010000042.1:0-55770 GCF_050565655.1 Nodosilinea sp. AN01ver1 | reverse complement strand
GGGTAGATGGGTGGATGGGGTGGATGGGGTGGGGGAGGGTTGGGCTGGAGCAGATCGGGATTGGGGCCTAGGGCAAAGATGTTGGCCTAGGCCAGTTTCGTGCCGGTTCCAGATTAGAGGGGGCATCCTCAAAAACCTGAAGACATCATTAACGCTTCGTTGTTACAAAACGTGAACGATTACATTGGCAGATGTTCTTTATGTTGAGCACAAATACTTAGGCTCACGGCCTTACTTTGACAACTACGATGGATCGACTTACCAAAGATGCCTTACTGGCGGCCTATGCAGATGGTCAGCGGTGTTTTTCACTCGTCAATCTGACCGGGGTGGAGTTATTTGAGGTAGATCTGCGTCAGGTTGACCTGCAGGGCAGCTGCCTGGATGACTGCTACATTCCCTACGGCAATCTCAGTCTGGCCAAGCTGACCGGGGCCAGCCTGATCAAGGCCCATCTGGGCAACGTCAACCTCTACAGCGCTGACTTAGCTGGAGCGGTGCTGACCGAGGCCGACCTGGGCCGCGCCGACCTGCGGGGGGCCAGCTTAGCCGGAGCCAACCTGACCGGAGCCAACCTGAGCGGAGCCGATTTGCGCGGGGCCACCCTGAGCGGAGCTAACCTGAGCGGGGCCAACCTGAGCGGGGCCAAGCTTGAGGGGGCCGACCTTACCCAGGCCAGCCTCAGCCGCTGCAACCTGTTTCGCGCCACCGGGGTCGATCTAGACCAGAGCCGCTGCGATCGCACCACCATCCTGCCCAGCGGCTACAACTATGGTCGCTAGGGGATCGTTAAAATGGTCGCTAGACCCATATCAAAGACGGGCTGGCTCCAGGGGCGAATGTTGAGCGCCGCTGCCCTAACCCCCTGAAGTATCAGGTATCCTAAGCATATTCCATTAGGAAAGTCCTGATGAGGCAGCCCATGCGTTCCCTGGCCGATGTTCCCCGCCCCCTGTTGTTGCTGGTGCTGATGTTGCTCAGCGGCGGGGCGGTGATTCAGCCTGGGTTTTCGGAACGAGCCGCTGCCCAAGCGGTCGTCGCCGCTCCTGAGGCCGCCCAGGAACCCGTGCTGCTGGCCCAGGCGGCCACCACCGCCGAGATCGAGCGGCTCAGCACCGAGGCCGATCTGGCCTTTCGCCGCGCTACCACGCTGTTCTTTGTCATGCTGGGCACTCTGCTGCTGCTGCTGGGCCTGGGGGTGGTAATGCTGTGGCTGATGCGGCGATCGGTAATTCAGGAAGTTTCGGTGGTGGTGCGCAACCAAATTAACGACATCACCGATCTTGAAACCAAGATTCAAACCGCCACCCGCGACCTCGACTACATTTTGACCCAGGCCAAGGAGCGGGCCAGCGAACTCAACAGCCGCACCGATCGCTTTCAGGAAGAGGCCGTCACCAAAAAGCAGGTGCTGAATCGACTGGTGGATGACCTGGCCGAGTTTAAGGCCCGCACCATCAACGATTGGCAGTCCACCCTGGGCGATTTGCAGGTCAAGCTGGAGAGCACCGAGGCCAACTTTGTCGGCCACCTGACCGGGCTGCGGGCCGCAGCCGACGACGAAATCACCACCCTGCGCAAAGACACCCAGCTCCAGCGCGACGTGGTGTTTCGCACCCTAGAGGAAAACCAGACCGGCTTTTTGCGCGACATCAACCGCCTGCGCAGCGATGTAGAAGTGCAGCAGGACGCGGTGCTGCAAAAGATTGGCAATGCCGAAGCCAGCTTTGCCGACCAGATGGGCACCATGACCCAGGCCATGCAGGAGGAGCGCGATCGCGTCATGGTAGCCCTGGCCGATCTGCGCCAGCAGCTCACCACCCAGGCCAGCGACCAGGTCGATCGTCAGACCGCCGCCATTGCCGAGGCCCTCGACGCTCTGCGCCAGAGCAGCCTCAGCCGCCTGCAAACCCAGACCGATGAGATTAGCCGTCAGCTGGGCGAGCTGCAGGTCAGCGCCCTGGGCGAGCGCGATCTGGCCCTGCAAACCATTCAGCGCTCGATCGACGAGTTTACCCAGCGCTTCGCCAACCTGCGCACCGAGGTAGACGGCCAGCGCAGCCGCATTCTGGCCGATCTGCGTCGCCAGGCCGACGAGTTTTTGGCCCAGTTTGGCGGCCTCAAGATCGAGATCGAAAACCGCCAGGATATGCTGCTGGGCGACCTGCGCCGGGCCGCCGACGAAGCTCTGGAGCGCTTTGCCGCCACCCGCACCGAGGTCGATGCCCGCCAGCAAAACACCCTCGACGACTTTCAGCGCGCCGCTCAAGATTTGCAAAACCAGCTGAGCCAGATGGCCACCGAGGCCGAAATTCAGCGATCGACCCTGCTGGCCGATATCGACGCCACCGCCAGCGCCTTTCGCCAGCAGGTGCGGGTGCTGCAGGACGCCACGGGCGAGCAGCAAATCCAGATTATCGACGGGCTGCGGGCGATGGAAGCGGCCTTTACCGAACAGCTGAATCAGGTGCGAGGGGCAATTTTCAGCAAGCGCGATCGCGTCCTCGACAAAATCGACAGCTTTGATGCCCGCCTCAGCGAAGATCTGGCCAACCTGGGCACCACCACCGCCGAGCGCGAGGCCGCCGCCCGCCGCCAGCTCGACGGGCTGATGGCCGAAATGGCCGAGCGCTTTGCCCAGCTCGAAGCCGATATTCAAGCGGGGCGCGAGGTTTCCCTGGGCCGCCTGGAGGATTTGCAGCAGGGCTACCGGGTGCGACTGGAGGCGATCGCCGCCGAGGCCCAGCACCAGAAAGACGACATCATGCGCCGCCTGGGCGAAGTGTCACCCCAGTACCTGGCCGACTCGTTTATGAGCGAGGCGCGGCAGCAGTTTGAGACCATTACCGACAAGATCGGTCGGCTGGAGACCAACCGGCCCCAGCTGTTTCTCACCGCCGATGAGTACATTGCTCGGGGCGATCGCTACCTGGCCGACAACGACTACGCCCTGGCGGTGGCCGAGTACGACAAAGCGCTAGACATTCAGCCCGTCAACACCCGAGTGTGGATCAACCGCGCCGAGGCCCAGCAGGCCCTGGAGCAGCTCGAAGGGGCGATCGACTCCCTCGACCACGCCCTGGAGCTAGAGCCCAAACACACCGGGGCGCTAATGCAGAAAGGCCTGATTTTGCGCGAGCTGCGCCGCCACGAAGACGCCCTGACGGTGTTTGACCAGCTCACCGAGATCACTCCCGAAGACGCCAAGGTTTGGCTCAACCGGGGCATGGTGCTGAGCCGCCTGAAGCGCCGCGAAGACGCCATTACCGCCTTCGATCGCGCCCTCGAAATCCACCCCGAATACCACGAGGCCTGGGTGAATCGGGGCGTGTCCTACGGCATTTTGCAGCAGCACGAGGAGGCGTTTAACTCCTTTGACAAGGCGGTCGAGTACCAGGCCAACGACGCGATCGCCTGGCTCAACCGGGGTCTCTCGCTGATCGAGCTAGAGCGCTACGACGACGCCCTGGTCAGCTTTGACAAGGCCACCCGGTTCAACCCCGACGCCCCCAAAGCCTGGGACAACCGGGGGCTGGCCCTGGTCAAGCTGGGCCGCGACGACGACGCGATCAAGAGCTTCGATCGCGCCATTGCCATCGACCCCGACTACCCCAAGGCCCACTACAACAAGGCCCTCTGCTACGCCCTTCAGCGCCAGTTTGACAACGCTATGGAAGCGCTGCAGCAGGCGGTGCGCCTCGACCCCGACTACCGCGAAGAGGCCCGCACTGAACCCGCCTTCGACGAACTCTGGAGCGACAACTGGTTCCGCGAGCTGGTGGAGTGAGGGTAGGTTGTGGCGGAGATGAGGGGATGAGGGGATGAGGAGAAAACTTACCTTCCCCATCTCCTTACCTTCCTTATCTTCCCTGCCCCCAAAATAGCCCTGACTCCGAGAAACTCGATAAAATGCTGGTGCTGCAATCGGCAGAACGTTGGTAAAAATTGTGCTTTGGGTATTGGCCGTTGGGGTGGTGACCCTGATCGGCGCTGAGATTTTTCTGCGGCTCAGGTACGGTCTGGGCAACCCACCCCTTTACGTCGCCGATGCCCGCACCGGCTACCGGCTGGCCCCCCACCAAAACCTGCGGCGGCGGGGCAACCGCATTGCCATCAACGCCTACTCGATGCGGGGGCCAGCTATTGCGCCGCAGCGGGCCGCCGATACTCTGCGGGTGCTGATGGTGGGCGATTCGATTGTCAACGGCGGCTGGTGGACCGACCAGGCCGAGCTGCTGTCGCTCCGGGTGCAGACGGCCCTGGAGCTGCTCAAACCCGCCCAGTTTCAGCAGGTGGAGGTGCTCAACGCCTCGGCTAACTCCTGGGGGCCGCGCAACGAGCTGGGCTACGTGCTGCGGTTTGGCACCTTTGAGGCCCAGGTGCTGCTGCTGGTGCTCAACACCGACGATCTGTTTGCTGTCGCCCCCCATAGCCACGACCTGGGCCGCAGCCCCCAGTACCCCACCCGTCGCCCGCCCCTGGCCCTGGCCGAGGCCATAGCCCGCCGCCGCAAATACACCCCTAGCGTCGAACTGCAAGCCTTGTACGATCAGGGGAGCGATCGCGTTGGCGTCAATCTCGAAGCCATTCGCCAGCTCAAGCAGGTGGTCGAGGCCGCCGGGGGACAGCTGGCGATCGCCATGACCCCCCTGCGGCGCGAGCTAGACGGCGGCCCCCGCGACTACGAGCAGGTTGCCCGCCAGCGACTGACCGCCTTCGCCCAGGCCGAGGGAATTCCTTACCTCGATTTTTTGCCCCAGCTACAGCAGACCCGCTATGAAGCGCTCTACTTCGACCATATTCACCTCAGCGCCGAGGGCAACCGCTGGGTAGGGCAGGCCCTGGCCGAATTTGTGGCCGAGGTTTGGCATCCCTCGCCTGAGGCCGCTTTGCCACCCCCCCACGCCCCCCTTGGCGACCTCTGGTAACGGCAACCTTTGGCAACGCCGCCTCGTCTTAAAACTAGAGGCGCTTTATGCCAATCTGAGGAACCCTACGGAGCAAATAGTGCTGAGGCGAGGCTCCGTCCTGGTGTTGGCTATGCCCGAAGAGCTATACACGAAACATTACACCGCGAGTTCCTGCGCGAGCAGATAACCGATCGCAACGTGCAATTACACAACATTTTTTAATATTGTGTTACATTGTGCCTGGCCATGTTTGAGCCGAGCCTGTGTAAACGCAAAGGAGAACCACCGATGCATCCCCAATCCCCCATGACTCTGGAACGGCGGAAGGTCGATATCCTCCAACTGTTCTTTTTCCTGCTGGGTGCCCCCCACATTTCAGGAGCGCTGCGCTCTGCCGAACGGCGACGCCAGCACAAAACACCCGTTATGCAGTACGTATCGGTAGCGCTGCTGGCCATGGCGATCGCCAGCGCCGCCGAAATGCTTTTGCTGTAGACCCGCCAGAGGGGTTGGCGTAAGACGATGAGGAGGTAGAGGGATAAGGAGATGAGGGAAAGAACAATTCACTCTGCCGTCCTCACCTCCTTATCTTCTCCACTTCCCTATCCACCCACCTACCCCTCCCGCTGCATCTCGCTGTAGGCCGCATACACCCCCTGCACCGTGTACCAGTTCAAAAACACCCGCGCCAGCTCCAGCGCCACCTGGGGTTTGCCTTGGTCGATCAGCCAGCGCAGCAGGGGGGCCATCGTCTTTTCGTTCAGCCTGCCGCCTGCGGTGAGCGCCCCCCACAAAATGCGGTGCAGCCAGGTCATTTGAATCATCATCTTGACTTCGCGGGTGGGGTGCTTCTGGTAAAACAGCGCCCCCATGCGGCCCCGCTGAATCTCCTGATCGATCATTTTGGGAATTTGATCGAGGGCGAAGGGGGCATGGTAGTGGTAGCCCAGGGCCTCGGGCACCTTGACCATCGAGACACCCAGGTTTTTGAGCCGCACCCCCAGCTCCAGGTCTTCCCAGCCGTAGAGGCGAAAGTCGGGGTCAAACAGGCCAGCGGTGAGCAGCCAGTGGCGGGCGATCGCCACATTGGCCGTGTCAAAAAAGGCGTTGGAAAAATCGGTGACTTTGGCCGGTTCGGCGGTGGGCTGCTCAAAGTTGCAGGTGTTGACCAGGCGGCCAGCGCTAAAGGCGCGATCGTCCCCCAGCCGCCGGTAGGCATCACTCAGGGCCTGGGCGTGGGCCTGTAGCGCCCCCGGCACCAAAATTACGTCGCTGTCGATAAAGGCAATGGTGTCGCCCCGAGCCACCTCAACCCCGTAGTTGCGGGCCGCCCCCGCGCCGCCGTGGTTGCGCTCCACCAGCCGCACGTGGGGAAACTCGGCGGCATGTTGGCGCAGCCAGTCCTGGGTGCCGTCGGTGGAGCCGTCGTCGACCACCACCAGTTCGTAGTCGGTGATCAGCGTTGGGTCGTAAACCTGCCGCTCCAGGGCGCGGAGGCATTTCTCCAGGATGGGCTGGCGGTTGTAGGTGGGGGTAACAACGCTGATAAACACGGTAAACCTTCCAAATGGCGCTATTATCCTAGCGCCTTCCCTGGCCCCCAAGGCATAGCGTTGTGCCGGGTTGCTGCGCCACCCTGAAAGATCCGTGGCATAATTCCAGTATGAATGAACTTTAGTTCAAGTGTATTTCTGCGGACTTATTTTCGCGAGCGATAGGGTTTAGACAGGGCGCACGGCAAAGGCACATGGTGAGCGATCGCAGTCAGAAGAAAAACCAGTTAAAACGCCGCCTGGGACTACTGACCCTGGTGCTGCTGGGCGGCCTTTGGGGCTGCTCTAGCCCCAGCGCTAACCCCGGCCCCCGCAACGTTACCCTGTCTCAAAAGTGGGCGCTGCAGCCGGGCGATCGCCTGGCCGGGTACCAGGTGCAGAGCGGTCTGGGCGATATCACCCTCGACATTAAAGGCAAGCGCGTGTTTATGCCCTTCGACGGCCAGGTGCAGCCCGCCGAGGGCAAGGCCGATCTGTGCGTTATTTTGTCGAGCCCAGATGTGCCCGCCTACCTGTTTCGCCTCTGCGGGCTGCGTCAGCCCAAGCTGGGCGACCTGGCCCAGGGCGACCCCATTGGCCATGGCGACAGCGTTTCCTTTGCTACCATGCGCCGCCAGGCCGATGGCACCTGGGCCATGGTCGAACCCGCCAAAGAAATGATCGAGCAGTTTTTAGACCAGCCCTAGCAGGGCGTCAACTACCGAAATCCAATATTTTCAGAGTTCAGTTGTTGACATAGCACCTATCCAGCCAACTGCAACTCCCCATCGATAGGGAGTTCCAGGGTTTCTGACTCCATCACTCGCTTTGAGAAAAACAGGACCTCAAGATTCTCAATCGCCCCCGACTCAGGATTTAATCGGGCGATCACATCATCTCCAATTTCCTCTGACTCCTGCTCAGCGTAGGGCGCACACTGATCGATATACAGAATGTCTCCCACCCGATCGTAACGAAACGTCAATTTCCCGTTTGCCATATCACCTTTCCTCCACTGAGCCGACGGGCTGTGTGAGCTGTGATGACCCAGTGCCGTTCCGGGTCAGTACCTTTCACCACCACTACAACGAGATATCGCCCTGTCCGAATTGTGGTGAACCATTTGGAAAACAGCAAGGCCTGCTCATCACGGACACTGGAACGAATCTGGTCGGGGGTCGCAAGGGTTTCAGCTAGTTGGTCGAGGTAGTCAGGTGCGGGAACTTTGACAGAGTAAGCAGCAAAAATGCTCGGCCTTATGAATCAGTCAGATTTTGATCCGATCCTAACTCCCACGCGCCTTTGGTCTCGCTCAGAGGTATTGGCTAGAAACAGCCCAATTCCAAAGAAGGCCGGGGTTTATGCCTGGTACTTCCGCAAGATTCCTCCTCAGGTGCCTGTAGAAAACTGTCATCGGGTGGAAGGAGCAACCCTGCTTTACGTCGGCATTTCACCTAGCAAACCTTCATCAGGTCGCCAACAGCTGAAGGAGCGGGTGCGCCAGCACTATAACAACAATGCCTTTGGCTCTACCCTACGCCTTACCCTGGGTTGTCTGCTGGCCAATGAACTGGGAATTGAACTCAGGAGGGAAGGTAGCAGTGGTCAACGCCTTACCTTTGTGGATGGGGAGCAGACGCTCTCTGACTGGATGGCAACTAATGCCCTGGTTACTTGGATGGAGACAGTAGAACCGTGGGTGTTGGAACCGCAGATTATCTCTCAACTGTCTCTACCTCTGAACTTAGAGCATAACGAGAGCCATCCCTTTTATCCGGTTTTGTCGGAGCTGCGCAAGAGCTGCAGGCAAAAGGCACGGGAGCTGCCAATATGGAATGGGATTTGGACTGGCGGTTAACCTAGTCCAGTGGCTAGACCGAAAGCGACTGAAGCTATAGCTGTTTGTGCGATCGCACCTACGGGCTACAGCTCGGGCACAATGGGGTCGAGGTCTTCGCCCTCGTTGGCTGGCGCACCGGTAGGGGTTTCGATGTCGAGCAGCCCTGGCAGGGGGTCGTCGTCGGGGGCGTCTTCTCCCAGGTTGCGCAGAATGGGGGCAGCCTGCTCCGGCTCTTCTAAAAAGATTGCCGACAGCACTGCCTGCAGGGTGGGGGCCATGGCGATGCGGTTGCGGTAGACCATAATCACGCGCGTCAGCGTAGGCAGCTGGTTTTGTTCGGCCACCAGGTACAGCGGTTCGACGTAGAGCAGCGACTGCTCAATCGGTATCACTAGCAGGTTGCCCTGCTGCGCCCGCGACCCCTGGGTATCCCACAGCGAGATGCGCTGAGAAATTTCGGGATCTTGGTTAATGCGGGCCTCGATTTGCTCGGGGCCAAACACTAGCTCCTGTTTGGGGAAGCGGTAGAGCAACCTGAGCCCGTAGCGATCGCCGTCTGATCTGGCCGCCAGCCAGGCAATCAGGTTGTTGCGCTGGGCCGGGGTAAACAGCCGCAGCAAGATAAACTCCTCGGTATCCTCCAGGGGCAGCTTCATGATCAGGTAGTAGGGTTCTACCCGCTGGGTTTCGCTGGCGTAGATCTCGCTGGGGGCGCGCCACTGGTCTTCTCGGTTGTAGAACACTTGGGGATCGGTCATGTGGTAGGTCATCAGCGAGTCGGCCTGCACCGAGAACAAGTCCTGCGGGTAGCGAATGTGGGCACGCAGGCTGTCGGGCATGGCCTCCAGCGACTCAAACATGTTGGGCAATAGCCGCTCCCAGGTTTGAATAATGGGGTCGTTGGGCTCAGAGACAAAAAAGCTCACCGACCCGTTAAAGGCATCGACAACGACTTTGACCGAGTTGCGAATGTAGTTAAAGTCGTTGTCGCCGGGGTCGGAGTAGGGGTAGCGGCCGCTGACGGTATAGGCGTCGATAATCCAGTAGAGGTAGTTCTCGCCGGTCTGGGCATTGAAGTTTTCGGCAATAAAGTTGGGGTCGCGATCGCGAAACGAGTCAAAGTCAATGCTCTGCGGGGCCTGGCTGCCGTGGGTAGGCCCAGTACCCCACCGGCTGGAGGCATCGTCAATATCGACGGTGACCAGGTAGGGGTCGGTGTCGAAGCGCAGAAAGGGTGCGATCGCCCGCACGCGATCGGCAATGTTGCGGCGGTACAGCAGCCGCGTATTGTCGGTAAAGTCTTCGGTAAACAGCATTCGCCAGTCGAACAGGTGGCGGGCAAACAGCAGTCGCCGCCAGAAGCTGTCTAAACTAATGCCGCCTCGACCCAGGTAAGTGGTGTAGATATTCTCATTGCCGCTGGGGTAGTCAAGCTCCAGCACCTGGGTATTGGTCATGATGTAGGTATCGGTCAGCTCGCCAAAGTACAGGCGTGGGTCGCCAATTGGAATGCTCTGGCGCACCTCATCACTGCTGGGGATGTTGTCGATACCGCGCACAAAGTAGGTGGGCAACCCGTCGGGGCCAGCGGTATTCACCGGGCTCATGGTAAAGCCAAAGCCGTGGGTGTAGACCAGATGCTCGTTGACCCAGGTTTTGGCGATCTCAGGCACCCGCTGGTAGTTCAGCTCTCGGGCCGAGATCATCACCTGACGGCGCTCCGATCGCCGCTCCTGGTTCAAAATGTTGTAGCGGTCAAAATCGGCATCTTTAAACTCGTAGTACAGCCGAATTTGCTGGAGCTGGCGGTTGCTGTCGAGCAGGGGCCGCGAGTCCCACAGGCGAATATTTTCTAGGGTAAGGTCGTTTTCTTCTAGATCTGCGGCGCTCAAGTCGCCGCTGGGGTCAAAGGGCTCCGACTCGATCGCCTCTAGGTCAAAGGCTGAGCGGGTGAGGGCAATGGAGTTGGTGATGTAGGGCCGCTCGCGCTGCAGCTCGTTGGGCTGCACCACCAGCCGCTGCACCACCATGGGGGCCAGCACCAGCCCCAGCACCGTCAGCACCAGATAGCCGCACACCCCCTTGACCAAGAGACTCGTGCGCCCAAACCCCGCCCACCAGCCCAGGGCGGCCCCTGGCCCCTGCGCCCGCGCCCCGCTTCGCATCGGGTTGATGTAGCCCGGTGCCTGCACCCGCCCCCGCAGCAAAAAGACCAGACCCAAAACCAGGGTGAGAATGGCCAGCCCCCAGTTGGCAGGCAGCAGCACGTGAATATGGGTATAGCCCGCCCCGTACACCACTCCCTCGCGGGAGTAGAGCACCTCGTAGCGGCCCAGCCAGTGGCTAAAGCTGGTGGCCAAAAACAGCAGCCCGGCCAGGGTATAGAGATGCTGCTGCTGCGGCGGCGAAAAGCCGTAAAACCGGCCTCGACTGAGGGTGTTGTGGGCTAAGAGATAGACGAGGTAAACGCTGACCAGGGTAAAAAACAGGGTGCCCACCACCCAAAACTCCAGCAGGTGCAGCACCGGTAGGCGAAAGATATAGAAGGAAATATCTCGGTTAAAGATGGGTTCAACCTGGTTGTAGGGCACCGGGTTGAGGGCCAGCAGCACCGACGGCCACTGGTTGGCCAACACGAGGCCGTAGCCCAGGCTCATCAACACCGCCGCCAGCCGCCCCAGCTGTCGGGGATAGATCAAAAACGCCACGGTGCTAATGCCCAGGGCGACAATTAGCCAGGGCTGGGCAACAAAAATTTGGCCAATCACCGTAAACAGCTGCAGCTTGGGCCACAGGGGCAGCGGCGGGCTGGTGTCGTAGAGGGTAGTGGACTGTTGCCAAAAGTCTCCAGCTGTCTGGCCCTGGTAGATGAGCTGCACCCCGACCAAAAAGCTCAGCGTGGCCCCCAACAGCAGCAGTCCACTCAGCCCCAAACTGCGGACTCGGGAGGTGCGATCGCTCGGTATCTCTAGGGGCTTGGCGCGATCGGCGAGGGTGAGGTTGCCCCAGGTAAACAGCAGGGTCGAGAAAATGGGAATTAGGCCGAGCACCAGCTGCGACCCCAGTCGCACCCAGAACACGTCTGGATAGTTGACCTCCACAAACCAGAGGCGCTCCGCCTGAAGGTTGACGATCGCGTCGAAAAAAAGCAGGGTGAGCAGCCCCAGCCCCAGGCTCAGCCACCCCCACCGGGGCAGACCCCACTGAGAAAAACTCTTTGCGATCGCCTTACTTACCATGGGCCCTACGGCTAGACAGCTACCCCAGCAATGCCTAGATTGTAGCGCCGCCGCGCCGCGCCACTAGAGCAGTCTGCCGTGAAAAGGAGCGCAGGGCAGCAACGTCTAACGCCCTAACTCATATGCTATTCGTCACGGATTACCCCGTAATATATGACATCGTCGTATACGCCCCACTTCAACTGGGTTTTAGGTCATGCCTGCAAAAGGTGAAATCGACATCACAGTCAAATTTAGCGGTATCCCAATCGCCACCGCTGCTCCTGGTGGAGTGACAAAAATTGAAATGTACTGCAACGGCTATGTTGTTTTGGCCGATGTTAAAACCAAGACGTTTAAACGCTTTATTGAAAAGGCTATGGAGTACGACTACTGGGACGGTGTTGTCAGCGGCAGACTGCGCCATATTCAGGGCCACCAGTTAATCCTGACTCACGCTGGTATCCACTGCCGCGAAAAAAAACCGGCAGGCTAGGGAAACGACAGGCTACGCGTCAAGCCGCCTCAACGGCTGGTCATCAGTCGATATAGCGATAGGCGGCAGCGGGTTGACGACTATTCCAGGGCATCCCGGCCTCTTGGTACTGCCAAGCAGTTAGGCTGCACCATTTCTATAGATTTGAGGCAGCTGGTACCAGGGCAAATGAGGATGCGAATGATGCTCTCGGTGATACCCAAAATGGTAGCAGGTGATGAATGACCAAAAGACTGGCAGACGAATGCTGCTGATGTAGTGACCACAGTCAGCGGCATTGTCGCGTTGCCGATGGGGAAGAAAGATACCAAAGGTGAACAGCTGCAGGGAGCTGAGCACTACGGGAAGAACCCAAAAAAGAATTACGTTAACCAGAGAAACTTGGCAAGCCAAAAAGCCAAAAAAGACGAGAGTAAACCCAATTAATGAGACCTGAAATTGCTGGCCCGACTGGTAGGTTTTCATAAACTGGATGTACCATAACCAGAAACCTCCCCGTTCTGTGTCACAGTAGTCGGGGTCTTGCTCGGTCGCGGGAAAGCGGTGGTGCAGCCGATGGTTTTTAGCCAATAGCTGATAGGGCAACAGGGCGTACAGCCATGAGGTTATGTACCCGAAGGCGTCGTTAAGCCGATGGGAACTGGAAATATTGTTGTGAATGGCTTCATGGGTGACGATGAACAAGCCAGTATGCAAAAACGTTCTGACTAAAACTGCCAGGGGCCAACAAACCCAAGGAGTTTGGGCATTAAATAGGGTAAAGGTGACCACCAAACTAGCCAGCCACAGACATCCAATTAGGCTAGCCCAGCACAAACTCAGCTGAGAATAATTAAAGCTTTGAGAGTGGGGCGATTGTGATTGGCTGAACATATATAATCAGGTTTCCAACCTGAACAAGCTATTTCTTTGCAAGCGCGTCTAGAGCAACATTGAAAGCTTTGATTTAGCTGTAGTTAGTAACGTCACTTTGATCAATGTAACGTTATGCTGCGGGCATGGCATAAACTTCTATCTTTCGTGGTATTCACCTTGAGAAACGGGTTGCTCTAGATGACCTGCCTTGGCGCAAGTGAGGCTTTTGGGAGAACTCTAGGCAGCGGGTTAAGGGGCAGTGCGATCGCATTCCCCAGCAAACGCAAAAAAAGGGGCCGAAGCCCCATAAAACCGTTTCTTCCAGCGCACTGCGCTAGACAAGCTGGACACTACTGCGCTGACCCAGCGCTAGCAGCGGCGCGCCGTCTTGAAACACCAGTAGCTCACCGGGCTGAATGGGCGTCCACTGTTCGTTGTCGGTGAGCGAGGTGGTGGCAATGACGGCGACGCGATCGCTGGGGGTGGTCAACTCCTGAAAATCGACCGTCAGGTCTTCGTCGATCAGGTGGGCAGCGGCGAAGGGGGCCTGCCGCACGAGGTAGCAGAGCTTGGTGGAGCAGTGGGCAAAAAAGTGTTCGCCGTCGGAGAGCAGGTAGTTAAAGATGCCGTGCTGAGCGATCGCAGCGGTGACGGTCTGCAGCACCGCGTACAGGTCGGCAATGGGCGGCTTGCGATCGGGGAACCGCTGGCGAATGGTATTGAGGATCAGACAAAAAGCCCGTTCGCTGTCGGTTTGTCCCACCGGGCGGTAAATGCCGGTGGGGTCTGCCATCAGGCTGGGCACATCGCCGTTGTGGGCAAACACCCAGTAGCGCCCCCACAGCTCGCGCTTGAACGGGTGGCAGTTTTCTGGCCCCACTGGCCCCACGGTGGCCTTGCGAATGTGGGCGATCACATTCATAGACTTGATCGGGTACTGCCGCACCAGGGCCGCTACAGGGGAGGTGCTGGAGGGGCCGTCGTCGAGAAACACCCGACAGCCCAGCCCTTCAAAAAACGCGATGCCCCAGCCGTCTTTATGGTCGTCGGTTTTGCCGCCCCGAGCGCAGAAGCCCTCAAAGGAAAAGCAAATATCCGTCGGCACATTGCAGTTCATGCCCAGGAGTTGACACATGCTGGCTATCCCTACTTCAGCGGCCACCAGGAAACTTTGTCGCGGGTGGCCCCGTAGACTTCTTTAAGCCCTTCGGGGTCTACCACCTTCACCAGGTCATTGGCCGAGTCGGCCAGTTTGTCAGTTTTGAGGTAGCCCGCCTTGGTCAGCCCCTTCAGCACTTGTTCTACGGTGCGGTGGTTGAGCTGGCAGGCGCGGGCGATCAGGTCGATGGGCAGGTCAAACACGTATTCCGGCTGGTCGCCCTGGGGCTGGGCACCCAGGCTGCGCTCCTGAAAGATCAGCCCCCGCAGCACTGCCGCCACCGCCTGGGGCGGGTAGGTGCTGCAGTTGAGCAGATGGTACTGAAACTTTTCGCGCAGCTCAAACAGCAGGGTGTAGCGATCGCGAAACGTTTCATTGTGGTTGTAGAAATCTTGCACCACCGTCACCGGCACCTTGATCACGTTGGTGGTTTTGTAGGCCTCAACCAGGCTGGGAAAGGCCCGCGTCGCCGCCCCAACCCCCACAGGCAGGCTGCGCATGCCAAAGCAGCCGCCGGGGTAGGTGAGCGCCATGACCCGGTCGAGGGGAGTACTGCGCATAATCACCGGGCCGCCGTCGATGACCACATACAGGTGCTCTTGCCAGGTGTGGGGCCGAAAGGCGGTGTAGACCGGGCGGTTGGAGTAGAGCTTTTCAGTGACTAGCAGATCGGGGTCGAGGTCGCTGAGCAGTGGGTCTTGCCCCAGCCCCTGAAATAAAAAGCTTTGGGTCGTCAACGTTTCGATCGTTTTTGAAGCCAAGCTGGGGCTTTTTGCCTTTGCCATGAGGTGTTGTCAGTTCCGTACTCTGCCATTGTCCCTCGGAACTAGGGTTATACCTCAGCAAGGCTATAGTTTTGCCAATTTTTGTCGGGTGTTGCGGCCTGTCTGCCATTTAGCGGCTGTCACCGATTAATCGTTAATAACGCGAAAATCAGCGGTTACAGCCCCCAGCCTGTTTTGGTGATCGAGCGTGGCAATGCTGATGCGGTAAGGACTGTGGCCAGACTTGATGGCACGCCTAGGCCATCACCAGCCATCCTCAGCCTCGGTGTCAAACCACAGGTCAGCCTCCAGTTCTACTAGATCTAGCAGCGCCTCGTGAATGGTGGCGGCACGGCCCTCGATCGCCAAATCAAACCAGCCATCTTCCTGGCCGTTGGCCCCCAGCAGCGCGCCCAAAATATTGACCTTGAGGCCGTAGCGGTTGATCAGGTTTGAGAGCACTGGGTCGGAGTGTCGAGCTTTGGGAATGCGGATTTTGACCTGGGTTTGCACCAGGCTTTCAGGGTTTTTGAGGTGCAGCGCCTCAAGACCGTAGTCGGGAGAAATGGATGCCATAGTTGATCTCATCAAAATAGGAGGTCTAGCGAAAAATTTCGCTAGCTGACAATCGGAACTTTTACTGAAAGCAGCTGAGTTTTACAATTTTTCTCGATAGCAGCAGAAAATTGCGGGTTATCTTTTTAAAGAACATTCGAACATCATTGTGGTGTTTGAATCTACGTAATTTGTGCCACGTTACGCTGGGCAGCGTGACTGGGCTCAGGAAAACAATCAAAGATAAGAACAGCCATTCAGACAGAGGTTTTTTGACCTCAGGTTCTTTTTCTAGAAAAGGTTTGAGCACCAGTACCAGCACGAGAAAAGAGGCGAGAAAGTAAATTTTAATGGACATGATTTCGAGCTTTTCGACGGCAAAAACGACTGTTGGCGCTATAAAGTTTGCTGTAAACCGTTCTAGTGACCACGGTGCTGAATGCCCGCACTGCGCTCCAGGACATACTTCAGCACCAGGGTGACTACGGCCAAACAGGCCAGCAGCAGGGCGGCGGTGTAGGCGGCCTGAGTGTTGTACTGTATGTGGGCTTCTTCAATAAACAGGGGCAGGGTTTGGGTTTTGCCCACAATGTTGCCCGAAACCACCGCGACGGCCCCAAACTCACCCATGGCCCGAGCGTTACACAAAATCAGGCCGTAGAGCAGGCTCCACTTAATTGAGGGCAGCGTCACCCGCCAAAACGTCTGCCAGGGGGTCGCGCCCAACGTGGCGGCGGCCTCCTCCTGCTCGGTACCGGCATCTTCGAGGGCGGGCAGCACCTCGCGGGCAATGAAGGGCATGGTGACAAAAATGGTGGCCATCACAATGCCGGGCAGGGCAAAGATGATCTTGATGCCGCCGGCGTCGAGCAGTGGCCCAAACCAGCCCCGGTTGCCAAACAGCAGCACCAGCATCAGACCCGCTACTACGGGCGAGATCGAGAAGGGCAGGTCGATGATGCTGATCAGCAGCGATCGCCCCGGAAAGTTCTTATTAGCCAGAGACAGCGCCGCGCAGAGCCCAAACACCGTATTCAGCGGCACCGTAATCGCCGTTGCAATCACCGTCAGCTTGACCGCATTCAAAAAGAACTGGCTGGTAAACGTGTCGATTAACCCAGGCATCCCCGCCTTAAACGCCTGAATAAACACGTTGAGAGTCGGCATCAGCAAAATTAGCGCCAGGTAGCCAAAGACAAAGGCCACCAGCAGCCACTTGCCCCACTGAAACCGGCCTGCATTCTGAGACCTGGGCTCTGCAACAACGGGTTGCCTTAACGACGAATCAGCCATAGAAGCGCCTCCCTCGGGCCTGAATAAGATTAATCATCAGCAGCACCGCCAGCGAAATAATCAGCAGCACCGTACCTACCACCGTGGCCCCGGCGTAGTCATACTGCTCTAGGCGCTGAATAATTAGCACTGGCGCAATTAAGTCTTGAAAGGGAATGTTGCCCGCAATGATGACCACCGAGCCGTATTCGCCCACCGCTCGCGAAAACCCCATGGCCACCCCGGTCAGAATGGCGGGCAGCAGCGGCGGCAAAATCACCCGCCAAAAGGTCTGCCACTGCGAGGCTCCCATTGACCAAGCCGCTTCTTCCATTTCTGACTCCATATCTTGCAGCACGGGCTGCACCGTTCGCACCGCAAAGGGCAGCGAGATAAAGATCATGGCCACCAGCACCCCCAATCGGGTGAACGATACCCGAATGCCAAAGGGCTCTAGAAATCCGCCAATCCAGCCGTTGGTGCTGTAGATAGTCGAGAGGGTTAAACCGGCTACCGCCGTCGGCAGAGCAAAGGGCAAATCGATGATGGCATCTAAAAACCGCTTGCCCGGAAACTCGTAGCGCACCAGCACCCAGGCAATCATCAGCCCGGCAAAGCCGTTGATAATACCCGCCACTAACGCCGTTACAAAGGTGACGTTGTAGGTCGAAATGGCCACCGGGTCGGTGGCGATGCGCCAGATTTCTGTTGGGTTAAGGGTCAGCGCCTTCAGCAAAAGCGCCGCGATGGGCAAAAACAAGAACAGAGTTAGGTAGAGCCAGGTGATCCGCCAGGGCCAGGAGGCATGGAGAATTTGGGACCAGAAACCCTGGACAGCAAACGGTGATGAAGTCATGGGTGCAGAAAAAATTAGGTCGGTTGGTTAATCTCTAAGGGCTTTACCCCAGCCTTTTTCAAGCGTCAAAGAACTGGGATAAGCGCCAGCTGCCTATTTGCCAACCTTGGACTGCACCTGGTCAAAGATGGCTCCATCGGCAAAGAATTTTTTGTCAATCTCTTCCCAGCCGCCCAGGTCAGCCACCGTAAACAAGGTAGTCACCTTGGGGAACTGATCGGCAAAGGCCTCAGCCACGCTGGGGTCAACCGGGCGGAAACCCACTTTGGCAAACTCTTCCTGGGCTTCTGGGGTAAACAGAAACTCCACAAAGGCCTCAGCAACCTCCCGCGTGCCGTGTTTATCTACGTTGGCATCGACGACGGCAACGGGGTTATCGATAGAGATATTCACCTCAGGCACCACGTAGGGCAGGTCTTCACCGTTCTGAGCGGCCAGCAGTACCTCGTTTTCGTAGTTGATCAGCACATCGCCCTGGCCTCGGGTAAAGAACACATCGGTGGATTCCCGCGCGTCTTTGGGCAGCACCGGCACGTTTTGGTAGATCTGGGTGACAAAGTCGAGGGCGGCGGCGTCATCGCGGCCGGTTTGAGTCTGAAATCCCCAGGCTCCGAGAAAGTTCCACTTGGCCCCGCCGGAGGTTTTGGGGTTAGCGGTCACCACCTGGACGTCGTCACGGGCCAGGTCTTCCCAGCCCCGAATGTTTTTAGGGTTGCCCTCCCGAAACACGAGCGCGGCCACTGACTTGTGCACGATCGCATTGTTGGGGGCTTCACCTTCCCAGCCGGGTTCAATCAGGCCACCCGCCTCAATTTTTTGGGTGTCCCCGGCCAGGGCCAGGGCGACGACATCGGCTTCTAGCCCATCGAGTACGGCGCGGGTCTGAGAGCCAGAGCCACCGTAGCTCTGGTTAAAGGTGACCTCCTGGCCGGTTTCAGCCTTCCACTGCTCGACAAATTTAGGAATGATTTGCTCATAAGCGGCCTGGGTTACGGCGTAGGAAACCAGCGTTAGCTCTACGGGGCTGGCGGCGGCGGTTGTCGATTCGCCCGTGTCGGCCTCTGGGGCCGATGGGGTGCTACCGCAGGCGGCTAAGCCACCCGCCAGGCCCAGCCCAGCCAGAAACAAAACTGCCGATCGCCGCGAAAGATAGCGCTTAGGTGATGTCATGGGTCGCTCTCCAAAGAATCTGCGGTAACTCGATAGGGGTTTCGAGGATTACGTCTACGGACTGTATCACAAAATTTTGCGATTGAATTCAAAATGAATTCAAATTCATTTTCCTGTTAACTTGATCTTGCTTGAGCTTGATTTTAGAGTGAGTTGCATTTTAGCTGGGTTTGGGATAGCGTTAGGTCACGCTACCGTCGGGTTGACGGGCGATCGCCCAACCGGCCCAGGACATACACCTGAAGCGCACCCTGGCTCCGCTGCCGAGAGTTAGGTTCTGGAAGGTGGCCCCGAGCAAGTGGCACCACAGCGCTGTCTTCGGCGTCGCGCCTGAGTTAAAGCACAATGTCGATTTTGGAAAACACCCGTGGGAATTCGAGTAGAAAACGTTTCAAAACGGTTTGGAGATTTTCAGGCCCTTGAACCCATCTCCCTGGATATCAAGAGCGGCTCTCTGGTGGCCCTGCTGGGGCCGTCGGGTTCGGGCAAGTCAACGCTGCTGCGGGTGATTGCGGGCCTAGAGCAACCCGACACGGGCCGAATCTATATTTCTGCTCAAGATGCCACCGCTAAGTCGGTGCAAGACCGTCGGGTGGGCTTTGTGTTTCAGCACTACGCCCTGTTTAAGCACCTCACCGTGCGCCGAAATATTGCCTTTGCCCTGGAGCTGCAAAAGTGGCCCAAAGACCGCATCAAGCACCGGGTCGATACTCTGCTGGAACTGGTGCAGCTAGAGGGATTGGGCGATCGCTACCCCTCCCAGCTTTCCGGCGGGCAGCGCCAGCGGGTGGCCCTAGCGCGGGCGCTGGCGATCGAGCCGCAGGTCTTATTGCTAGACGAACCCTTTGGGGCCCTCGATGCCAAAGTGCGCAAGGATCTGCGCGACTGGCTGCGCCGCCTCCACGACGAGGTGCATGTAACCACGGTCTTTGTCACCCACGACCAGGAAGAGGCGATGGAAATCTCTGACGAGATTGTGGTGATGAGCAATGGCCGAGTCGAGCAGGTGGGTTCTTCTGCCGAAATCTACGAAAACCCCGCCACCCCCTTTGTGATGAGCTTCATTGGCGCAGTCAACGTACTGTCGCCCGACAATACCTGGAAGCCGCTCCACCGCGATGCTCCAGTTCACGGGGAAGTGTTTTTGCGGCCCCACGACATCGAAATTTTTACCGCCCACTCCGACGGCAGCGTGGCGGCAACGGTCAACCACATCATTCACCTGGGCTGGACGATTCGTGTCGAACTGACCCTCGACAATGGTCATCCCATTACCGCCCATATCAACCGCGAGCAGTATCAGGAGCTGGGCCTGCAGCCAGGGCAGACCGTATATCTGCGGGCCAAATTCATCCGCAGCTTCGAAAAATCTCCCAGCTACTCACAATCAGTCGCCTGAGAAGGATAGGGAAGTTTACGGCAATGCAAAACGTGGTCGGTACCCGGCCACATTTTCTACTCAGCTGAGGCGGTTTTAGTCTGGGCGGTGTTCTCCACGACTCACATTCCATGCGCCTCTCAGTCTCAAGCAGGCGATGAGTTTAATGAATTTGCGGCTCGAATGTTGAACTTGGTGACCTCGCTCAAGGCCTAACAATAATCGGTTTTGGCTACGCTGCTGCCCGTCGCCTAAGGACATTCCTCTTCACTGACAATAAAAAACAGGGACTTTAGACAAAATCCCTGCTGGCGTAAGTTAAGTAATGGACTCGTTAGCGCTGCTGAGTGAGGTGCCCCCCAGTTCCCGCCATTTTGAGGAACTGAGTGGGCATGGCTGAGGCCAGGCTACAGGGTTCAGTGAGGCCGACGCGCTCAACCCCTGGCGTATTTAGCACTGCGTCTAGCTGCGCCGAGTTGTTTGAGAACGATTATCTACGATGATGACTTCAGGCTCGCCATCGTTGTCGATGTCGCGAGTGCCAGTGGCATTGGTTCGCCCAGCACCAGTGGTGGCAGTTGTAGCCGCAGTGGAGCGGTTGGCGAGGTCAGGCGCATCGTAGGTGCCCATGTCTTCGATATGGCGATCGCGCAAAATAGACTCAACATTGCGCACTTCGTCAGCGGTGCCGTCAACCATCAGCAAATAATCGCCCGCTTTGATGCGCTTCTCGTAGCCTTTGGCGCGGTCTTCAGGAATGCCGGCCCCAACCAGAGCACCGACTAGACCACCGGCAGCAGCGCCAATACCAGCGCCAGCCAGGGTAGCCGCAATTTCAGAAATCCCGACGCCTGCGGCAAGCACAGGGCCTACACCGGGAATGGCCAGTACGCCTGCGCCGACCAAAAAGCCGCCGATGCCGCCGAGTACGGTTCCTGTAGTGGCACCAATACCGGCCCCTTCTTTGGCTTCGTTGCCCTGGTGATCGGTCAGGTCTTCCGCACCTTCAACGTTTTCTACGTGCTTTGCCAGCAGAGAAATTCTTTCTTTGTTAATACCAGCATCGCTGAGGGCGCGCAGTGCGCTTTCGAGATCTTCGCGGCGCTTAAAAACACCGACGACGCGCTTGTATTGGGTTTGGTTGATGTTGTTTCGTGTGTTTACCATGATTTCCTCTTGTTTGTCGTTCATTAAAAGTTGGGCGAGCTAAATGGGTGGGGTTAACTCGTTCCCTTGAGCCTGCTCAGGCAGGCCTGAGCCAATGTTTTTCAGCTCACCTCTGGCTGAAGTCAGCCTATTAAACGCTTGGGTGAGGGGGCACAGCCGATGGATAGACTTCCTCGACAAAAATTACCGGTCGATTTTCATACCTCGACAGAAACTCTTGAATTTGGTCGTCATCCCAGCCAAAGTTTGCCTCTTGCAGTGCGGCGGCATCGGCGGGCCGCGCTTGACCCGTTACGACAACGTTTTCGCCCTCTTCAAGGCTGGCAGTATCAACGGCTTGATCGACGCCAACCACTAGCACGCCAACATCGTCATTCCAGCCTTCTTCAAACAGAGCAAAGGCGTTATCTGCTCCTTCTAACGGTCTGAGATCGCCTTCGATCGCGATTGTTTCGTCAAAGTACTCATCCGGTGCCTCCGATAGATCTTGGGGCCGCGGTGCCAGGGCAATACTGTCGGCCACAATAACAGGCTGCTGATCGTACTCTTCGTAGAGAGCTGGGTCTAAATCTTGCACTCCATACTGATCGATCGATGCCGCATCAAAGACTTCTAGCTGCCCAGTAACTTGAACAGGAATATCCTCTTCAGGGGGTGTGAATGCAGCACCGGCAGGGTTGATCACTAAAATGGGATCGCCGTTGTTAGATTCCATGACAAAGCTGTTGTCATCAATCGTTTCAGTAATTCCACTTCTAACGGTTACCAGTTCACCAACAATGGGTTCGCCGGGTCCTACCTCAGTAATCTGATCAGAGGTTACATTTTCCTGCTCAGCCTGAGTGTCTGGAGTGGCGGTGTTGCAGGCCGATACTAAAGAAAGCGTTAGACCTAGGGCGATCGCACCTGCCCAACTCTTTCTGCCTCGGGTCGATTTTTGATTACTGTGAAAACTTTTCATGGCTTCAACTCCTCCTTCGTTGTATATGTGTAATGGCTGCAAAGGCAGTAACGAAACGGCAAAGCCCCGCTTAATTGTCTCTATAACAAGATGCCTATAGGTACTGCCTGGAAATGATCCTTTGGACGTCCTCTTTGTCCGGCTTATCATCCACCTTGATCATGGGGATAAGGGCTACCGCTGATATCTGACCAGGGTGGTACTTTACCGCAAAGCTCAGAAAAAGGCTTGAGCGAAAAATGTGGTGGCTAAGTTTCAGCGGCCAGAAAATTCTCTAACTCTCAGAGCCATTAAATCTGGCCAAAACAGCTTGAGAGCAAATGTTTTCGGTAGCACCAGCCAACCACCAGTGCGCTATATCAGTGAATAGTACTGACCATTTCAACTTTATAGTAAAACCAATTTAGAGTTCGTGTCTCTATCAGAAGTCGAAAATCTAGCCTCAACCAACGATACAGTTGCCTGGATTATGTAGTTTTGTGTATCTAAATTTCGCGGGATTTTTGGGGTGATCTAAATATTTTTACAAATGATTTTGCAAAACTCAAAGAGATTTCTTCTGCAAATTTTGCTCCCAGAAAAGGTATTGCTTTCAGGTTCAGATTTGCTGATTTAGAGATCTCAATTTATTGTAAAGCTTGTCAGCTATGCTAATTCCATTGCTGGCTAACATTTTAGGCTTGTAGTTGCCGATCTGAGTAGCGCGTCGATTGTATCTCTCGAAAGTTAGATTTTTTGTATTATTTGCGAATTCATAAAAACAATTAGCGTCTGCTGCTGAGGCTGCTTCTTTTGAGTCTGGTAGGGGAGATGAACCTATGTCTTTGGAATGGTTTAATTGAACAGTTGAATGCAGTAAGAATAGAGGGCTAACTCTCACGGAGATCAATTTTCATGAAGTCAAGCTATTTTGCCAAAGGGCTGCCGACTGTGGGCCGCTGGGTGGCTACAACCCTGTTCCTTTTATCGGCGATCGCATTCGTTTGGCAGGGTGCATTTTTTGCCAATGCCTCAGCCCTGGCTGCCCCAGCAGGCACCTTGATTGCAGCGGCGGATGCGGGCAGCCAGGTTAAAGGTGCTGCTGATGATGTTAAGCAGGGCTCTAGAAACGTTATTCGGAGTGCTGAAGATAGCGTTAAGCGTGCCGCTCGTCAAAATGCCTCTAAAGTTGATCAGGCTGACGACGAAGGAAGTTTTGTTGAGCGCAAAGCCAAAAGAGATCGGGATCGGATTGAGCAGCGAGCATCGGAAGATGCCGATCGGACTGAGAGAGCCGCAGAGAAATCTATGAACGCTGTTGAGCGTGCGGTAGATAACATCAAGGATGCCTTTAGCGATTAATCTGTGACCATCTCTAATCGCTGAGTTTGAGGTAATGTACACTGCTGCCTTTGTTAGCCT
The DNA here is from genome assembly GCF_050565655.1 of Nodosilinea sp. AN01ver1. Taxonomy (NCBI): domain Bacteria; kingdom Bacillati; phylum Cyanobacteriota; class Cyanophyceae; order Nodosilineales; family Nodosilineaceae; genus Nodosilinea; species Nodosilinea sp. AN01ver1. The sequence continues at coordinate 32,236 of NZ_JBNXVS010000042.1, read as the reverse complement.
AAAAAGCTGGGCAGCGGTGTACATTAGCGGTGCACATTAATTTTGTATATATACCTCCTGGCTGTCCGAACACTGCTGCAATAACCGGACAGTGAATCAAAAACTTATTCAGGCTGGTCGGCTCGGACAGACTTTTGCAGATATTTAGGCGACTCGGTATAGCCCTGCCGGTAATAAAACTGATGGGCCAGCTCGCGGCGGCTGTGGCAGTGCACTTCAATGCGATCGCACCCCCGCGCCCTGGCTAAGCCACAGGCAGCGGCTTCGAGGGCGGCCCCTACGCCCTGGCTTCGGACCTCTGGGGCCACACAAAAATAGCTGATCCGGCAGTAGTCGCCCGTCAGCGCCAGCTGAGGAATAAAATGCAGCGAGATTAAGCCAATCACTGCGTCATTTTCGACGGCGACGAGCAGTTCAGCATCGGGGTGAGCTAGCTGGCGCGACAGATTAGAGGCGACAGAGTCGGCGGTAGCGGGGTAGCCAAGGTCGCTTAGCAGGGCTGCGATCGCCCCACTGTCGTCCATCCCACCAGGTCTTATGTGCATCGGCAGCATCCTATTTAAGCGGCCACCACAGGACTCTGACGCGGGTGGCACCGCACACCTCTTTCATCTAGCCCTACGGCGCTACAGGGCCGTTACCCCGTCATTGTCGATCGAAAGAAACAATAGCTCAATTGTGCCTGGCTGGAGCTGTGGTCAAAGCGCGATCGCCTCCAGTGGCCAGCACCAGCCTCGGTGCTAGCTCCAAATCGTGTAGCCGCTATTCTACAGAGGCCAAACTATAGAGAGCAATGGTGCTGCCCAAAAATCAGAATTATCAGGCAGACTTTGCCCTAAAGCTAGCCATTTCTGTCTACATTCACGCAGGGCACGGCTAAAGCTGGTTTGCTCGTTGCAGAATGTCGCGCTAGCGGTATGAACAACATGGCGTAAGCAAGGCGCTCTGGAGCTTGAATCAAACTGCGACCAAACCCCAGAGCGCCAGTTTTACACTAATTCGATGGTGGCTAACTCTCTGCCTCTGACCCCTGGCAGCCGCCGCCAGGGCCACGACCCATATTGCTGCGCAGAGCTTCCTGCAGGTCGGCTTCGCTCACCCCCAGCTGGGCGGCAGCGGTGGCCAAATCGGGACGCGGCGGCGGTTCGGCAGGTAGACCCAGGGCAGCTTTCAAATCGGCTTCGCTGATGCCTAGCTCGGTGGCGGCATTGGCCAGGCGCTGGCCGCGATCGCCGCGATCGCCATCTCCCCGCAGCGCCTCCCGCAGGTCGGTCTCGCTAATGCCCAGCTGCGTAGCGGCAGCGGCCAGGTCGGGGCGCGGCGGCGGTTCGGCAGGCAGGCCCAGGGCAGCTTTCAAGTCGGCCTCGCTGACTCCCAGCTGAGCGGCGGCGTTGGCGAGGCCCTGGCCTCGGCCCCGACCCTCACCCCTCGGACCGGGCTCGGCTGCGCTGGGTTGAGCGGGGTTGTTCTGGGGTGTTTGGCTCAGGGCGGCGAGGCCCAGACTGCCGCCCAGTAGAGCCATAGCCAAACCGGCGGTGATCAGAGAACGGTGCATTACCATGGGTGACTTACTCCGATAGAGTTAGGTGGACGATTTCTATTAAGCCTGGGCACGATGGCAAAACCATGGCCGCTAAATTACAGCTTTGTCATGGTTGCGGTTCGCTAGCTGTGCTAGTACTGGACTAGGCTGTGAGCGCCCATGAACGTTTTATTAGTAGAAGACGAGGTCAGAATTGCCAGCTTTGTAGCTCAGGGGCTACAGGAGCAGGGCTTTGTGGTTGACACCTGCGCCAACGGCAGCGAGGGTTACGCTTTGGCCAGCGATCGCACCTATGACGTGGTGCTGCTCGACATCATGGTGCCGGGCATGGATGGGCTGGCGGTGCTCAAGGCGCTGCGGGGGGCGGGGCACACGGTGCCGGTGATTTTAATTACCGCCCGCAACGAGCTCGACGATCGCCTGGCCGGGCTCAACCTGGGGGCCGACGACTACATTGCCAAGCCGTTTTATGTAGAAGAACTGGTGGCCCGCATGCATGCGGTCGTGCGGCGCACCAGCGGCGATCGCCAAAATATCCTGACCGCAGGCCCCCTGCGCCTCGATCGCATTACCCGCGAGGTCACCTGCGGCGAGCGACAGGTGGAGCTGACCGCGCGCGAGTTTAACCTGCTGGAGTATCTGATGCGATCGCCCGGTCGTGTCTTCACCCGCACCCAAATTTTGGCGCATGTCTGGGGCTACGACTTTAACCCCAGCACCAACGTGGTCGATGTCGCCATTCAGCGGCTGCGCAAGAAGCTCGACCCTCTGGCGGCGGCCCAGTGGATCGAGAGCGTGCGCGGGGTGGGCTACCGCTTTCGGGCAGCGGAGGCCAGCGGTTGAACTCATCCGCTGACCGCCATCCTGCTCGTCACCTCTCGCTGCGGCTGCGGCTGGCGCTGTGGTCGGCGGCCCTGGCCGGGGGAGCGCTGCTGGGCTTTGCCCTGCTCTCTAGCTGGCTGATCTACCAGGCCAAGCTCGACAGTCTCGATGCCCGCCTGCAAAGCGCCGGGCCGCTGGCCCGCCCCGGTGGACCCGGCGATCGCCGCGATTTTCTCCCCGGCGGCGATCGCGGCGACTTCCCTACCGACCCTGAGGCCGCCCTGGCCCGAGAGCTGGGCCTGTCCGCCGATGCCGAGGTCGGCCTTGTGTTGATCAATCGAGCTGGAGAAGTGGTCTATCAATCGCCCCAGTGGCCCAGCGCCCTGACTCAGATATCCCTTCAACCGAGCCAGTTCGATGGTGATCGCTCGCGCCAGAGATCGCGCCAGAGATCGCGCCATTTGATGACGGTGCGGTCAGCCGATGGCCCCTGGCGAGTGGCGGTGCGAACGACGCCCCTGGGTCAGCTGGCGATCGCGGCCAACCTCAGCACCCTGCGGCAGGAGATGGCAACCCTGCGCCGCATCTACGCCCTGACCATTCCGGGGCTGCTGCTGGCGATCGGCGGTGGGGCCTGGGGGCTGGCGGGCCAGGCGCTGCGGCCAGTGCGCCAGCTCAGTCAAAGCATTAGCCAGGTCACCGCCCAGGGGCTGCACCAGCGGCTGCCCGCCGATCCCGATCCAGAATTTGCGCCGCTGATCTCCGCCTTTAACGCCATGCTTGAGCGTCTGGAGCGCAGCTTTCACCAGGCCTCGCGGTTCAGCGGCGACGCCGCCCACGAGCTCAAAACCCCCCTCACCATTCTTCAGGGTGAGCTAGAGCGGGCCATGCAGCAGGTTGAAACCGGCTCCGCCGCCCAGCAAACCCTGGGCCAGCTGCTCGATCAGGTGCACCAGCTCAGCAGCATTGTGCGCAAGCTGCTGCTGCTGTCGCTGGCCGATGCTGGGCAAATGAGCATTCAGCGCCAGCCCGTCGATTTCAGCGCTCTAGTGCAGGATCAGCTCGAAGATTTGTCGCTGCTGGCCCCCGATCTGGCGGTGAGTGCCGAGATTGAGCCGGGGGTGATGGTGGCGGGCGATCGCGATCTGCTGGGGCAGGTGGTGCAAAATCTGATTACCAACGCCGCTAAATACAACCAGCCCCAGGGCTGGGTACGCGTGCAGCTACAGCCCCACCCGTCGCAGGTGCAGCTCACCATCGCCAATGCCACTACCTCCCTCACCGCCACCGAGGCCAGCCGCCTATTCGATCGCTTTTACCGGGGCAAAACCGCCCGCGATCGCCCCACCGACGGACTGGGACTGGGCCTCAGCCTGGCTCGTGAGATTGCCCGCGCTCACGGTGGTGACCTGGTGCTGGCCCCCAGCCCCGCTGGCGAAGCCCGATTTAGCCTGCACCTGCCCGCCAGCTAGCGGGTCGCCAAACCAAAGATGCAGGTTATCAAGGGTTTAAGGTATGGGGTTCAAGGCCGATCGCAGCCCCAAAACCTTGACCCCTATACCCGGCTGCGAGAACTCGTCACCATTGGCTCCTGCCAAATCTTATCTGTATACACCCAGTTTGTCGGCATTGCAGTGCAATGCTCCCTACGAGGCCTCGGTTGCGAATCGGGATTGTGTGACTCGGATTTGGCATCAGTCAAATACTGGTGTGTCTTGCTCTAAAGACAGAGAAATATTAGAGTTGTGTAAACAACTGTTAACAAAGGTATAGACTAAATTAAGGAATACGCTCCACTATTAGCTTGATACCGAGTCCAGCTCGGAATCTGAAGTTTTGCCATCGGCAAAACTCCGCTTCTGGACTTGGATTTAATCTAGCTTGGGCTGGCGGTGGGTTGCCTTTGTCGTTGTGGTCAGTTTCATGTTTTTACGACAAGTGAGTATGAGAAACGCGCTAAATATTTTGGTCATTTGTTTCATCAGCCTTTGCGCCTGGCTGCCTGCGGCACCGGCTCTGGCCTACGACAACCCCGAACTCCTGCCCGAAAGCCAGACCGCCATTATCGATCTAGCCCGGTCGCTCAGCTCTCGCCAAGAAGAAGACCTAGACTCACAGCTCAACCAGTTCGAAACCGAAACCGGCTGGAAGCTGCGGGTGCTGACCCAGTACGACCAAACCCCAGGTCGCGCCGTCAAAGACTTTTGGGGCCTTGACGATCGCAGCATTATGCTAGTGGCCGACCCCAGGGGTGGCAACCTGCTCAACTTTAGCGTTGGCGATGCCGTCTACGACCTGCTGCCCCGCACCTTTTGGATTGAGCTGCAAACCCGCTACGGCAATCAGTTCTTTGTGCGCGAAAACGGCGAAGATAACTCTATCCTCAGTGCCTTAGATTCAATTCAGGGCTGCCTGCGTCAGGGCGGCTGTAACGTCGTTCCTGGTCTGCCCCAGGAGCAGTGGGTGCTGACCCTAATTACCTCCGTTGTGGGAGGGGTAATCTGCGGCTTTGCCGCTCACCCGCGCAAGCCTGGTCAGGTCTTAGCCTGGCAATGGGTGCTGATTTTTTCGCCCCTGTGGGGAATTTTGTTCTTTGCCTTTGGCATTGGCCCCGTTGTCACCCGCACCAGCGAGTGGCTGCCCCTCACCCGCAACGTGGCAGGGTTTCTGATTGGCGCACTGGTGGCTTACCTCACCCCGGCTTTTGGTGGCCAGGCCTCCAATTCAGAAACGTAACGCCGGGCTAAAGGCTTGAGGCGGGTGCTGTTCTAAAAAACAGCACCCGATTTTTTCGGCCCTGCACAAATCCAACAGCCAAAAATTCCAATTTGAATTGAGCTAGCGCAACAGAGCGATGGCGATCGCTTCGGGGGTACGAATCATGCCCTAGCCGTTGCGGCAAGGGCCAGGGCTCGGCGCTATAAACTAGTGGTTCATTCTCACCGATGGCTGTGCCGTCATGATCGCGTTGACCTTAGACAGCAGCCGCCGGGGGTCAATGGGTTTGCCAATGCAGTCGTCGGCCCCGGCTGTGAGGGCGCGCTCGGCCTGGTCGGGGTCGTCTACCTCGGTGAGCGCCAGTATTTTGGTCTCCATTGGGTCTGCCCCCTGGCGCAGGGCGACAATGATATCGCTGCCGTCGGCGCTGGCCAAACTCAGGCTGAGAATCACCGCTGCGGGCTGAAGCAGATGCACCTGGTCGAGCACCCGCGACCCGTCTACAATCCAGATTACCTGGTAGGCGGCGGCGGTCAGCATGTCGCAGATCAAGGTGGCGGTTTCTTCGTTATCTTCGACCAGCACAATGCGTCCGACCACGGGTTCGGCTGTGGGGGCTTCGGCTTCGGGAGGGGCTGCCGATCGCTGCAGCGGAATGCGCACGGTAAAGGTAGAGCCCACCCCCACCTCAGAACTCACCTTGATTGAGCCGCTGTGCAGCTCGATTAGCTGTTTGGTCAACGCCAGCCCCAGCCCGGTGCCCTGGTGCTCTCGCTGGCGAACGCTTTCGAGCTGCTGAAACTTTTCAAACAGCAGGGGCTGGGCGGTGGGTGAAATGCCGATGCCGGTGTCTTCAATTTGAAACACGGCGTCGTTTTGCTCGCGCCGCACTCGCAGCACGACTTTGCCGTTGGCGGGGGTAAACTTGACGGCATTGCTGAGCAGGTTGGCGAGAATCTGCCGCACCCGGCGCGGGTCGGCAACAAAGGTATCCTGGCCATTGCTGAGCTTGAGATCGAGTCCGATGTCGATGGTGTTGCGGGTCGCCTCGTTGCGAAAAGCATCGACGCTTTGGCGGCAGAGGGAGGTGAGAGAAAACTGCCGTACGTCCAGCACGGTGCGGCCATTCTCAATTTTGGACACATCTAAAATGTCGTTGATCACGCGCAGCAGGTGCTCGCCGCTGGCCTGAATTGTCGAGAGGTAGTCGCGCTGGCGGGGAGACAGCTCGCCCAGCGACCAGCGCTGCAGGGTGGCCGACATGCCGATGATGTAGGTCAGAGGGGTGCGCAGCTCGTGGCTCATGGTGGCCAAAAACTCGCTTTTGGCCCGGTTGGCGGCCTCGGCGGCAACCAGGGCATCGCGCAGGTCTTGGGTGCGCTCGACCACGCAGACTTCGAGGTTTTGGGTCTGCTGCTGCAGCCGCTGGTAGAGCTGAGCCTGGTTGATGGCGATCGCCAGGTGCTCGGCAATATGCTGCAAAAACTCGGTTTCCCAGGGGTGCCAGCAGCGCTGGTTGTCGCACTGGTGCACAATCAAGAGGCCCCAAAGGTCTTGCCCCACCACAATGGGGGCCACGGCCTTTGACTTGACCTGCACCTGCTGCAAGAAGGCCAGCATGCAGGGAATGTCGCGGTAGGTGTCGGTAATATCGTCAATGACGATGGGCAAACCCTGGCGGTAGTGCTCGGCGCGATCGGGGTAGTCGGGATGCTTTTGAAAGCAGAGCTGTTCGGTGTAGTGCAGCACCGAGGGCAGGCGATCGCTGGCGCGTGACTCGTAGGTAATGTAGCCAACGCTCTCAAACGGCCCGCTTGGCTCTGCTGCCGCGCCCTCCATCGGCTTGACGGTCGTTATTGGGGGCTGGTCAAACTGGTAGATCAGCAGGCGATCGGCCTGCAAAAAACGACGCACCTCGGCAACGGTGGTTTCGAGAATTTCGGTTAGCTCCAGGCTGCCCTGAATTTTGGTAATCACCTGGTTGAGCAGCAGACGGCGCTCCTGCTGCCGATTGATCACGGTTTGGGCCGGGGCGACGGCGCTGGTGGTACTGGCCTCGGCGCAGGCCTGCACCCAGGCGAGCATAAACTGGCCCAGGGCCGCCAGGCTGGTGGGGCCGCCGGGATGGGGCTCTGGCGCTAGGCCGTGCTGCACCAGCCTGGCCTCGATCGCATCGGCATCGGTCACTAAGCTGACCAGGGCGCGATCGCGATCGGTCTTGTGGGGGCGCGCTGTCACCACCACCGCCAGATCTGCCCCTCGCAGGTACCAGAAACTAACGTCGTCAACGGCGGACGCGTCTGCTTCGGTGAGCAGGGTAAGCTTGTGCTGCTGGCTGTACTGACGCAAAAACTGCCCCAGCAAAACCAGGGCGGCCCTGGGCATAGCCTGTTCAGTGCCACGGTCTTTAGATTTAGGCATCCTTACATTTTGGGACTGAACGCGCCCATTGCGGTGGGTTGAACGAGGGGTTCGGCGGAAGAAAGCCTTAAGGATTTGACAAAAGGATTTGGCAAAAAGATTTGATAGACCCCATCGTACATTTCGTTTTGGTGCAGTCCCGACTTACGCTAGAGTTCCTTCAGATTTGTCGTTGCCTTACTTGTTGTTTTAGAGAACGCCCATGCATCGCTTAGCGGCCACCCCCGGCGGCTGGACCCCCGATACCGAGGGCGTTATCTTTGTCGAGCAAACCCCGGCACCGCTGGTGTTTTTGACCGCCGCCGACACCGATATTCAAAGCCTCAGTCGAGCCAGCTTTCCAATCGGTTTCCCGGCCCTGCGGGTGGCCAGCCTGCTGCAGCTTCAGCAGCAGCTCGCCATCGACACCTACGCCGACGCCGTGCTGCGCCACGCCCAGCTGATCGTAGTGCGCCTGCTGGGGGGCCGCGCCTACTGGCCCTACGGCCTGGAAGTGGTGCGCGAGGTGGCCGCTGACACCGGAGCCGCCCTGATTGTGCTGCCCGGCGACGATCGCCCCGCCCCCGATCTCATCAGCCACTCGACCGTGCCGCTGACCGTGGCCAACCAGCTGTGGCGCTACCTCAGCGAAGGCGGTGTTGAGAATATGGCGAATGGGCTGATGTGGATTTGCGATCGCACCCTTCACACCACATTTCAGCCTCCCGACCCCCAGCCCATTCCCAAAGTCGGCCTCTACCCCTCCACCCCTCCACCCCTTTCCTCGTCTCCCCATCTCTCCATCCCCCCATCTTCCAAAGTCGGCCTCCTCTTCTACCGCGCCCACTACCTGGCCGGCAATACCGCCCCCATTGAGGCCCTCTGCGCTGCCCTGGCCGAGCGAGGGCTGGAGCCGCTGCCGGTGTTTGTGTCGTCGCTGCAAGACCCTGACATACAGGCCGAACTGGTTGATCTGCTGCAGCCTAAGGATGGCAGCGGCATCGACGTGCTGCTGAATACCACCAGCTTTTCGGTGGCCAAGCTCGACGGAGCCAGCCCCAACCTCGCCCTCTGGGAACGCTTGGATGTGCCAGTGCTACAGGTCATTCTCAGCGGCGGCACCGAGGCGGCCTGGACCAGTCAAAGCCTGGGCCTCTCGCCCCGCGACATTGCCATGAATGTGGCCCTGCCCGAGGTGGATGGGCGCATTATTACCCGCGCTGTATCGTTCAAAGCCGCCAACCAGCGCAGCGAGGCGCTGGAAACCGATGTGGTCACCTACGAACCTGTCGCCGATCGCATCGAGTTTGTGGCCGACCTGGCCGCCCAGTGGGCCAGCCTGCGCCGCACCCCGATCTGCGATCGCCGCATTGCCCTCATTCTCGCCAACTACCCCAACCGCGATGGTCGCCTCGCCAACGGGGTGGGGCTCGATACCCCCCAGAGCGCGATCGAAGTTCTCCGCGCCCTCAAAGCCGCTGGCTACAGCGTTGGCGACATCCCCACCGATGGCGACGCGCTAATTCAACAGCTCACCGCTGGGGTAACCAACGACCCCGAAGGCCGTGACTTCCGCCAGGTCCACCAGTCCCTCTCAATCACTGATTACCTGAAGCATTTCGAGACCCTGCCAGAAGCGGTACGGACGGGGATGACAGATCGTTGGGGAGATGGGGAGATGAGGAGATGGGGAGATGAGGAGAAAATCCAAAATTCAAAATTCAAAATTCAAAATTCCTCACCCAACCGCTCCCCTATTCCTGGCATCCAACTCGGCAACATTTTCGTCGGCGTTCAGCCCAGCCGGGGCTACGACCTCGACCCGTCGCTCAACTACCACTCCCCCGACCTGGAGCCAACCCACGACTACTTCGCCTTTTACACCTGGCTGAGGCACAGCTTTGGGGCTCAGGCGATCGTGCACCTGGGCAAGCACGGCAATTTGGAATGGCTGCCCGGTAAGGGCGTGGGCCTGACACAAAACTGCTACCCCGAAGCCATGCTCGGCCCCATGCCGCACCTGTACCCCTTTATCGTCAACGATCCCGGCGAAGGCTCCCAGGCCAAGCGCCGCGCCCAGGCGGTGATTCTCGACCACCTCACCCCGCCTTTAACCCGCGCCGAACTCTACGGGCCGCTCGAAAAGCTGGAAGGCCTGGTAGACGAATACTACGAAGCCCAGAGCTTAGATCCCTCTCGACTGGCGCTAATCGGCGATCGCATCCTCACCCTGCTCACCGAAACCCACCTCCTCGCCGATCTCGCCCCCAATCCCTCACCCATCCACCCATCCACCCATCTACCCACCCACCTTCCCACTCCCCCACTCCCCACCCTCCTCCCCACCCTCGACACCTATCTCTGCGATTTGAAAGAAGCCCAAATTCGCGATGGGCTGCACATTTTTGGCCATTGCCCTGAGGGTCGCCAGCGGCGGGATCTGATCGTGGCGATCGCTCGCCACCCCGGCCCCGGTCGCCAGGGGCTGACCCGCGCCATCGCAGAATCCTGGGGCCTCGACTTCGACCCCCTTACCGCTGACCCAGGGGAGCCTTTCACTGCCTTGGCCAACTGCCGCATTGTCGGAGATGCAATCGAGGCGCTGGAAGAGGAGGCCGCTCGGCTGGTAGAGGAGTTATTAGCAGAAATCACTGCACCGAGCCACCCTCACCCTAGCCCTCTCCCAGGGGGAGAAGGAACCGGAATTGGCTCTAGCTCCCCTCTCCTCTCGGGAGAGGGGCCGGGGGTGAGGGCCAAACTCATCTCATGGGAGAACCCAGGATTACGGGGTGAACTCCACTGGATTCAGCACACCCTCACCCCCGCCCTGACGCGCACCACCGACGAAATCGCCAACCTGCTCAAGGGCCTCGACGGACGCTACGTGCCCAGCGGCCCGGCGGGAGCGCCCACCCGCAACCGACCCGACGTACTGCCCACGGGTCGCAACTTTTTCTCGGTAGATATTCGCGCCATCCCCACCGAGAGCGCCTGGGATGTGGGACGACGGGCGGCGGAAGTGCTGATCGAGCAGTACACCCAGGACCACGGCGAGTATCCTCAAACCCTGGGTCTGTCGGTATGGGGCACCTCGACTATGCGCACCGGGGGCGACGATCTGGCAGAAGCCCTGGCGCTGATGGGGGTGCGCCCGGTGTGGGATGGCCCCTCGCGGCGGGTGGTGGATTTTGAAATTCTGCCGCTGACAGCGCTGGGGCGACCCAGGGTGGATGTCACCCTGCGCATTTCGGGCTTTTTTAGGGACGCGTTCCCCAACTTGATTGACCTGTTTGACCAGGCGGTGGCGGCGGTGGCGGCCCTGGAGGAACCACCGGAGCAAAATCCTCTGGCCCATCGGGTGCGGCAGGAGAGCGAGGATTGGCAGCGGCAGGGGTTCACCGCAGAGCAGGCGGAGCAGCGATCGCGCTACCGGATTTTTGGCTCTAAGCCGGGGGCCTACGGGGCCGGGCTGCAGGGGCTGATCGAATCGCAAAACTGGACCACCGACGAAGACCTGGCCCGCGCCTACCTGAACTGGAGCGGCTACGCCTACGGCCGCAGCGCCCAGGGCCACGCTGTGCCCGAGGCCTTTGAGCAGCGGCTCAGGCACTTGCAGGTGGTGCTGCACAACCAGGACAACCGCGAGCACGACCTGCTCGACTCTGACGACTACTACCAGTTTCAGGGGGGGATGACGGTGGCGGCCCGCACGCTCCAGGGCCAGCAGCCCGCCACTTACTTTGGCGACAATGCGGTAATGGCCAAGCCCAAGGTGCGATCGCTGGCCGCTGAAATTGCCAAAGTCTACCGCTCCCGCGTGGTCAACCCCAAGTGGATCGAGGGGGTGATGCGCCACGGCTACAAGGGGGCTTTTGAAATGGCCGCCACCGTCGATTACCTGTTCGCCTACGACGCCACCACCCGCTGCGTCGCCGACCACATGTATGAGGGGGTGGCCCAGGCCTACGTGCTGGATCCAAACGTTCAAGCTTTTGTGCAGAAGGCCAACCCCTGGGCGCTGCGCGATATGGCCGAACGACTGCTAGAGGCCCATCAGCGCGGCCTGTGGCAGACGGCCCCTGAGCCCGTGCTCGATGCTCTGCGGCAGATCGCCAACGAGGCCGAAGGGGTGCTGGAATCACGGCAGTCGTAGGGTGCATCCGGGCAGCGATGCACCATGAACTCTACCGTCAGCTACTCTACCGCCAGCTACTCTACCGCCAGTGAGACCCGGTTGCCGCCGATCGCCCGCAGGTCGGTCAGCAGGCCCGAAACCTGGCTGTAGGTCAGCTCGCGATCGGCCTTGAGCACCAGCTTGCCGTTGGGGTTTTGAGCGAAGTAGGTGCGTACCTGCTGGCTGAGCTGGGTAAAGGTAATGATCTCGTTGTCTAGCAGCATATTGCCGTCTTTATCCAGACCCACCACCAGGGCATCGACCGGCACAATTTGGGGCTCTTCGACCGTGCCATCGCCCGATACCGACTGGGGCAGGCGCACGTTGAGCAACTGCTGTCCGGTCAGACTCATCGAAATAATGATGAAAAAAGTCAGCACCGTCATCAGCACGTCCATCATGGGGACGAGGTTGACTTCGGGAATCTGAGAGTTGACCTGACGGCGACGGCGAGCACGCATGAGAGTTAACCCAGGGAGGGTACAGAAAACGGGTTCTGAGGCAGCCCGAGCGGGATTCCAAACGGCGTTATCCGACGTTTAGGAATGCCACTAGTATAGGGCTAACCTGGGGTGGAACGGAGGCGCGATCGCCTTCATAGCTCTCAACGCCTGCTACGGCAATCGGCTCGCAGCGGGTGAGAGTGTCGCTGGTTGAGTTTAGAGGTGGGTAAGCGAGGATTGGTGTAGTGGTTGACTCAGGAATTGCCGTTGATTTGGGTCACAAAGAAGCTTCCGTAGTATCACGGAGTGGGGCAAGGAATGGTAGATAGGGGGGCTGTTGTTCTCTATAGCAAGCCGCTGCGGTGGTTTGCGACAGAGCCCCCCGTACGAACAATCGTGCGTCTACGGCTCTCCTACCATTCACCCCCATTAGGAGATTCCAATGCAAACCTTAACCACTCCAGCTGCTATCAATGAGTTCGTACAAAGCCTAAACTACGATCCTCGTCGGTTGCTCAGCCTGCCGGCCAACGGCAGCACCGAAGCCCTGCCTGCACCCAAAACCGCCAACCCCAACGCTATTGTCATCTGCACCAAACGGGAGCGGTCTCTCACGGGCGACCTGCAAGATATCGCGATCGTCAACCCCACTTCTGGGGTGGTCTTTCCTGGGGCACTGGTGCTGGCCAACCAAAACCTGGCTGAGGGCCGCCCCGATCCAGCTGCGGTAGCTCGCAACCCTGTCACCCTGCGCGTTGACCTACCGGGCTTGGGCAGCCAGGGCACCAAAGTTGTGCAAAGCCCCACCAACTCCAGCGTAGCCACCGCCATCGATGAGGTGCTTAAGGTTTGGAACGAACAGTCGCGGGCCGAGGGCTATGTGAATGTCTCGAAGTCGAACCTATCGATTAAGAAGGCTTTCTCCTCGGAGCAGGCAGCCCTAGAGCTGGGCTTTAGCGCCAACTGGGCCAGCAACCAGGTGTCTGCTCAGCTCAAGGCCAGCCACAAGCAAGAGTCTTCAGTCTACGTGGCGCTGTACAAGCAGGTGTTCTATACAGTCACAATGGATCCGCCTGCTCAACCAGCGGAGGTGTTTGCTCCCGAAACCAGCCTCAGCCAGCTTCAGCAGCTGATGAGCGCCAGTGCGCCCCCCGCCTATGTGCGCTCTGTAGACTATGGCCGCATGATCTTGGTGCGGATGGAAACCAGCGCTAACGAAACCAGCGTTAATGCAGAGGGTGCATTCTCCTACGCCATGAGCGGTGGCGGTACCGCCGCAGGCAATCTCAAGGCCGACTACGAGCGAATTATTCGCAACTCAACCTTTACGGTTGTCACCCTGGGCGGTAACCCAACCGTGGCCGCCCGCATTGCCAACCCCAACGATATCGACCAGCTCAGCTCCATCATTCGAGATGGGGCCGCCTACCGCCAAGACAACCCCGGCACCCCGATCGCTTATACTGTGGCATTTCTGAAAAACAACGCGCTCGCCACTATGGGCTACACTACCCGCTACTTTGAAACTGAGTGTCGTCAGTTCAACAACGGGTTTGTGAGCGTGCGCCACAGCGGCGGCTATGTCGCCAAGTTTGACATTACCTGGCAGGAAACCGACGCCAACGGCAATTACACCGTAGCCCGCCAGTGGCAATCGGGTAACCAAACCGCTGGGTATACCTACCAGCTCAACCTGCCGGGTGATGCCGCCAATGTGCGCATTCAGGCCTGGGCCAAAACTGGACTCGCCTGGAATCCCTGGGGTCAAATTATGGACCACCAGGAGAATGGCCCCACCAACAAAACCTACCGGGTACATGGCACTACCCTGAACCGCAAGTGGGACGCAGCCTAACCCGTTGCGGCTCAACCTGAGCCCTGTCAATTGCTAAAAATCTCCCCGGCCTGAAGGTTCCAGGCCGGGGAGATTTCCTAATTTGGTTTTTGGCCACAGGGCTACACTGTGGCAACGAGCCGCTTTTTCACCCAGATGTCTGCCCTGGCGTGCAGGTAAAGGGGGGCGGCGACCAGGGCGATCGCGCGATCGTAAGACTCTACCGCGTTGCCGTAGGCCCCCATGTCGGCCAGCAGCTTGCCCCGGTTAAACCAGGCCTGGTGGTACTGGGGGTTGAGGGCGACGGCGCGATCGTAGGCGGCCAGGGCCTCGGCCTGCCGGTTGAGGCCACAGAGGGCGTTGGCGCGGTTGTTCCAGGCGGTGCAGTAGGTGCGATCGAGGGCCAGAGCCTGATCAAAGCTGTCGAGGGCCTGGGCAAACTGGTTCTGTTCGCACAGGCTACAGCCTCTAGCATTGAGGGCGACAGCGCTGCGATCGCGGTCGTGGATAGAATTCATGGGGGCAAGCTGGGACAACAGCTTTCATTGTGGAGCTGCGGCAGGCGATCGCTGAGGGGAGATGCTACCCGCCTTTGGTACGGGTTACAGCCCGTCGGAAAATTGCTCTATAGTTCAACCTATGCCTGAAGTATCTTTGACAGAACTGGTTACGGCGGTGCGAGCTGGAGAGCTGGTCAGCTTTCCGACCGATACAGTCCCGGCGCTGGCGGCGCAGCCCGAGGCGGGCGATCGCATTTACACCGCCAAAGAGCGCAGCCCCGACAAACCCCTGATTTTGATGGGGGCCAGTCTAGACGACCTGCTGCCCTACATGACCGGCACCGACGACGAACTAGCTCAGTGGAGCGCGATCGCCGCCCAGTACTGGCCCGGTGCCCTCACCCTGGTGCTGCCCGCCTCCCGCCGCCTGCCCGCCGCCATGAACCCGCAGAATACCGGCACCATTGGCCTGCGAGTGCCCGACCATCCCCTGGCGCGGCATCTGCTGGGCCACACCGGCCCCCTGGCCACCACCAGCGCCAATCGCTCTGGCCAGCCCCCCCTCGAAACCATGAGGGCGATCGCCGCCAGCTTTCCCCAGGTTTTCACGCTCGCCGTCGCCGCCCAGGCCGAGATTTATGGCGCGATCGGCGGTGAACTGCCCCCCGACGACCAGCCCCAGGGCTCCGGGCGGCCCTCTACCGTAGCCCGCTGGCAGAAAGGGGGCTGGGAAATACTGCGATCGGGCGCAGTAGCCCTGCCCAGCCCCTAACTTTGAACTTTGAATTTTGGTCTGACTTGAACACCCCCTCCTCCCCCACAGCCATGAATTATCCTCAGGGCAAAGACTTCACCGATCTGGCGACCCTGCAGCTGGCCTACGATCGCCTGCTACACCAGGCCCAGCATCAGGCGGCTTTCTTGGGCACTGCCTCCCACGAGCTTCGGTCGCCCATCAACCAAATCATCAGCCTGCACCAGCTCATTCTCGAAGACCTGTGCGAAGACCCCGCCGAAGAGCGCGAGTTTATCGCCCAGGCCAACCAGGCCATTCAGACGGTGCTCAAAAACCTGGACCTGCTGATTACGCTCTCTAAGCTCGACATCGGCACCCTGCAGCCTCGGCCTCAACCTACTCTGCTAGAGCCATTGCTCACCCGTGTACAGCGCCTGATTGAAATGCAGTGCATCAACCGCCACTGCCGCTTTAGCCTGGGCCCCGTTGAGGCCAGCCTGAGCGTTCAGACCGATGCCGCCTGGCTAGAGCAGGTGCTGGTCATGCTGATCGAAGCCGCCCTGGCCCAGGGCAGCCCCCAAATTAGCCTCACCGTCGCCGACGATGCCGCCGCCAGCACCGTTGTCATTCACCTGGGGGCCAACCCCGGCGAGGCCCAAACCCCAGCCGTAGCTGCTCTATCGCCCGAGTTTCGCTACCAGGTGGCGGCTCGTCTGGTGCCCCATTTGGGCGGCACGTTAGAACGACTCGGCCCTGGCACCAACCCCACCAGCCACATAAGCCTGCGGCTACCCCGTCCCGCCTAGACTTGGCTTTCTATCTGGTCCTTGGTTCGCCCCTAAAAATGCAGCTCTGCTCAGCGCTAAGCGATTGGTCAGAAACTATCCTGCTGTAGAACAACACTAGAAAACTGTTATTTAGCCAAAAAAAATTGCCAATTTGGCGTTCTATTTTTAGATCTTTCGATATAGTTTGGGCAACTCATTTCCGAAATCGACTGCGGCCTCCCTGTAGCTAAAGATGTCTCGGTGCTCTGTAGATATTAAATCGCAGTCTGCCCGATTGGATCCCTGAAACCAAGTCACAGCCAAACCTATGGACCCTATTATCATTCTTATTGTGGTCTTCATTTTGTGGACCAATTCGACTCTGTTTCCACCGCCACCTAAGAAACCGACTGTCGATGAAAAACTAGCTGAGGCAATCAAAGACTATCTCAAAGAAGGTTTTAAAGTCCGTAAGGATTCATAGGTAAAAGACTTTGGCTCAGACGTTTGTAGATGTTTGCAGGTAAACTTCTCATAGGTGTTCAGTGAAATTCTCCCATTGTCTATGACCTCGGATCCTGCTTCCTCCGCTCAGCTAGACCCAAATGCGACCGCAGCCGCCGAGCCCGCCCCTGCTTTTGGCTGGACCCGCTATGCCGAGCGCATCAACGGGCGGTTTGCCATGGTGGGCTTTGTGGCGCTGCTGCTGCTAGAGCTGGTTACGGGCCAGACCTTTTTTAGCTGGCTAGGGCTGCGCTGAGCGGCGGCGGCGATCGCTCTGCCCCTTACCTATGCGCCATTCTAGCGATTAGAAATGGTAGGCTTAGGGGTGGTTTTGGAAAGGGTAGGCCGTGGTTAACCCCAACGCAGAAATTAGCCGACTGCGGGAGCTAATGCCCGCCTCGGCCCGCATGAAAACCAAGCTCATGCTCAACGATCGCCAGCTGAGCGTGATCAAGGCCGAGTTTCCGCGCCCCTGGCAGCAGGCCCACGCGGTCTCCATTAACCTTGATCTGTGGCATCAGCTGGCGGTCAGCGATCGCGACCTGCTGTTTTTGCGCACCGTCTGCTGGGTCACCCTGGCCAACGTGCTCAAGCCCAACTGGTACCAGGCTTTGGCGGGGGCCGGGCTGGCGGGGGGCGTGGTTGAGCTGCTGCAGGCCGATGCGGTGGGGGTCGTAGCCGCCGCCGGAGTCACCGCCCTGGCGGGCTGGCAAGTTTGGCGAGGGGTGACCGGCCCCCAAACCGATATTGCCGCTGACGACAAAGCGGTGCAGGTGGCCCAGCGACGCGGCTACGACCAGGCCGAGGCCGCCACCGCCCTAATTCGCGCCATTGAGGCTGTACCGCCGCTGGAGGGGCGACGGGTGCTGACCGTCAACGAGCTAATTCGCTGCCAAAACCTGCGGATGCAGGCGGGGCGCTCAGAGTTTTCGGTACCCGAGAGCTACCCGCGCTAGATGACTATGGTGCCGTCGTCAACATCGCTGCCGAATCAGGCTGGCTGGCTCGGTATCGCCCGCCTCAGCTACGCTGTCGAGGCGGGTCGGTGTATACCCACCCAAA
Source organism: Nodosilinea sp. AN01ver1 (assembly GCF_050565655.1). Lineage (NCBI taxonomy): Bacteria > Bacillati > Cyanobacteriota > Cyanophyceae > Nodosilineales > Nodosilineaceae > Nodosilinea > Nodosilinea sp. AN01ver1. The sequence goes on along the minus strand of NZ_JBNXVS010000042.1, from coordinate 14,733 downwards.
CCTATACCCGCGCGCCCTTGCGAGTGCAGCGCCCCCTCTACCCTGAGGGCGAGGGGCTGTGCCACAGCGTGCTGGTGCACACCGCCGGGGGGCTGGTCGGGGGCGATGGTTTAGAGGTGCAGCTCGCCGCTGCGCCGCGCGCCCAGGTGTTGATCACCACGGCTGCTGCCAGCAAAGTCTACGGCAGCGGCCCCGAGTCGCCGTCTAGCCAGACGGTTGAAATCACCCTGGCCCCCAGCAGCTGCCTGGAGTGGATGCCCCAGGAAACCATTGTGTTTAACCAGGCCCACTACCGGCAGCAGCTGCGGGTAAACCTGGCCCCAGGGGCGATCTGGGTCGGCTGGGAGATCACTCGCTTTGGTCGCAGCGCTCGGGGCGAAACCTTTGAGCGGGGCGAGTGGCGATCGCAGCTCGAAGTCTGGCAAGATGACCGGCCTCTGTGGTGCGATCGCCAGCAGCTGGGCGGCGGCAGCGCTCCTCTACATAGCCCTAACGGCCTGGCTGGGCACCCGGTGGTGGGCAGTTTTGCCCTGCTCGGCTATAGCCCCGACACATCCCATATCGAAGCTCTCCGCCAGCTCTGGCCCTCCGATCAACCTGGCGATACCGGTGTTACTCGCCTGCAAACTGGCGTCCTCTGCCGCTACCGAGGCCCATCCAGCCAGGCGGCGCGGCGCTGGTTTTTAATGGCCTGGCAATACCTGCGCCCCCACTACCTGGGGCGACCGGGGGCAGCCTCTCGGCTGTGGCCCCGCTAGCAAGGCTGGCTGTGCGATCGCTGCACCCCAGCGAGAGAACTTTAGCCGCTCCTTCCGGACGCAGGGTTGCCCTTGCCGAAAAGGTAAACCATAGAAACTCCCTGAAGATGCTATGAAGACTCCTCAATTTTCGGGCTCTAAGCTGCCACCCTCCTCAGAGTATGCTCTGATTTTGGGGGCAGGCGCGACAGCCGCTATATCCATAGCGGCGCAGCAGGTGGCGGTCGCAACTCTGCCGGTAACAACCCTGGTAGCCCTGGGCCTGCTCAATCGCTACCGCCTCGACCAGCGCCTGCAAGACAGTGAGTCTGAGGGGTTTACCCTCGAAGCAGCGACGCCTCGACCGGCCCCATCTACCCCCCAGCGCGTCACCGCTCAGCCTCGGCCCGACGCCATTTCGGCTCGGCCTCAGACGGGGGCAGCCTCAGCTCCCTCGGCCCGCTTTTCTGACCAGCGCCACTACATTCACGAAACCCTGGCCAAAAAGCTGCAGGCCAGGGCCGATTTTGCCGCTATCCAGCAGGCTAGCCTGCAAAAAGTTGGGGCCTACCTGCAGCAGATTCGCCAGGAAAAAGCTCTGTCGCTAGACGACATCTATCAGCAAACCTACATTCAGCCCTACACTCTCAAAGCGATTGAGACCGGCAATTTGAAACAGCTGCCAGAGCCGTTTTACATTCGCGCCTTTATTCAAAAATATGCCTCTGCTCTGGGTTTAGAGGGGGCCAGTCTGGCCGCCGATTTCCCCACGCTGTAAGGGTTCTAGGGCGTGTCGTCAAGTCTGGCCACAGCTCTCGCATTAGCGCTGCCACGCCCGACCCAAGCAACAGGTGAGGGCCTGTCGTCAAGTCTGGCTACAACTCTCCCATTGGCGCTGCCACGCCCGCCCCAAGAACAGGCTAAGTCAACGCCCCGCCGCAGCTCGACCCGGCCCCAGCCGTGCAGCCGTAGCAGAAGGGGCGCGTCTGTACCTCCGCAATCAAGTCGAGCGAGTTAGCCGCCAGCAGATCGGCTACGGTTAGGGGCTGACCGCTAGACGATAGGGAGGGGACAGCCTCCATTTGGTTGAAGTCGCAGTCGTAGAGAATGCCGTCGTAGTCGACCGAGAGCTGGTTGCGACACATCAGGCTGGGTACGGTGGCGGGGTTGTGGTGGTCGGCCAAAAAGCGCAGGTAGGGCCAGTAGAGGTCTTTGCCCTGCAGGTACTGCTTCACCCGACCAATGGGCAGGTTGGTGATGGTGTAGAGGTGGTTAAAGACAATGCCAAAGTGCGATCGCAAATACTGCTCATAATCGCTCTGTAGCCCGGCCTGGCTGGGGGTGAGCGAAAACTCAGCGCTGCGGGGTACAGGCGGGTTATATACCAGGTCTAGGCCCAGGGCCGGGTTGTGGCCGTAGCCCAGCTGATTGAGCCGCTGCAAAGCCCGAATTGACTCGCTGTAGACACCAGATCCCCGCTGCTTATCAACATTGTCTTCCAGGTAGCAGGGCAGCGAGGCCACCACCTGCACCTGATGGCGGGCAAAGTACTCGGGCAGATCTGCAAAGCCCGGCGCAAAAAAAATGGTCAGGTTCGATCGCACCATGACCGTCTTTCCCAGCTCGCGCGCCGCCTCAACCAGGGGGCGAAAGCCGTAGTTCATCTCAGGAGCACCGCCGGTCAAATCGACAGTGGTAATTTGTGGAAACCGGCGCATCAGCTCGATTAGCTGATCGGTCACGGCGGGGGAAAGCTCTTCGGTGCGGTTGGGGCCAGCCTCGACGTGGCAGTGGGTACAGGCCAGGTTACACCTGCGGCCCAAATTGATTTGCAGCACGCTAATCGGCAGCTTAGTCAGGGGATGGTCGAGGCGCTGGTCAAAGGGGGTAACGGTAGCGGCAGGAGATGGGGGAGACTGAACCATGAAATTTATATCAGTAAAACAGCATTGGTAATACGATTACCGGGCCGGTCTGGATAAAAACCGGGCGTGCCGACGGTCGAAGGCAGCTTTTGTACAGCCAGCGCCAGGACGTTTAGGACAATCCGATAGGACAATCCGAAGTTGCTGGAGCGATGGCTATACGCCAGTTTGCTACCCGAGTCTTCGCTACTGGCGCTTACCCAAGGTCCTAAGCGAACTGGCCACCGCTATCATTAGAACTCAAAGAGCTGAAAATAGCTTGAGAGCAGCGTTTATTGCGCTTTTACATTTTGGCAGGCTACATTTTGCCAGGCTACATTTTGTTGGGCTACGACTGGGGGGTACAGATGTTGGCCGGTCCCATTGGTTAGTCGGCCTCACTGCCGCCCAGAGTCGATATCGGCTCCCCATCCACCCTAACCTGGTCGCGGCCCTGGTGCTTAGCGGTGTAAAGGGCATCGTCGGCCCGCTTAACCAGGTCGGCGGGGCTGCCGCCAACGGCAGGTAGGGCGCTGGCGACGCCAAAACTCATGGTCACTATCTTGGCCACCGCCGACCCTTCGTGGGCAATCCGATGACCGCGAATTAGCAGGCGAATGTCTTCGGCTACGGTTTCGGCTCCCGTTAAGTCGGTGTTGGGCAGCACCAGCACAAATTCTTCGCCGCCGTAGCGAGCGACCAGGTCACCGGGGCGTTTGGCGGCTCGGTTGAGCAGGCGGGCCACCAGCCGCAGGCAGTTGTCGCCTGCCTGGTGACCATAGCAATCGTTAAAGCCCTTAAAGCTGTCGATATCCGCCATGATCAGCGAAAGTGGGCCATTCTCTCGGCCCATACGCCGCCACTCTCGGTCGAGATACTGCTCAAAGCGACGGCGATTGGCGACCTGGGTGAGGCCATCCAGATAGGCCATACGCTTGAGCCGCTGATTGGCCAGCGTTAGCTCGCGGTGCATTCTGGCCTGCTGAATGGCGATGCCCACCTGGGTGGCCAGGTTTTGCAGCAGCCGCACATCGGAGGTGCGCCAGGCTCGCGGCGATCGGCACTGGTGGGCGATCAGCAGCCCCCACAGGGTCTGATCCTCCAGCAGGGGCACTACTATTTCGGCCTGAATTTGAAAGTATTCTAGAAACGCTAGCTGGCTGGGGGGCAAATTTTGGGTATAAACGTTCTCGACGGCCAGCCCGCGCCCGGCCCGGTAGTGGGCCAAAAACGTCTCACCCACCGACCAGGGATCGCGCAGCGCCCAGCCCAGCATGGGTGGGTAGGCTCCAGACTGTGATTCCTGAATGACCTCGCCGCTCATATCGGCCCCGCACTGGATCACAATGACGCGATCGGCCTCGATGAAGGTTTGCACCGAGGTCACGGTTTGGGCCAAAATGCTGTCTAAATCGAGTAGATGCCGAATGCGCTGGGCAATTTCGGCGACCAGCCGCTCCCGCTGCGACTGGAGCTTGGTTTCGGCCTCGGCCCGCTTTTGGTCAGAGATGTCGAGGGTGACTCCAGCCAGTCGGGGAGCGTGTTCGCCGTCATCAAACACCTGGCCCCGAGCCGACAGCCAGCGGGTCTGACCACTGCGGTGCAGCACTCGAAACTCGACCCCGTAGCGCTGTTTGAGCTGAATCGACTTCTGTAGAGCCTGGTGTACGGTAGCCTGATCGTCGTGGTGCAGGTGGGTAAAGAGGGTGTCGTAGCTGCCGTCAAACTCGCCTGGGGCTAGCCCCAATAAGCGCTCTTGCTCATCTGAAATCACAATGGTTCCCTGGGATAAGTCCCAGTCCCAGGTGCCCATTTGGGCACCCTGGAGCGCCAGCGCCAACCGCTCTTGCTGCTGCTGAAACAGGGCGACGGAGAAGTGGCAGGCGGTGAGTTCTGCTCGGCTAGTTGATACTGTTTCGGCACTTTTGGGGAGGGTACAGAAGCCGTCTGGGGTCAGCAGCCCGAGCCAGTGTTGGGCCTGATCGACTACGGGTAGGTAGGGCTGCTCGGGGTGGAGGCGGCTAAAGCCCTGGGGCCAGGACGGGAAGGTCTTGAGGGGACGCAGCCAGGCGATAGGGGTCATCCAGAGGGCGACTGAGGTTTGGCTAAAGTCGACCTGATGTGTGGCGGCCTGGGCGGCATTGTCGTAGCTGAATATTCCCGATAAAGCGCCGCTGCAATAGACCAGCGCATAGGTTTTGGCGGCCTGCCCCATCGCTTTGATCACCCGGTGCAAAGAGTTCTCTGCGTCCACGCTGAGGGGCGAGGGATCAATGGTTGCCATTAAGGCAGCGGCGTTGATCAGATCGTTTTCAAGCACAGATTCGGGAACCGGGATAGGTGAGTATTGATGAGGGTATGAGGAATTGAGGGCGAGTGGAGCAAAGGCCTAAAGGGTGATCTGAGATGGCGACTTGGCGGCGCTTGGGGTCAGCAGACACAGCTGTTGTTGTAGTGTGCGTTACTTCAGTATCTAGAGTGCCCGTTGCTTGGTGCGGGTGGGCCATTGTTGAGGAGGGCTTAACAACTGGCCTGGTGAAGAGGTTGAGTATCTTTACCGAAATTAGGACTCAGATTTTACTCGGCTATGTTACAGGGCAAATCAGTTGAATCACGGAAACGGGATGGGCTCTTTGGACGAGCGAGGGGGCGTTCTACAGGCTGAGTTCTTTATACTAAAAGGATGTATCTGCCTAAATGAGCGTATTCTTCTGTCTGAGCTGTCGTTGATTCACCAAGAAACCCTGAACCTGCTGGAATGGCCTCGGCTGTGCCAGCACCTGTCAACCTTTGCTGCAACCAAAATGGGCACGCTGGCGGCCCAGGCGCTGCTGGCTCCGGCTAGTCAGGCGGCCAGTCAGGCGCTGCTGGCTCAAACCCAGGAGGCCTATTGGCTGGAGGAACACAATAGCGGCCTCAACTTTGGTGGCATTCGCGATGTGGGCGCGGCGGTGGAGCGGGCCTATCGCCAGGGATTGCTAAGCGGCGAGGAACTGCTGGCGATCGCCACCACCCTCAACGGTGCCCGTCAGCTGCGCCGCACCATCGATAGTCAGCCACCGGAAGACCTGCCGGTGCTGCAGGCGCTGGTGGCCGACCTGAGCACTCACCCCGACCTGGAGCAGCAAATCTACCACTGCATCGACGATCGCGGCGATGTGACCGACCGGGCCAGCCCCAAGCTGGGGGGCATTCGCGATCGCATCAAGTCAACCCGCCAGGATATTCAGCAGCGGCTGCAGCGCATTTTGCAGCGCCAGGCCGGAGCCATGCAGGAGCCGCTGATAACCCAGCGGGGCGATCGCTTTGTGCTGCCCGTCAAAGCGCCTCAAAAAGATGCCGTACCCGGCATTGTGCACGACGCCTCGGCCAGCGGGGCCACCCTTTACATTGAGCCCCAGGCGGTGGTCGAGCTGGGCAACCGCCTGCGCCAGCTACAGCGCCAGGAAAAAACCGAGGAAGAAGTTATTCTGCGCCAGCTCAGCGATGCGGTGGCGTTGGTTTACGACGACCTGGCGGCGCTGCTCGCGATCGTCACCGAGCTGGACCTGGCCCACGCCCGCGCCCGCTACTCGCTCTGGCTGGGGGCCAACCCGCCCCGCTTTACCGAGCCCCACGAGCAAACCACCCTGCGCCAGCTGCGTCACCCCCTGCTGGTGTGGCAGCAGCGCCACGAGCAAGGACCCGAAGTGGTGCCGATTAACCTGCTAATTCGCCCCGACCTGCGGGTAGTGGCCATTACCGGCCCCAATACCGGCGGCAAAACCGTCACCCTCAAAACCCTGGGCCTGGCGGCGCTGATGGCCCGCGTCGGCCTTTACATTCCCGCCCGCGAGCCGGTGGAGCTGCCCTGGTTTGAGCAGGTGCTGGCCGACATCGGCGACGAGCAGTCGATCGAGCAGAGCTTGTCCACGTTTTCGGGCCATATTCGCCGGATTGGGCGGATTTTGGCGGCATTGGGGAGTGGAGAGGGTGAGGTAGATGAGGTAGATGAGGTAGGTGAGGTCGGTGAGGTCGGTGAGGTCGGTGAGGTCGGTGAGGTCGGTGAGGTCGGTGAGGGAGTCGCGGCTGCGGCGGCTGCGGCACGCGACCAGGGTTCATCTCCCTCATCCCCCCATCCCCTCACCCCCTCATCCCCTCATCCCCCCATCCACCCGCCTACCCATCCACCCACCAACGCCCTCGTCCTGCTCGACGAAGTAGGCGCGGGCACCGACCCCAGCGAGGGAACGGCGCTGGCGATCGCGCTGCTTAAGCACCTGGCCAATCGGGCTCAGTTGACGATGGCCACCACCCACTACGGCGAGCTGAAGGCGCTGAAGTATCAGGATGCGCGGTTTGAGAACGCCTCGGTGGAGTTTGACGAAACCACGCTGTCGCCGACTTACCGGCTGCTGTGGGGCATTCCGGGGCGATCGAATGCGCTGGCAATCGCGCGGCGTTTGGGCCTTGATACAACGGTTGTCGATGAGGCCACCGCCCTGATGGGGGTGGGGTCTCAAAATGATGTCAACCAGGTGATTGCCGGGCTAGAGGCCCAGCGCCGCGATCAGGAGGCGCGATCGCAGGCGGCGGCAGAGCTACTGGCGGCGACCGAAAAGCTCCATGACGAGGTGCAGCACCGGGCCGATCTGCTGCGCGATCGCGAGCAGGAGCTCAAGCTTCAGCAGCAGGCCGCAGTGCAGGCGGCGATCGCCGACGCCAAGCGCGACATTGCCAAGGTCATTCGACGGCTACAGAAGGGCGATGCTACGGCTCAAGATGCCCAGCGGGCCACCGAGGCCGTCGATGCGATCGCTCAAGCTCATCTGCCAGCGGCGGCCCCTGCGCCGACAAAGCCGGGCTACCGACCGACGGTGGGCGATCGCGTACGCATTCCCAGCCTGGGCCAAACCGCCGAGGTGCTCACCGCCCCGGACGACGACCACCGTATTACCGTCCGCTTTGGGCTAATGAAAACCACCGTCAGCCTGGCCGATATCGAGTCGCTGCGGGGCGAAAAGGCTGAGGTGCCCGTCAAGGCTAAACCTGTTGACACTGTGCCCGCCGCCCAGGCTGCGCCCCCGGCCCCAGCCATTCGCACCAGCCGCAACACCATTGACCTGCGCGGCATGCGGGTGGCGGAGTCGGAGTCGGTGCTGGAGGAGGCCATTGCCAGGGGCAGCGGTGCCCTGTGGATCATCCACGGCCACGGCACCGGTAAGCTCAAAGCCGGGGTACACGATTACCTCAAGCGCCATCCCCAGGTGCAGCGGTTCGAGCCCGCCGCCCAGGCCGACGGTGGCACTGGGGTAACGGTGGCCTATTTGTAAGATTCAGGATTTGATCGCCTCTACCCAGCACATCTGGTCAGCGTAGTGGCTATTGGCGAGAGCATTAAAGAACTTGAGATCGGCAGTTGCTAGCCGACACTGAGTTGCGATCGCCAATGCTAAATATAGACTGTCGTGTGCTGTGCGATCAGTTTCCATGGCCAAGTTCAAAGCGGCTGGCATTAGCACCCTGCAACCATGGTTTTAGTCTATCAAGCCCAGTGGCCTCGGTGCTCTGTATCGAAATTGGTAACAACGCCGCCAGCCTGGGATCGCCGTGGCACAGTGAATGGACAAGCTTCTAATCAATGAGTGTGAGGTCCATGAAAATTAAGTCTTTTACCCCCAGACGAATGGCGGCGGCGGCGGTGATGTCTGCGACCCTGGTTTCGGGTCTGGGTTTTGCGCCTGTCTTTACTTCCACCGCGATCGCCCAGGAGGCTGCCATGAGAACGCTAACCGTAACCGGCCAGGGTGAGGAGTCGGTGCAGACGACCAAAACCCGGGTGGAGCTGGGGGTCGATGTGCAGGGCACCGATGCGGCTGCCGTACAGCGCGAGGTAGCTCAGCGCACCTCGGCGGTGGTCGAGCTGCTCAGGTCGCGCCAGGTCGAAAAGCTGGAGACCACCGGCATTCAGCTTAGCCCCCGCTACAACTACGAGAACGGTCGCCAGGATGTAATTGGCTACACCGGCAGCAACACCGTCAGCTTTCGCATGCCCACCGAAAGCGTAGGGTCGCTGATTGATGACGCGGTGAATGCCGGGGCCAACCAAATTCGCGGCGTTAGCTTTATTGCCGACGACGCTACTTTGGAGGCCGCCCGCCAGCAGGCGCTGCGCGAAGCCGTAGAAGACGCCCAGGCCCAGGCAGGCACGGTACTGGGCAGCCTGAATCTGCGATCGCAGGAGATCGTCAGCATTCAAATCAATGGGGCAGCGCCGCCCATGCCGGTGCCCATGATGCGCCGGGCCGAGTACGGAGCCGTGCAGAACGACGCCTCAACTCCGGTGGTAGGAGGTGAGCAAACGGTACAGGCTCAGGTAACCCTCCAGATTCGCTACTAAAGAACCCGATTAAGATGCCTGGGGGGAGGGATGTTTTTTGGTGCTAGGGCACTCTAAAGTCACTATCCCTTACCCCAGAGCAGACTATGACGACTCTTTTTGACCAACTTGGTGGTGCTTCTGCCGTTAACCTGGCGGTCGATAAATTTTATGAGCGGGTCTTACAGGACGATCGCATCAAACACTTCTTTGCCAATGTTGATATGGCTAAGCAGCGATCGCATCAAAAAGCCTTTTTGACCTACGCCTTTGGCGGCACCGATCGCTATGACGGGCGCTACATGCGCGAAGCCCATAAAGAACTGGTGCAAAACCACGGCTTGGGCAGCGAACATTTTGACGCCGTTGCCGAAGACCTCATGCTGACCCTGGAGGAAATGGGCGTATCTGAAGAACTCAGGTCGCAGGTGGCCGCCATTGCAGCCGCACCCCAGCACAAGCGAGATGTCTTGAACCAGTAGGCGTATTCTAGAGAGAGCGTGTCTTAGCTAAGACACGCTCTTTTTTTGTCGCTTATTGTTTGACTACCATGCCCGAGCTTGTCAGCATTCAGGTGGGCCTGCCCCAAACCCTGGGCACCGACGCGGCCCCCGACCCTATGGATCGGCGCTGGACCACCGGATTTTTTAAGCAGCCGATCGAGGGGGAGGTGTGGCTGAGCCCAACCAATCTGGCGGGCGACGGTCAGGCCGACCTGAAAAACCACGGCGGCGTTGATAAAGCCGTATTGGCCTACAGCGCCGACCACTACCCCTACTGGCGATCGCACCTCAACCAATCCGAGCTGCCCTACGGCGGCTTTGGCGAAAACTTTACGGTGGCAGGGCAAACCGAAGCCGACGTCTGCATCGGCGATATCTATGCGATCGGCAGCGCCAGGGTGCAGGTTTCGCAGCCCCGACAGCCCTGCTGGAAGCTGTCTCGCCGCTGGCGCATTGCCGATCTGGCCCTACAGGTCAAGGCCAACGGGCGCAGCGGCTGGTATTTTCGGGTGCTGCAGGAGGGTGTCGTCGAGCCGGGGGTGGCAATAACGCTGTGCGATCGCCCCTACCCCCAGTGGACCGTAGCCCGCGCCAACCAGGTCATGCACCACGACCTGAGCGATCGGGCGGCCGCAGTTGAGCTAGCCCAATGCCCTCTGCTCTCGCCCAACTGGCAAGACAAACTGCTCAAGCGGGGTGCGCCGCTCTAGCCTGGGTTTCAGCCTGGGCCAGAGTACATACCTGCGCCGGTTGGCGAGACACAATCCGCAGCTCGTGGGGGTAGCGCGGACGCGGATCATCCACAAGCCAGATGGGCGGCACCATCGTAGCCTCATAGCCCTCAATAGCGTAGAGGGTGCCGGGCTCGTCAACCCGCTCGACCAGGGTGCCGGGCAGGTATTCAAACAGCTCGTCCCAGTCGATAGGCGAGTCTGGGGGCGAGTCTGGCGGTAAATCTACCGCTAAACCTTCTAGAGAATCGGGATACATTAGACGTAAAAGTGGCTTTTGTGCAGCACGGTTTCGCCGTGGTCGGGCACCCAGGCCACCCAGGTATCGGGCGAGGCTTGACAGAGCAGCTTGGCCTCGGCGGCAGCATACTCGCTGGGCAGGTTGGCCAAGGTTACCCAGGTGTCGCGGGTGTAGGCAATGTGGCAAACCGGGGGCCAACTAGGAGCAAGTTTAGCGTCGGATTGAGACTGAAGTTGCGGGGTCATAGGTCGCCTTTCTAGGAATCACGGCTGACGACCAGCCCTCTTCATCGCTGCTAAAGAGGACTAGTCAAGCATTTCTGTATCTATTTTTACAGAATTAGCGCGAATGTGCCTCTATCGCGCTAGATAAGTTCACAAACCATGACTTAACGGCGCGTGGGGATAGAGCGAGACTCAGAGGGGTGCTGGGTAGGCTAACGCCAAAATCCCTGGTGCAGGGCTACAATCTCGGCCTCTACCGCCGCGATCGGTCCCCAAACCTGAATCGCTTTTTGGCCGTGGTCGAACACGTAGCGGCAGGGCACATCCAGCGTTGGGTTTGCCGCGTGGTTGCCCGTTAGCAAGAGCAACTGCCGTTCCGCAAGGCCGTAAACCAACCGCCCTACATTGGCCCAGTACTGCGCCCCGGCACACATGACGCAGGGTTCAACCGTTGTGTAAAGCGTGCAGCCCCACAAAAAAGTAGGCTCAAACTCGGCATGGGCGCGCCGCATCAGAGTCGATTCGGCGTGGTTGACCGCGTCTACGTTGCCCTGCTCCAACAGCACGGTACGGTGGTCGGGGGCCACCAAAATCGCCCCAAAGGGATGATGCCCCTGAGCTAAAGCCGCCTGAGCGACCTGGTTAGCTCGCCGCAGATGCTCAACCATTTGGGCCGGGGTGGGGTTATTCATCACCGCATTCACACCTCAAGTAAGTTAACCCTAAAACGGTTTTAGCCAGGCTAATTAGTCGCCAAGGATTAGCCAGTTAGCAGGTCTTGCAGCCGTCGATTTAGTGAAGATACTTTAACAGAAAAATTCTCTGGAAGAGGCATTGCGGTGCAACATCCCTACGTCAAACCTGTTCCTGTGCAGAAAGACCTGAAACAAGTAGGAGGGTCAAATTAGATCCAGTTTAGCCGCCGGGTTTTCTCCCGAAGGGAGACACGTCGTGTTCGCGATAGCGTTGCGGAGCAAAACGACTTCGCTCAACCCTCTGCTCAGCAACGGATCGAGCGTTGAGCGGAATCGAAATGCGTCCTGTAGATAACTAGACTTACTTACTTAAATTTAATCTATGGGGTTGGCGAATTCTACCTATCGCAGAAGTACGGCAAGGGCGAAGCTCTCTTGCTTTTGCGGTTAAGTATAGGGTGAATCCTTTGCTAGAGGCTGAATCAAAAAAGTCTCTGACTAACGATGAATAGCAGGCCGCGAAAAACCTTCTAACCTGTTAGACAAAGCGGATTGATTAACAGCTCTAGTCTTGATTGTGCTAAAGCTGTTTGTTCGCTTAGAAAGTGTTGTTTGTTCTTAGGAACCCAAATCATGAAAACTAATGCTTTGTCGAAATGGATTGGAGTCAGTGCGCTGGCCGCCAGCATGGCTGTTCTGCCCTCTCTGTACTCGCCTGCCCAGGCTACTGTAGATGACCCAATCGCCCCCTATGAAAACGTTGCCGCTGAGGATGATGGATTTGACTGGGGCTGGCTAGGGCTGCTGGGCCTGATCGGTCTGGCTGGTCTGAAGGGGCGCGATCGCCGTACAGTCACCACCAGCGATCGCGTCAACACGCCTTCTGATTACACCCATCGCTATTAATTGGTAGCTTAGATAGCTAAACAGCGGTGCAAAATCAAACCAAAAAGCGGGGATTAACAACTGGTAATCCCCGCTTTTTAATTAGCTAATCAAATGAACTAAGCCTAGCTAGTCGGCGGTTGGTTGAGCGCTTGCCGAGCCTGGCGCAGTTCGTCGTTGTTGCCCTCAACAATCAGACGAAATTGACGAGACAAATCAGGGTCGCCTTTAATCTTCTGGTCAATGGGCTGACTGTCTCGTAGCCCTTTGCCCACCAGGGCACCAAACACCGCACCTGCCAGCGTGAAGCCAAGCACCATCAAACGGCTGAGGTTTGAATGGGGGTAGTCTCCGGTCATTTGGAAGACAGCAATAATAGTAATAACCACTCCCAACGCGCCGCCTAAGAAGCCGCCGGCGAAGAAGCCCGCCTGGCCTCCTACGGTTGTACCCTGGGCGTACACCTGAGTAGTGGGGGAAACATGGTCGTCAATATAGACTCGCTGCCCTGTGATGCCAGAGTCTTGAATAGCTTTTTTCGCCTGATCGGCCTCACGACGGCTGCCGTAAACCGCAACGATTTCACGGTTTTGCCTTGCTTGCATTGTTTGGGCTGTCATAGGATAAATTCCTTAAATGCTAAATGCTGTTTAGGTCTTGAGTAGGGCTTGCGGCTCAGCCTCGTAACCCAGCCCAAGATTCACCTTTTATAGTGACAATATCAGCTACAACTATGCTCTGTAGATAGGTAGACTTGCAAAGCAAGCTCTCGCATCTTTATTCGTACTCCATTTGGTATTCGACTAATTTTGCTCGTCAGCTTTTCAGGTGATTGTAAAAAGAGCGCAAAACGGAAAAAACGATTCAATACCAGATCCCGAATGTATATCCTCAATTTGTATGGGCGTAGCCTGCTACGTCCCTGCGGGATTTCTGATCATGAGTCGGGGATTGCCAGATTGGGTCTTGTATAGGCTTCTAAAGGTTTTTCAAGGAAATAGAAAAGCAAAAAAGCGGCATTGATTTAGTCTCAATGCCGCTGCTCATACAATTTTAATGCTGACCGCTGGGCCTACATGATTCCCCAGAAGTGGAGCACACCCTGTCCAGAGAAGATCTCGATTAGAATGGCGGAAAGGAAGCCAATCATGGCCAGGCGACCGTTCCAAATCTCAGCACTAGGAACAAAGCCAAAGCGCCAGTGAGTACCGGGATAGTAGTAAGGCTGTTGCACGTCTTGGGTTACTGTCGAGCGTTCTTTAACGTCTTGCATAGTGTTACCTTGGTTGACATCACTGACGACAACTTAACAATGCTCAATAAAAGGACCATCTTTCCAAAGAGACAGATAGTAGCGGGGTTAGGGCCGCCGCCTTATCTACTTTTGGAGAGATACCTTTTAGGGGCAGATCAGTGGCCGATTGCTAAAGGGCGATCGCGCTAAAAGTAGCCCGGTTTTTGTCCACCCAAACTGTTGGGATTTACACCTTTCTGTCAGTCGCTACACTAACAGCATAATTGACAGAAAAATCGGTCGAGAATGTACAGGACAATTTGCCATGAAACTGAGCCAGAGCTTGCTGATACTGGGAGTCGTTGTGGTGGGGGTGGGGGGTCTGCTCTTTTGGGCCTACAGTGCGGCCTCTGCTCCCTTGCCGCAGGGCTTTCCACCGCCCACTGCAGAGGGTGAAATTGAGCTTAAGCAATATCCACCCTACCGAGCCGCGACGGTGCAGGTAGCGGGGGACCTGGCCAACGCCTCTTCCCGAGGGTTTTCGCCCCTGTTTCGCCACATCAGCAGCAACGATATCTCGATGACGGCCCCGGTCGAGACGCGGTACCCTGCGGCGACGCTTGAGGAGGGTGGGGCAGCCCAAGGAGAGGCCACCGTCTCATTTTTGTACCGCAGCCTGGATATCGTGCCCCAGGAAGTAGCCGAGGAGGTGCAGGTCGAAGACATGCCGCCGATGACGGTGGTCAGCATCGGCGTCAGGGGCGGCTACGACTATGACATTTACACCCGCAGCATCGAGCGGCTCCAGGCCTGGCTGTTGGCTCATCCCGACTACAGGGTGGTGGGGCAGCCCCGACGGTTTTTCTACGATGGGCCTTACATTCCCGATCCGCTCAAGCGGAGCGACATTCAAATTCCGGTAGAGCGCCGCTAACGCCAGGACGTTACATACCGAATCCGATTCACAAAACTCTGATTCAAAACTGGCACCCCTTGGAGGATATTGCGGTGCAATGCCCCTACAAGTCGGGCGTGTATAGAGCTGTACTAGGGGTGCATTAGCCCTCACCCTAAATCCCTCTGCCCCTTATATCCTACTAAGTACACATAAGTCATGTTGTAGTAGGATGCGGCAGTAATCATGGGGCAATCGCCGTGAAGAATCCTATTATGATTCACGCTGAAACGTTGGAGGGCAGTGCTTTTGAGGATCGTCGCCTG
>NZ_JBNXVS010000041.1:0-60992 GCF_050565655.1 Nodosilinea sp. AN01ver1 | reverse complement strand
GACTCAGGGTGGGTTTGGGGAACCGTAGCAGGGGATGGAGGAGAAAGATGCATAGAGCCTAAGGAAAAGATGAATCAGCCTGAAACTCTAGCATCTTCAGCCTTCCTTGAGAATGAAATGGCCCTGCATCATTCCCGATATGGAATTTATTCCGCGATCCATGGTGGGCGCGTGGGATGTGCCTGAGTATCGAGAGGCTGTACGACGCACGGGACGCAAAAAGTTGATTATGGCTGGTATCACCACTGAGCAGTGCGTTACCTTTACCGCTGAGCCCGCGATCGCTGAAGGCTACGAGGTGTATGTGGTGTTAGACGCCTCAGCAGCATTGGACACGCGCTCCGAGCTGGCGGCCATTTCTCGATTGACCCAAATGGGAGCCATCTTAACAACTTGGTCGCCGCTTGGGGCCGAACTGTTGCATGACTTTGCCACAGCTGAAGGCGCGGGATTGCTAAAAATTTACTCACAGCATCAAGGGCAGATGCGCGCACTTGAGGATAGCTTTAATACAGCTCTTAAATTTGTCAAAGAAAGCGTTGACAACCAAAGCGAGCAGGCCAGAGAAGCCGCCTACACCAAAGCTCGCGCCATATAAGCTGCGATTACGGTGTGACTGAACTTATAGCTGTAGTCAATCGGGTTAGGACAGCAAAAAACCGTCATTCTTGAAGCTGGCATCCATGTAAAAGCAGCTGCCCTAGGTGAGTTTTTGCCTGCGCGAAGGGGATGGAGCAAGCATCGTTTTGAGCGACACGTCTTAAGCATAACGGCTACAGCTATCCCAAAAAGCTCACGCTAATTTTGAGCACTTGAAGGAGATAGCCAATGGTTAAATTTGTCTTTGGATACAGGAGCGCATAATGCCAACTCAAGCAGGAGTAATAGCGATCGCCCGTCGCGTCAGACCTGGTTGCGAAGCTGATTTTGAGGCCGCCATTCGAGGGGTGTCTCTAGCAGCCAGCACCTTCCCTGGCTATGTGGGCAGCGAAGTTTTCTACCCTCCCACTCGACGCGGGGAATGGCAGCTTATTCTGCGATTTGATACCCCTGCCCATCGCCAGGAATGGGAAAACTCTCCGATTTGCCAGGGCTGGATTGCCCGCGCCGATGCTTTGACAGAACCGCCTCAGGTGTCTCGGGTCAACGGTTTAGAAGCCTGGTTTGCCTTGCCAGAACTGCCCTATACGGCACCGCCTCCACAGTGGAAAACCATGGTCGTCAGTGCAGTTGGGCTTTACCCAATTATTTTGGTGTTGCCGACCTTACTTCGACCCGCTACCAATGGTTTACCAATCTGGTTGGCCACCCTGGTAAACATCAGCATCATGATGCCGTTAATGACCTGGATGATTATGCCGCAGGTGACGCGCCTATTTAAACCGTGGCTTTATCCTGGTACAACTAACCAAGCTCTAAGAAATAACAAAAAATACGAAAAATCTGATGTAGCGCCCTGAATTAATCATTCACAGTTGCGAAAGCACAACTGGTTAGGCCCAGGAGATATGTGATTACAGCGCTTTCACAGCCTCCTGCTGGGCCGCTAGGTACTGCTGAATGGAGGCGGCATCGTCCTGGCCCAGGGTGATCTGGTTGTAGGCCGTCTCCAGGTTGCCGGGGTATAGCGCCTGGAAGAGGAAGCTGCTGTATTTTTCCGGCACGGGGGTCGAGACAGCCTTCTCCTGAGACGTACCCGCTGATTCCCAACTCTCTGCCAGAGCGACTAGATCTGCTAGGTAGGTCTTGAAGCTCTCTAGACCCGTAACGTCAGTCACCGGGCCGTGACCCGGCAGCACCAGAGCCGCCGGGTAGTCAACGATCAGGCTGGCCATAGTCGCTTGCCAGGCGCGAATGTTGCCGTCGCCCACGAAAGGAATCCGCTGATTAAACAGCAGGTCACCCGCCATCAATACGTTGGCGTCGGGCACGTAGACGATCGCATCGGTACCGCCAGAGTGGCCTTCAAACTCACGGATTTGCACCTGGCGATCGCCCAACCATAGATCCCACGACCCGTTGATAATCACATCGGGAGGCGTGATGTTCGGATCGCTCTCGCCGTTGCGGGTGAGCATAAACTCGCGAATGGGGCCGCGCCCGAAGATGGGTAAATCGCGGCTGGCGGCGGCGGGGTTTCCGCCCGTGTGGTCGAAGTGATAGTGGGTGTTAACCACGTACTTCACCGGCAGATCGGTCAGGGTAGCCACCGTTTCAAACAGCAGGTCGCCCAGGGCCTCAGTCTGAAACGGATCGACCACCAGCACGCCGTCGCTGCCGATGACAATACCGCCATTGCAGATGGCCAGATTGGGGTCGGTGGGCGGAAAGTCAACGCTGGCAATTAGTCCATAAACGCCATCCCCCAGTTCTTCCAGAGTGAGCCCGGCGGAGTCTAACGTGGCCGGAGGCGCGCTCTCCTGGGCTTGGGCGGCCAGACGGGGCTGTAGGGCAATTAGCCCCACCGCCGTTAATGCCACTAATAACCCCAGTACCCATCGCCGCAGCTGTCTCATTGCGATCGCTCCAAAAGTGCTTAAACCCTGGCAATACTTTTGATTATCTCACTATAAAAGGATGGCTCCCAGGCCAAAATCAAATTCATAGACCTCATTGGGTAACCGTATCGATTGTCCATCAGCGTGCGCGATGACAAGTATCAGGCATTGCTGATGTCAGCAGGAAAGTCAGGATCGAAAATTTGCGTGGCCGTGTAAGGACAACCCGTTGGTAAATCGGGATAGTCTAGGGGCGTTTCGCGTACCACCAGATCCAACCCTGACTCGTAGCCAACGGCGATCGCCTCAGCTAAGTAGGGCTTGAGGCTAGGGTTTTGCTGAAGCAGTCTTTGAGCGGTGCGCCGCTGTTCACGAATGGTCGCTCTCCAGCTTTTGCTGCGGTGACTGGGTTGAAACTCCCATTTAAGTAGATGGCCCAGTAGAACAGCTAAGCGATTCTCTAGCTCCTGTCGCTGCTGTTTGCCCAAGGATGCAATTTCCTCTACCAAGTTAACCAGATCTAAATGTTTAAAGTCACCTTGTTTTAAGAGCTTAGTCTGCTCTAAAGTCCAGGCGTAGAAGTCAGTTTCATAGAGGTTAGCATGGGTCATTCAAAATCTCTCTCCAAGTGCCAATTGATTTGACTACATTACTCTTGGAAACATCTTTGCTCTTGTCGGAGTTGCCATATTCTAATCATCATACTAGGTGGATCTTGGAGATGATGTCAGGATAAGCCTCAACGCAGCTTTACCTGAGCCTGTATGGGCAGGTGATCTGAGGCCTGAGCGGCTTCAGCTACGACATCGGCAGCCACGACCTCCAGGGTGGCAGGGGTGTAGAAGATGTAGTCGAGCACGTACTGGGGCTGGTCAGACGGGAAGGTAAACGACGACGGGGCCGTGGGCAGCGCCGAAGCTAGCACCGGAGAGTCGAGCAGAATGCCGATCGATCGCGGCTCATCGCCCTCGTCGCGGTTGAGGCTGCTGTTGAAGTCGCCCAGCAGTAAAACGGGATAGTCTTTGGCGTAGCCTTCAGCCAGGTCGCGCACCACTTGGGTTTGACGGCTGCGAGTAGGGGCGTCGAACGCTTCGAGGTGAACGTTGATCACGATCAGGGTTTGGCCAGAGACGTCGATTTCGGTGACCTGAGCGACGCGATCGAGATACAGCGCGTTGTAGTAAAACGGGTTGGTCGGCACTTGCTCCAGCACCAGCCGTTCGTTGCGGCGAATGGGGTAGCGGCTGAGTACGGCCTGCCCAGAGATCACCTGCTTGTAGTGAGCACTGGGCGGCCAGTAGGGAAAGGGGACGTAGCGCTTGTCCCAGTTGACGGCGATCGCGCCAAAGGCCATCTCCAGCGCTGCCGAGACCGCGTACTGCTGGTTGCGGTTGAACGATCGGTAGGCGTCAAAATCGATTTCTTGCAGGGCCAGAATGTCGGGTTCGAGGGCTTCCAGGGCGGCGATCGCAGTAGCCTGGTTCGCGTCAAACAGCGTCTGGTCGCGCTCGACGGCCTGCTGGTTGGTCAGCCCCGACAGGTAGCCAATGTTGTAGCTGACTACGTTAAGCTGCTCAGGGTTGGGCGTTCCAGGCGGATATTCTTCGTAGGTGACCAGGTTGTCATAGTCGGCCCCGGCCCAGTTGGGAGAGCTGATGTAGACAAAGGTACCCACCAGCGCTGCCGCCGGTAGCCCTAGGGCGATCGCCCCTGCCAAAAGAGTGTTTTTCATGGACTAATTTTATGGCCTCAGCTGACCCCTCGCGCCTGCCGCTGCGGTTTTGGATTGCCGCCCTGGTGGCATTTATCAATGCGGTGGGATTCACGCTGATTATTCCGCTGATCTACCCCTACGCGGTGGAGTTTGGCCTCAGCGACTTTCAGGCCAGCCTGCTGACTACGGCCTACGCGGCGGCGCAGTTTATCGCCACCCCCATTCTGGGGCGATTGTCCGATCGCATAGGCCGCAAGCCCCTGCTGATTGTCAGCCTGCTGGGTACTGTAGCGGCGAATTTGATGGCGGGGCTGGCCCCAGCCGCCTGGATGCTGTTTATCGCCCGTATTCTCGACGGGATCACGGGCGGCAATACGTCGATCGCCCAGGCGATCGTGGGCGATATCACCACGCCAGAGCAGCGGGCGCGGGCCTACGGCATTTTTGGGGCGGTGTTTCGGCTGGGGTTTGTGGTGGGGCCGCCTTTAAGCTACGTGGCACAGCTGGTGCCACCGCTGCCGGGGTTTACCAGTCTGGGCATGGGGTTTTTGTTCTCGGCGGCGATCGCGCTCTTCGCCGCCCTGCTCTGCCTGGTGCTGCTGCCCGAAACGCTGGAAAACTGCTGCGACACCTTTCGCATTTCCTGGCGCGATTTTGGCTTTGGGCGGCTGGCCCGCTCGGCCACCGACCGTCGCTTTGGCCGCATCTTCTGGCTCACCTTCTTTAGCGGCTTTACCTTTACGATCTTTACCTTTGCCTTTCAGCCCTTCTTTCTCAAGGTGCTGGGGCAAGATGCCCGCAACCTGGCAATCATGTTCGCGGCGGTGGGGATCATCGGCTTTGTTACCCAGGTGTTTGCCCTGGAACCCCTGCGGCGGCGGTTTGCCCTGGTGCAGATTTTGGCGGGGGCGCTGGCGGCGCGGGGGCTGCTGTTTTTGCTGATGCCTGCGTTCCCCAATATTGTGGCGTTTGTGGCGATCGCGGTCGTCTTCAGCGCCGTCAACTCGTTCCCCATGCCGCTGATCGATGCGCTGCTGTCGCTCAACAGCGGCCCCCGCGAACAGGGCGAGGTGCTGGGGCTTAACGCCTCTTATTTGAGTATTTCCAATGCGATCGGCCCGGCCACGGCGGGGCTGCTGGTCAGCGTCAGCTACAGCTTCCCGTTCTGGATTGCCGGGGCGCTGACGCTGCTGACCGCCTGGTTTGCCATGACGCTTTCCGGGCGCGGCACGGCAAAGGTGTGAATCTAACCAGCAGAAACCAGGGTTCTGCGATCAATCTCGGTGCTAGTCAACGTTGACGGCTAGAACCCCGGTTTCTAAATATCTATGCCACCTCTTCCAATGCGGCAGAACTCGACTCGGTTTCGCCCAGCACCGTGAGAAACTGCAGCCCCATAGCGATGTAGGTGGCGCACTGGGTCGGCGGCAGTCGGTAGAACGCTTGCCAGGCGGCGGCTTTGTCAGACTCGTACGCGCCGACGCGATCGGGCTGCTGGTCGAGCCAGCCGAGGCGCACGGCGTGGCCGATCAGCACATCGAGGTAGATATGGTCTTCAAAGTAAAGGTCGGGGTTGACTTTGAAGATTTCGCCCATTTCTCGCAGCGCCTCCATGTTGACGTGGCGATACTCGGGAGCCTGAATTTTGTTCAGCAGATGAGTAATGCGGCGCTCAAAGTTTTGCTCACCGGGGGTCATCTCCGAGAGAATGCGATCGCTATCCAGCCGGTTTTTGCGGTCAAACTTGTTGCCGATCACAATCCCTCTGGAGTGCTTGAGCACCTCCCACACCTGGGTATAAAACTCTTCCGAGATGCGGGCAATTTCGCCGTCGATCACCCGCTTGCGCCACCAGTCTTGGGCATTGGGCGCTTCGGTTACTTCGGCGGCTGGCTCAATGTTGACGGGCACCACCTGCCAGTTGATTGGGTTGTGGGGCTTAACGTGCAGCGACTCCCGCCGAAAGATCGACTGGTTGAGCCCGTCAAACCCGGCCAGCACCTGGCGCAGGCGGGTTTTCAGCTCAAAGGGGCTGAGATCGAGCAACTGGCCGTAGGCTTCGTCCTGCGGAATGTCGCGCTCGCGGGCTAGCTCGCTGGTAATCAGCAGCAGCAGGTAGCCTACCCGCAGGGTCATCAATCCCTTAAATAGCGACGGCTCGGCCTTGATCAGTATGCTCAAATCGATCAAGATCTCCTGGGTAAGCACGTGGTCGCGCACGTCGTCGCCGCAGAAGGTGCGAATTTTGTCGAGAATTTCGCTGTGGCCCATCGGCTCGGTAATCAGCGACTCTTCGCTGTAGGATTTGCCCACCGATATCTGCTTCTGGCGCACCAGCAGCTCTGTCACGGCATCTGAGAGGGTGATGTCGGCCTTACCCAGCAGGCCAGCGGCCCGGCGCAAAATGCCCCACTGCTCTAACTGGCTGGCTTTGGCGTAGACCTCATCCAGCAGGTCTGCCACGGTGATGGCGTGGCTGGGGCCACCAAAGCCCGTATTAAAGTCGCTGCCGTGCAGGTGTTTGAGGGTGGCCAGCAGCTCTAGCTGCTCGTAGATGTTGTTGGATTCGCGCAGCTGGGTGAGCAGGCGATCGAGGTCGGTCTCGTTCTCCAGGGTGTACTCTTCGAGCAGCGAGAGGGGGCCGTCGCGACCGGGCTCAAAGCCCAGGTAGGCCGTCCACAGGGGCGAGTAGCCTACCGAGGTGCTGCCCAGCTGGTAGCCGTTGACGTTGTCAACGCGCTCCAGGTTGGTGGTCATCATGAGCTGCTGCAGGGGGCCGAGCTTGACCGGCACGTGATCGCAGCGATCGCCCTGGAGTTCTTGCATCAGCGCCATCAGCGGCGAATCGTAGATGGGCTTGTGGCCCAGTTCAAACATGGCGTGGGTGAGCAACAGCGTCACCGTAGGGCGACCCGGCTCGCGCCAGTGGTCGTAGATATAGGCCAGCTCGCTGCGAATCTGGGCCACCAAGAAATGGTAGTCAAGGGTGAGGTAAAACCGCTGCTGGTCTAAGAACGACGGCAAAAACACCACCGACTCGCCCTTAACGCGAAAAATACGGGAGGTAGTCAGGCTGCGCAGTCGCCGCACCGGACGACCGCTGAGGTGCAGTTTATCGTTTTTGCCAATTTCGGCGTAGATTGCCGACAGCTCAGCCGCCGGAAACACCTGCACGGGGGCGATTTCCGCCAGGGTTTGGGTGGGCAGACCGTAGGTGGCCAGCTCCGTTTGCAGGGCCTTGTCTTCGGCCAGTAGCGCTACCTGCACCACGGGGTAGCGGTGGTCGCCCAGGGCGCGGTACCGCCCCAGCGGGTCGATATCGCTGGGTTTGAGCAGCCCGTCTTGAATCAGCTGGCCTAGCAGGTAGAGGCTCTGGGCCCACACCAGGGGCAGGTTGTCGTTGGGCAGGCGAGGCTGGCTGCCGGGTTTAGCTCGCTCGGCCTCCAGACTCTCGGCGGGCACGTAGTACAGCTCGGGCAGCAACCCCACGCCATCGCGCTCGACCGTCAGAGCCGCCAGCCGCTCCTGGTAGAAGCGAATCTGGTCGTTATCGCCAGCAAACAGGCTGTCCAGCCACAGGTAGGTAAAAAATAGCGGCCACTCGCACTCAATATGTTCAAACTGCTTCAGCTCTTCGGGCTCGTAGTGCAGCCGGGTGGTGTCTTC
This sequence comes from Nodosilinea sp. AN01ver1, assembly GCF_050565655.1. Taxonomy (NCBI): domain Bacteria; kingdom Bacillati; phylum Cyanobacteriota; class Cyanophyceae; order Nodosilineales; family Nodosilineaceae; genus Nodosilinea; species Nodosilinea sp. AN01ver1. The sequence continues at coordinate 53,114 of NZ_JBNXVS010000041.1, read as the reverse complement.
AATCACCGTCTGGTGGCCGTCGCGCAAAAACCGCTTGCAGCCGTAGGGGCCTTGCAGCTTGTCAATAATTTTTTGCCGGGTTTTCTGGGCAATCTGCGCATCGTCGATCGCAAAGCCGGGGTAGCCCACCACGCTCAGCAGGGCGGCATCAATTTCCTTTGACCCTGACTCACGGGGCAGCAGCGACTCCAGGGTGATGCGGGCACGGGCAATTTCATCGGTCAGCACGTGAATGGTCGAGGACTGTCCGCCGCGCATACCAAACAGGTTAAAGCCCCGCAGCGCCTCCAGCGCCGCTTTGGCCATGCCCACGGAGCTGGCGTTGAGCTCGGGCTTGCCGTGGTTCATTTTGTTGCCTCGCTCCCAAATGCCGTAGTCGGGGGTGCGGTAGGCTCGACCAATGTAGTAGACCAGGTTTTGCACAAAGTTGACTTCATCCTGGGTGAAGACAATTTGCAGCCCTGAGGCCGTCATCTGGGCCAGCATGAGCAAAAACACCGAGGTGGCATCGATTTGCAGGTGGCCCCACTCGTCGTCGCCGACTACCGGCAGTCCACTCCCGGTGTCATACTTGGCGTGCAAGGCCTTGAGGGGATCCTGCCGCTCCTTGAACTGCTCCACCTTTTCGGCCTGGCGCAGCATCGCCGTCATCAGCCCCCGCATGAGCTTGACCACGCTTTGCTCTAGCTCCACCGTGCGACCCTGGTCGTCATCCAGGTGGCGATAGGCCAAAGCTACGCCCCACACGGCCAGAATGCTGTACACGTTGTCGCGCACCCAGGCGTCGGTGTAGTTGCCGTGGACATTGACGGCGGTGCTGGCGGGCAGTAGCCCACTGACCGGGTGCTGCCGCGACAAAATCACGGTTTTAACCTGGCGGTAGTAGCGATCGAGCTGCTCCTGAAGGGCGGCTGAAGACATAGGCAACGGTGATAACGACGAAGAACGAGAGTTAATCGGTTTTTAACTCACTCTAGGGGTAATTGGCCAGGTAATAGTCGTGGAGATTACAGAATTCTGGCTGGGCCAAGGGACATTACTAAGCAGAGGTGTGACAGGTACGCTCTGTTTTAACTGGGCGCAAAGTCGGAAAAACACTGTATCTTCCCGCTGTTAGCCCTCTTAAGATGAGAGAAAGCCAGCATGGTGTTACCAATGCAAACCACTACTCTCTACGAGCAAGACTTTTACGCCTGGACTCAGCGTCAGGCTAAACTACTGCGCGCGGGTCAGCTGGGAGAACTCGACATTGAGAACCTGATTGAGGAAATCGAATCATTGGGTCGGCAGGAATGGCAGGAGTTGCGGAATCGATTGGGGGTGCTGCTGGGGCACCTGCTCAAATGGCACTACCAGCCTGAAGCCCGCTCAAAAAGTTGGGTCTACACCATCAGAGAGCAGCGCCAAGAAATTCAGCGTCACCTCAAAGAAAACTCTAGCCTAAAGCCCTACCTGAGAGAAGCGATCGCGGTAGGTTACGAGAAGGGGCTGAACCTGGTGGGTCAAGAGACACCGCTTGACCCTAAAACCCTGCCTCAGTCTTGCCCATTTTCTGAAACCGATATCTTTGAAGCACCCATAGATTGGCCCCTGTAGTTGTAGGGGCTGCGTTAGCTCCTCAGTTTTCTTTACCCCAAGGAGCCATCACAGTATGCAGGATTTGCTTGATAACTAACCTTCGGGCAGCGTACCCAGCCAGTCTATCAGCAGCGGGTTGACCACCTCGGGGCGCTCGTCGTGGGGGCAGTGGCCGGTATCGGGGATGCTGTGGAAGGTGACCTTGCCGGGGCGAGCCACGTCCTCAACCAGTTTGCGGTAAATTTCAGCCCCTTTGATCGGCGTCCAGGGGTCGTTTTCGCCCCACAGCACCAGCAGCGGCTGGGTAATCTGGGGCAGCAGGTCGTCGGGCTTTGGCCCCGGCGGCGCGGTAACAATAGAGGCAAACACCTTTTGGGCGGTGGGCTTGCAGGCGGGGGTATAGATCATTTCCACCAGCTCGTCGGTGATGGCGGCAGAATCGCGGTAGACCTGCTTGAGCGAGCTGCGAATGCGGCCCTTGCGGCGCACCTGGTTAAACACAATTGGCCCAACTTGGGGTGAACTTACCAGCCAGGTGAAGGCTCCCATCACCCAGTTCAGGGGCGGACGCAGCTCCTCGGGGCGGTGGTTGAGGCCCCCGGCGCAGTTGAGCACGGCCCCGGCGCTGGCTTTATCGGGATGGTTGGCCAGCATCATCAGCGTCAGCAAGCCGCCGATGGAGTTGCCGACGTAGATAGCGGGAGTGTTGATAAACTCGCTCCAAAAGTCGGCCAGCAGATCTTGCCAGAGGTCGAGGGTGTAGGGCATCTCGGGCTGGTCGGAGTCGCCAAAGCCCAGCAGGTCGATCGCATAGACCCGGTGCCCCGCCGCCGCCAGGGCGGGAATGTTTTTGCGCCAGTGGCCCAGTGATGCGCCGAACCCGTGGATGAGAACGATGGGACTGCCCTCGCCCGCTACGGTGTAGGCGATCGCATGGCTCCGCCAAACCCAGGTTTGCTTTGCGATCGCGGCCAGCGAGAGGGACAGTTCAGCAACCATAGTCAAAGATGTAACGAAGTGTAACTGTATCCATGATACAGGGGGTAGCCCGGATTGTTATTCCAGAGCGTCTACCGTGGCTTCGATCGCCTCTCGCGTCGGGATCGGCTGGCTAAAGCCGTTGATCAGCGGGCTTTGCTCTAGGCGCTGCTGGGCCGTGGCGCGATCGAGGGGCTGTACCTGCTGCCGGAGTGCATCAACACTCTGCTCGCCGGGGGAGACAAACAGCTGCTCGCCGCTGGTCAAAAGCACCTCCTCGCCGCCCTCCGTCAGCCGAAAGGCGACTTCCCCTTCCCACGAAAAAATCTCCACGGGCGCGTTGGGGTCATCGGCAATGTTGACAAAGACCGTGGTGCCGCGAATGCCCGCGATCCCCGCCGGGGTGACAATTTCCACGGGTTCGGCTAAGGCCCCTTCTGCCCAGGTAATCATCTGCCCGGCATCGAGCTGGAGCTGGCTGGGGCGCAGGGTGAGAGCCGCGTCGCCGCCGATGCGAAAGACGGCTCCGGTGACCAGACTCACCTCAGCCAGAGCCTGGTCGGCGGTGCGAATTTGATCGCCGTAGGCCAGGGTCTGGTTGACTTGAGCGGGCTGGGGTTCGGCCTGGGCGAGGCTGACCGAGACGGGGGAGGCAACGATGTCCTGGATGGTGGCGATTCGCGAAGCAATCTTTTCAGGAATCGCCGCTTGGTCCTGGGCTGTTTCCACCGGGGGGTCAGTGGGCTCGCAGCCCGCGATCGCGACTCCCCCCGCCACGACCAGCGCGATCGCCAGCGACCTTCCGCAAACAGTAGGATTAAACGACCGATCTCGAAGGCCCAGCGCAATTCTGCTTAAAACCTGTTGCATAGTTAGGGTGGAGCTAAGGGGCAGAGTGCTAAATCACGGCTTTAGATTATTCAGTCTGAAGCCATGATTTTCCGGCAGGGCGACCTGTAGGTTGGCGCATCGCTGACCATCGTTATCCTGGCATCCCCAACCTGATTTGGAGGTTAAACCCTGTGGAACTGGCAATCTGGCTGGCGGTAGTGCTGGCAATTCTCGGCTTTGGCATGGGGTCTATGGTGTGGGCCTATCGCCGCCCGTTGGGCAATAGCGCCCTCTTCCCCGCCCCGGTGACAGAGCTTTCGGTACCGATTGGGGACGATGCCCGCACCCGATTTGAAGCGGGCTGCAACGCCTTTGCCCAGGGCCATTACCTCGACGCTATCGACGAGTTTGGGGTCGTTATGGCGGCTGAACCTGGCTGCGCCGAAGCCTTTCACAACGGTGGCCTGGCCTATGCCAACATGGGTACCGATGGCCCAGCGGTACAGGCGTTGCTGAAAGCGAGCGAACTGTATGACCAGCAGGGCACCAAAGCCGGGCTCGATCTGGTCAAACAACAGCTTGAGCAGATCGCCAGTCGCCGGGGCATCAACCCTCGCGCTGCCGCCTAAAGGATTTTTGGAGATGGCGAAACAGCGTCTAGATGCCCTGCTGGTGGAGCGGGGGCTGTGCGAATCGCGGCAGCAGGCCCAGCGGCTGATTCGGGCTGGGGAGGTGCAGGTCAACCACGCCGTTGTGGATAAACCGGGCACGGCCTTTGCTGAAGATGTGGAGCTGCTGGTGAAGGCGCGATCGCCCTACGTGTCGCGCGGCGGCGAAAAGCTGGCCAAAGCCCTGGGCGAGTTCCCGATTGAGGCTAAAGGACGGATTGCCCTCGATGGCGGCATCTCTACGGGAGGCTTTACCGACTGCCTGCTCCAGGCCGGGGCCGAGCAGGTCTATGGTATCGACGTGGGCTATGGCCAGGTGGCCTGGCCCCTGCGCCAGGATCCGCGCGTGATTTTGCGCGAGCGCACCAACCTGCGCCACCTCACCCCCGATCAGCTCTACGGCGAGCAGGATCCTCGACCCGATCTGGGCGTGATGGATGTGTCGTTTATTTCGCTGACCAAGGTGCTGCCCGCGTTTTGGGCGCTGCTGGTGCCGCCGCGAGAGGTAGTGCTGCTGGTGAAGCCGCAGTTTGAGGTGGGGCGCGATCGCGTCGGCAAAAAAGGCGTCGTGCGCGACCCTGGGGATCAGGCCGATGCGATCGCCAGCGTGCTGGCCTCGGCCCAAGCTCTGGGCTGGGTTTACCAGGGGCTCACCTGGTCGCCCCTGCTCGGCCCGGCGGGTAACATCGAGTACCTGCTGTGGCTGAGCCAAACCGAGACAGCCCCTCCCGCCCCGGCCCCCGGTCTAGAGGGCTTAAAGACTCTGGCCGTCAACGCTCGCCTCAGCCTGGGCAACTAGGCCCTGAGTGGCGCGATCGCCGACAATTCTGAATCTTGTAGATTGGGTGAAACGAAGTGGAACCCAACAGCAGCAAGCCTTTGTTGGGTTCCGCTGGCGCTTCACCCAACCTACAATTCTAAGCTTGTCAGACCACTAGGCTGTTGATCAAAACCTTGAGGGCTAACCTTTTGAGGTTGCGCTGAACTGGCCCAGGCGTGACTATAGGGAGGATTGCCGTAGTTTTGCAAAGCGGTTAACCATGCGTCTCAAGCCCAGGCTGCGTTCTGCCCAGCGCATTGTGGCGCGGGATGGTGAAATGCCAACCATTGTGCGACTGGGGGAAGTGAAAACGCCCTGGCGCGATCTCTACCATCGGTTGCTGACGCTGTCGTGGCCAGCGTTTGTGCTGGTGCTGGCGCTGTCGTATCTGGCGATCAATGCGCTGTTTGCCCTGGCCTATCTGGCCCGCGACGGCGGCATTGCCAACGCCCGCCCCGGCTCTTTTTTAGATGCGCTGTTCTTTAGCGTGCAGACCATGGCCTCGATTGGCTACGGGGCCATGTACCCACAGACCAACTACGCCAACTGGCTGGTCATCTTAGAGGCGTTTATCGGCCTGCTGCTGCTGGCGATGGCGACGGGGCTGTGCTTTGCCCGGTTTTCGCTGCCGCGATCGCGGGTGGTCTTTAGCCGGTGCGCGGTGGTCACTCCCTGTGATGGGGTGCCAACGCTGATGTTTCGGGCCGCCAACCAGCGCCGCAACCGCATTCTCGAAGCCCGCCTGTGGGTGACTCTGGTGCGCGATGAGACAACTGCCGAGGGCGAGTTTTTTCGTCGCTTCTACGACTTGGCGCTGGTGCGGGCGCAAACGCCGCTGTTTGCCCTCAGCTGGACGGCCATGCACGCCATTACGCCCGATAGCCCGCTCTACGGCGAAACTTCAGCCTCGCTGGCCGCCGTCAACGCCGAAATTGTGATCATCCTCACCGGCATGGATGAGACCCTCTCGCAGACCATCCACGCCCGCCACTCCTTCCTGGCCGAGGAGATTCGCTGGAACCACCGCTTTGTCGATATTTTGGGCCAAACCCCCGACGGGCGGCGATCGATTGACTACCGCAACTTTCACCAGGTAAAGCCTTTAGGCGATCGCCACTAAATCGGCGGCAAACTGGCGATTCTCTTTTAGAAAGGCTCCGCCAGCGCGATCGTGGGGAGATTCATAATCAATTGCCGGTCCGGCAGGCACAATGCCGCTGGGGTTTAGCTCAGGCAAACCCGCGTAGTAAAGCTGTTTAACATGCTCCACGCTGCACCAGTCTGCAACCCCCGGCTGCTGGTACAGGTCGCGACAGTAGGCCCACAGGTTGGGGTAGTCGACCAGGCGCTTGAGGTTGGTCTTAAACAGCCCGTGGTAGGCCAAATCAAAGCGAAACAGGGTGGTGAACAGGCACCAGTCGGCCAGGGTAATGCGCTCACCCACCAGGTAGCGCTGCTGACTGAGAACGTTTTCCCAATGATCCAGCGCCTCGAATAGCTCCGTCACCGCGCTGTCGTAGGCCGCCTGGGAAGCCGCAAAGCCGCTGCGGTACACGCCATTGTTGATCGGCTGATAGATAGCATCCATCACCGCGTCAATCTGGGGCCGTAGCGCCTGGGGGTAAAAGTCGCGCTCAGGGAACTCGGCAAAGGCGTTGAACTCGGAGTTCAGCATTTGAATGATCTGCCGCGACTCGTTGTTGACGATGGTTTGAGTCTGCGTATCCCACAGAACCGGCACCGTGACTCGTCCGGTGTAGTCGGCCTTGGCGCGAGTGTAGATTTGCCACAGATAGTCAGCCCCATAGAGACTGTCGGGGATGCTGCCAAAGCGGGTGGAAAACTTCCAGCCCTGGTCGCTAATCACCGGATCCACAATTGAGAGGCCGATCGCAGCTTGCAGACCTTTCAGCGATCGCAGCAGCACTGTGCGGTGCGCCCAGGGGCAGCCCAGCGACACGTACAGGTGGTAGCGCCCCGGCTCAGCCTTGAAGCCGCCGGTCCCATCCGCCGTTACCCAGTCGTGAAACAAAGTGGGCATGCGCTTAAACTGGCCCGAGCCATCGCGCTCAGTCCATTCGGTCGTCCATTTGCCGTCGATTAGCCTGCCGAGTGCCATAGGAATGTCCTTTATAGAAAGAGAACAGTGAGGGAGGTGGGGACGGGATTTTGGAGGGGTGCATCATCCAAAATCTAAAATTAACCAAACCGATAGGCCGCCATGCTAAACGCGCCATAGGTAAAGCCCGAGTGCATTTGCTGCCCGCTGCCGCCTGCCCCAAGGGCCACAAACAGAGGCAGCAGGTGCTCTTCGGTGGGGTGGTTTTGGGCCGCGTAGGGGGCGCGCTGGCGATAGTCGAGCAGGGCGGTAATGTCGCGATCGCGAATGGCTTGGGCCAGCCAGTCATCAAAGGCCACGGCCCAATCGGGAGGAGCGGCGCTGTAGCTGCCGTCAAAGTATCCCAGGTTGTGGGTGGCCGCACCGCTGGCAACCATTAGCACGCCCTCGTCGCGCAGGGGGGCCAGGGCTTTGCCGAGCTGGTAGTGGTGCAGAGTAGATTCGTGGGGCTGAAGGGAGAGCGGCACGACAGGAATACGGCCCTCGGGATCGGCCAGAATGAGCGGCGTCCAGACGCCGTGATCGAAACCGCGCTCGCTATTCCTACGAGCCTCAAATCCTGCCTCGTTGAGCATCGTCACGACCCGATCCGCCAGTTCAGGGCTGCCCGGTGCCGGGTAAGTCAGCTCGTACAGCTGCCGAGAAAAGCCGCCGAAGTCGTAGATCGTCCGCGGCTGCGCGGCGGTGCTCAACGTGGGGCGCGCCGTTAGCCAGTGAGCCGAGACAGCCAAAATTGCCCTGGGCTTTGGCATGACGTGGAAGAGCGATCGCAAAAAGTCTTGGGTTGGCCCGGTGCGAAGGGGCAGATCGGGTGCCCCGTGGGAAATAAACAGCGATGGCAGAGGAGACATGGTTTTACCTCAGATAGTTTTAATTAGAACTATCTAGAATCAAAATAGCACTTCCAGATCCAAAACGACAAGCTGTGGTTTGCGCGAGCGGGCTAAGGGGTGTGCTGCTGAGACAGCTCATGCAGCAGCGCCATGGCCATCTCGGCCTGGGCAACGGGCACAAACAAATGGTCGTGGTAGAACGCTGATACCGGGTTGACGCTGATGCCGTGGCTGGCGAGTTGAGTGGCGATCGCGGCCAAAAAACCCACCGCCTCCAGGCTGGAGTGCACGGTGAGGGTAATCATGGCAAAGACGGCATCGTAGGGCAGGTCCGCCCCATCAGCCTGGGAGCGAGGCAAAATTAGCGTCAGCCCTTCCTCTTCATGAAACAGGCCAATTGGCTCCAGGGCGAGATGCCTTGCCTGCTCAGCAGGCAGATTGCAGAACACGTACTCCCCCGCCCGCTGAACGGGCTGCATGGTGGCGAGCAATTGGCCGAGGTTGGTTTCTCCGGTCATACAGGTAGGAGCTGGGCTGGATTGGATTCTGGGCAGGGGCTGCTGCCCAAACGCTACAGGTTTTCGCGCAGCAGCTGTTCGGCTAGCTGCTTTTTGGTCAGCAGGCCCAGGGTCTGCATCGCCTGCTCCACGTTCTCTGACCAGGGCACCGCCGTATTGAGCCGAAAGCAGTTGCTGTAGCACTGGCCCGAGGCCGAAAACATCACCCCAGGGGCGATCGCGATCCCCATCTCCAGCGCCTCTTTGTACAGCCGGATGGCGTCAAACCCCTCCGGCATTTCGAGCCACAGCACGTGACCGCCCGTGGGTCGGGTGACGCAGGTTTCAGCCGGGAAATAGTCGCGCACGGCCTGCTGCATCCGCAGCATCTGTTCGTGGTAGGTGCGGCGCAGGTGGCGCAGGTGGCGATCGTAGCCGCCATTAGCTAAAAAGGCCGCCACGGTCAGCTGGGGAGCCATCGCCGTGTTGTGATTGAGAATCGACTTCATGCGGGCAATTTCGCTGTGGTAGCGGCCCCCGGCGCACCAGCCCACCCGCAGCCCCGGCGACAGGGTTTTGCTCACCGAAGAGCAGTAGAGCACGCGATTCTCGGTGTCAAAGGCTTTGATCGCCTTGGGGCGAGCCCCCTCAAAGCAAATGTCGCCGTAGACATCGTCTTCGATCAGGGGGGTGTCGTACTGGTTGAGCAGTTCCACCAGGCGTTTTTTCTTGCGATCGTCCATACAGCTGCCCAGGGGATTGCTGAAGTTTGACACCAGCAGCACCGCCTTGACCTCGCCAGTTTGCAGCGCGTCTTCCAGGTGCGGCAGGCTGATGCCGTCGCGGGGATGGGTAGGCAGGGTGAGCGCCTTGAGCCCCAGGCACTTCAGCGCTTCTAGCATAGCGAAGTAGGTGGGCGACTCGATCGCCACCGTGTCGCCGGGCTGGGTAAGCGCCTGTAGGCAAAAATAAATGGCCTCGTTGGCCCCGTTAGTAATCACGATCTGGTCGGGGTGCACCGAACAGCCCGCATCGAGCATCCGCTTGGCAAACTCAGACCGCAGGCGTCGGCTGCCCTGGAGAGTGCCATAGCTATGGGCGACGGTGGGTTCTTCGCGCAGCACTTTGCCCATCAGCCGGTTGAGCTGGGCCAGGGGTAGCATGGCGAGATCGGGGAGCGCTGCCCCCAGCTGAATCAGCCCCGAATCGCGCATCAGGTTCATGACCTCAAAGGCCAGAGAAATATCAATATCGGTGGCCTGGCGAGGGGGGGCGGTAGGTGCAGGCTCCTGGGGCAGCTGTAGGGAGGTCTGTTTGACGTAGTAGCCCGACTGGGGCCGCACCACCACCATGCCCCGGTCTTCGAGTAGGCGGTAGGCTTCCATCACGGTAGACGTGCTGACCGAGAGCTGCGATCGCAGCTTGCGCACCGACGGCAGGCGATCGCCCGGCTTGAGGGTGCCATCGGTAATTAACCGCTGCAGGCGATCGGCCACCTGCTCGTAGAGAACCTGGTTGGGAGAGAGCGTGACGGGGGAGAGGGGCATGGGGGTGGATGGGTGGGTGGGTAGGTGGGTAGGTGGGTGGGGGGATGGGCGGGGAAGGGGTTAAATGGTCAATTCAACCTTCAAACCGTGGCACCAATTTTGAATTTTGAATTTTGAACTTTATCAGTCCTCTAGACTGGCTTCGCCTCAGCCGAGCGGCTTCAAAGGCGATAGTTTGACCGTTGGGGAACAGTTTGACGGAAAGGTGGCCGGAACAGTCGCAAAAAGTCAAACTGTTACCAAGACAATTTACGCTAACTGCCTCTGTTCTACCAGGGGCAGATCAACGAAACTTCAACTATGCCGAATCGATTCGTGCTGTTCCCTAGGCCGTCGCCGTTTTTAAGAGGACAGCTTCATGAAACCCAACAGCTTATACGCTCAGCTTGAGCTGATTCCAGAGCCGCTAGAGCGATCGGCTCAGTCTGACTATGCCATTGGCCGAGTTTGGGCTGAGGCGAAGGTGCGCCTGCGGCCTATGGCCAGCAGCTTGATGGCTTACTTGTGTGGCTCCAGCAGCCTGACGGTGACCGTTAAGCGCGATCGCCAGGGCCAAACTGCGTTTGTGGTGTACGACCCAGTCAGCCAGCAGCGTCATACCTTTAGCTCCGAACAAGAGCTACGGGTGTGGGCCGACCAGCGCTACTACCAGTAGCCTGCGGTCCCAGGGGCGTGGCCTCGATTTTGGCCTGGCGGCTGGGGCAATCAGCCTTGCCACGCCCAACCCACCCAGCAGGCTAGGGGCTGCCCCTGGTTTCCAGTAGGTGATCAACAATTGATGACCACAGCCCCCTGGTTTGCAGTGACTACATAGATCTGTAAACTTTGCTTGACCACACGGGCCAGATGCCGATTCAAAAGCGCTGATGAGTAGGCTGGATCTGAAAAACTCGATTTTTTCGGGTCTATCCTTCTCTCATTGCCTAGGACGCCGCCATGTTAGAGCCGATTCGGAGTGTGTTGGGTTATTACTGGCCCAAACTAACCTGGAAACTGTACTACTGGTTCATGGATCCCCAAAAGGTAACCCTGATGCTGCTGGTGGTTGCGGCAGTGGTGATGGTGGCGAGTAAGCCTAGGTATCGGCGGCGGATGATCTTGGCCTGTCTGGCTTTGATGACTGCCTACTGGTTTTTACTGTCGCCGCTATTTTCGGTACCTGCTACGGCTCTGCTGTCGAGCTTTGTGCCCGCTGATACGGGCGAGGCGGCCGATGCCATTGTGGTGCTAGACCGGGGTGGGCGCTTTCAGGGCGATCGCTACGGGCAGGCTTTAGACATGGTGGCCGCCGGGCGAGCGTCCAACCTTTTGATTATGGGCCGTGCCAGAGGGGCTGAGGTGCTCAAAGCCATTGATGACGATAAGCGCAATCTGTCGCCCCAGATGCTCAGTGCCGTCTGTGTAAAAACCACTAAGCAAGAGGCCGAGTCTGCCGCTGCTGCCCTGGGGGCGAGGGGTTTGCAAAAAATTGTGCTGATTACCGATACCCCCCACATGCTGCGAGCCTGGCTCACGTTTCAAGGGCTGGGGTTTACGGTGATGCCCCATGCTGAACCCTTACCTGCCGATGTGGGCAACCGAGAGCGATCGCTGCTAGCCATTCGCGAGTACCTGGGCCTGGTGAGCTATGGGGTGCTGGGCCGGTTTCAGGGGCAGTCGCCCAATACCCTACCCGAGGTGGCCAAGGCCGTGGCCGACGATTTTCCTGCCGACCGCTGCTTTATGACCGCTGACCAAATTCGGCAGGAGTTTATGCTGAGTTGAGCATCACTTATAGGGAGATGTGCTGCCTCAATGCAAGTCGAAGTCACCACCTGGTATCTCGAAATGCTCGACCCAGACCAACTGCGGCCCAGGCTGATCGAGCACCCCGATCTGGAGATTCGCCAGGCTACGGTGCCCTGCCCAGAGTTGAGCCGCTTTTTCTACGCCAGCGTGGGTGGTCAGTGGTACTGGTGCGATCGCCTGCCCTGGAGCCGCGATCGCTGGCTCACCTACCTGACCAGCGCTCAGGTCGAAACCTGGGTGGCCTACATCGCCGGTACCCCAGCGGGCTACATCGAGCTCGAAAATCAATCCGGCGGCGATGTAGAAATCACCTGCTTTGGGCTGCTGCCTCAGTTTATGGGTCAGGGACTGGGTGGTCATCTGCTGACTGTAGGCGTGCAGCGGGCCTGGCAGTTGGCGAGTCGCCGCGTTTGGGTCCACACCTGTAGCCTCGATGGCCCCTTTGCCTACAAAAACTACGAGTCGCGCGGCTTCACCCTCTACAACACCAAAATCAACACGGAAGTACTGCCCGACCAACCGCCTGGTCCCTGGCCAGGCTACAACGCCTAACTATCGGTCTGCTGATGAACCATCCCGACTACTACCGCACCATGGCCCGCTACAACCAGTGGATGAACGACAAAATCTACGCCTGCTGTGCCGAACTGTCTGACAGCGATCGCAAGGCCGACCGGGGCGCATTCTTTAAATCGATTCACGCCACGCTGAATCATTTGCTGTACGGCGATCGCGCCTGGGTGGGTCGCCTCAGCGGTCAGCCCTACTATCGCCCCCACCTGGGCCAAGACCTCTACGCCGACTTTGCCGAACTGCGCCAGGCCCGCGCCGAAATGGATGCCACGCTGATCGATTGGGTTGCCACCTTTACCCCTGAGTGGTTGGCTCACCCCTTCGAGTACACCAGCAACATCGACAAAACCACTCGCCTGCTGCCGACCTGGCTGCTAGTCACCCACCTGTTTAACCACCAGACCCACCACCGGGGCCAAGTCACCACCCTACTCAGCCAGATGGGCCTCGACCCCGGCATTACCGACCTGCCCTGGCTGCCCTTGGTGTAACGGCTTAGCCCTTGGTTAGCCATCTTTAGCCTTCGTCAAGACTAATTGCTGGGGTAGACGGGCTAGCTTTTCCCGCCGCAGAACCCGACTGCTGGTCGAGCTGTAGGGCCTGAGCCAAGGCCGATCGCGCCTGGGCTTTTTGCACCAGCGGCTCAAGTTGCTCGACCGAGAGCCCGCTCAGCAGGCTCAAATCGTGGCGGTTGAGCCCTCGGAGCAGCATTTCGACACACCAGGTGGCGCGGGTCTGCTCAAGGGCTAAGGGGGCACCTGTCGGTGAGGCAATATCGGCCGTTACCTCGGCCCACAGCTGCCGCACCCGCAAAGGGGTAATCGGTCTGTCATCTGGCCCCACAAACAGGGCGGGTGATGTGTCGCTGCGGCTCTTGAGCCAGCGGGTCAGCGGGTTTTTAGTATAGGTGCCGTAGCGCTTGCCCATAATCCACTGGTTGAGAGGCACCTGGCGGTGATAGGGGCCGACCAGCAAAATGTGCTGGCTGCTGTCGTAGAGAGCGCTGGCCCTGGTTAAGAGCGGCACCTCTGCGACCGCCACTCCAGCCCCCAGCAGCACGTAGATCAGCGCGTAGGTCTGATGGCCAGCCTTGCGGGCCGCCTGCATAATCTGATGCACGATGGGGGCTGGCAAATCGATCCAGGTCTCGGTACTGAGGGGTTCAGCGGCTGGGCTGGCGCGATCGGCGGCCACATTGTCAGCGGCGAACTGAGGCTGTAGGCTCAGCAACCAGGTCACCAGACTGTCAATGAAGGCGGCTCGATTGGGCCAGAGGCCGTAGTATTCTGCCACCCCATCGGTAGCGCCGTCAGTTGAGCCATCTGTTGTGCCATCGATCGCGGCATAGCCCAGCAGCAAAGCCATAACCAAGCCTGCCACCTCCTCAGGGGGCAGCCCCGGCCGGTTGCTCTGGCCCAACAGCGCCTCCAGGTACTCGGCCATGACGTTGCGAATGGTTTGTAGCCCGCGCCCCATCGCCTGACTATTGTCGGCAGAAAACTGCCCCGCCTCGCCAATCACCGCTCGCACCAGCTCCGAAAGCTGATCGAGGGTTTCTAAGCACTGGGCCAAAAAATCGCGCAGCGCCTGATCGACCTGAGCTTGCCCCACAGTAGCCAAGTCAACCGGATGCCGAAACAGCACCTCCGCCTCAGTCATTACCGCTGCAAGTAAGCCATGCTTGCTACCAAACTGGCGAAATAGCGTAACCTCATTCACCCCGGCCAGGTCGGCTACTTGACGAGTCGTAGTAGCCCCCACGCCCTGACTGGAAAAGAGCTGAAACGCCGCATCTACAAGCCGTTGTCGAGCTGATTTTCGCTGAGCTGCCATAGAAAAAAGAAAGCGACACTTGCATTTTACCAAAGGAGTTGCTAAAGTCTTGGATGTAAGCGTTACTTGCAAGCAGCCTTATCCCTAGCTTGGAAGGCAGGCAGAAGCTTACCGCATCGGCATGGACAAACTCGGCTCAGGTCGATGGTTTGAACCCACAACTCCACAAGGATTTGCTATGACAACAACATTAAACCCTACCCCTCCTAAGCCAGGTATCGCCAAGCTCGACTGGACATTGGTAAGCTTTCTAGCGGCCATTCACGGCGTGGCGCTGCTCGCTCCCTGGTTCTTTTCGTGGTCAGCTTTGGGCGTAATGGTGGCCCTACACTGGCTGTTTGGCAGCATTGGTATTTGCCTGGGCTACCACCGCTTGCTTACTCACCGCAGCTTTCAGGTGCCGCGCTGGCTAGAGTATGTTTTTGCCACCGTTGGCGCACTGGCGCTTCAGGGTGGGCCGATTTTTTGGGTCGCAGGCCACCGCCAGCACCACCTCTATACCGAAGATGCCGAAAAAGACCCCTATGCCGCCAGTCGCGGGTTTTGGTGGAGCCATGTGCTTTGGCTAGTTCACCGCAACCCGGCAATTTTTAATGGCCAAATCTACCGCCGCTACGCCCCCGATATCGCCCGCGACCCCTACTACCGCTGGCTCGATCGCTACTTTCTACTGCTGCAAGTACCGGTTGCGATCGCCCTCTTTGCCCTGGGCGGTTGGCCCTTCATCATCTACGGCGTGTTCTTAAGAATTGTAGTGCTTTGGCACTCCACCTGGCTAATTAACTCAGCAACCCACATGTGGGGCAAGCGTCGCTTTCATATTGAAGATGGCTCCCGCAATCTGTGGTGGACCGCGCTGCTGACCTACGGCGAAGGCTGGCACAACAACCACCACGCCTACCCCAATGTGGCCCCCGCAGGCTGGCGCTGGTGGGAACTCGATGTCACCTGGTACGCCATTCTGCTATTTGAAAAGCTAGGTTTGGCCAGGCGCGTGGTGCGGCCTCCAGCAGAGGCTATGGCCCAAGGGCGGTAGGTCTCAGCGATTTACAAGTAACACTGAATGAAATGTCAGCGCCTAGGGTTCACGTTAACCTTAGGCGCTGACAAGATAATTGCGCTCGAATGATTATTTTTGCTAGTTTTTGTGCAAGCTAATTCTTGTCCAAGCTGATATCTATCAAGAATGATGTCCGAAGACAATCAAAGCGTCGGCCTACATGGCGATGAAGCAAGCAGAGTTCTGCTGATTGACTTGGAAAATTGCCCGGCTCAGATTCACCAACTTAAAGAGAATTTAGAGCGATTTTCACAAGTCATCATTTGCTACGCTAACACAGGAGCAAAAATACCTCTTGACTGGTTAATTCCCTTAAGTGCCACAGTGAGTTCGAACAAACTCAAAATCTTCAAGATGGCAAACGGTGGCAAAAACGCGGCAGATTTTGGCATCTGCTTTTTTGCGGGAGTATTAATGCAGCAATTGCCCCAAGAGACGCATTTTGTAATTGTTTCACACGATGCAGACTTGGATCATGTTGTCAATTTGCTGAGAAGCCAAGGACGCACAGCAGAGCGTACAGGCACCCAAAAAGAAGCTGATAAAACAAAGAAGACTGAAGCTGTAGGTTCAACGTTGATTTCATCAGTCAAAATATATTGCAATCACCTTATCACCTATAGTAAAAATAGGCCAGCGAAGAAACTTACTCTAATTAATAGTATTAAAAACAAATTCAAAGAATCTCCTGAGCTAGCGACAGAGGTTTTTAGTTTTTTGATAACGAAAGGCGCGGTAACGATTTCAGAAAACAAGGTATCTTATAACAACAAAAAAATTGAAGAGCTTGTCAGCTCTCCCTGATATGCCAACAAAATTGAAGGCTGTAGGACGTTGTCTCCTGCTCAACCTTCTTCATGCGCTTTAATCAGTTTGGTGAAAGCGGGGATGAAGGCGATCGCGCACTAGCTCACCCCGCCCCAAATGCTGCTCCACAATCCTCGGCACATCCTCGGCGGTGACCCGGCAGTACCAGGTGTTGCCGGGCATAACTTTAACCGTAGGCCCAGCGCTGCACTGGCCCATACAGTTGCTCTCAGCCACTAGAATATTGTGGTCTCTAAACGCCGCCAGTACCGCCGCCGAACCGCCGCGATCGCACGACCTGTCGCGGCACACCTGTACGAGCCAGCGCTTTGGGCGAATAGCGGCAGAAGACGTTGTCATGTAGCCTCGCGTGTCATCTTGGCACCAGCATTCAGTTTAATCTTTTGCCGCTGGTTGTTTTAGCGGTGCTGGTGGGGCTAGTCAACCACTGGCTACCGCACCGCGATCGCCCCGATTGAGACAGGCGATCGCTACCGCCCGCAGGTGGCCAACAGCTCGTTCACCCAAAAGGCATCGATTGTACCCAGCAGCCGCTGCTGCTGCTGCTGCAGGTGCTGCTCGTCAAGGCAGGGCTGCAGGCGCTCTACTAAACTGTCGGCTTCGTCAATCAGCAGGTTGAGCAGCGGTTCTGCTTCGGCCCGCTGCAAAATTTCGCCCATGCGCTCGGCTCCGGCCTGATCAAGGCTGGGGCGCAAGGCCAGCTGGCAATATTCATACACTGTAGAGCGGTAGGCCAGGGCACTACCGAGCCATTCGTCAGAGGTTGGCATGGGGTCTCTCCTACGGCCTTACCCAGGCGTGAACTCAGCACAAACACAGCAACGGCTGGTCGCAACGGCTGCCCAACCGCTACCTGCTCTGACGCATGACGATACCCAGGCCAAAGCAGGTTCCTTGAGGGTTAAGTGTACCCAGCTTAATAGCCGTGACGAGGTTTCGCGTGAAGTTTGTGCCCTGACAGAGCGATTTTTTTGAAGCCATCACAAAGCCTGGTCTTAGGCGGCTACCAGTGCCTGCACCAGGCTTTCGAACAGGGGCAGCCCGTCGACGCCGCCCAGCACCGCATCGGCGGCCCGCTCGGGGTGAGGCATGAGGCCCAGCACGTTGCCCTGACGGTTGCAAATGCCCGCAATGTTGCCCAGTGAGCCGTTGAGGTTGTGCCTGGCGTCTACCGCACCATCGGGGCCGCAGTAGCGAAACACAACCTGGTTGTTGGCCTCTAGCTCGGCCAGGGTCGCCTCGTCGGCGTAGTAGCAGCCCTCACCGTGGGCGATGGGCAGCGTAATGATCTGGCCCTGGCTGTAGTTTGCCGTCCACAGCAGGCTGGTGCGCTCAACTTTGAGGGGCACGCGATCGCAGATAAAGCGCATATCTCGGTTGCGCATCAGCGCCCCCGGCAGCAGCCCCACCTCAGTCAAAATTTGAAAGCCGTTGCAAATGCCCAGCACCGGCTTGCCCTGGTTGGCGTGCTCGACCGTGGCCTGCATGGCTGGAGAAAAGCGAGCGATCGCGCCGCAGCGCAAATAGTCGCCGTAGCTAAAGCCACCGGGCACCACCACCAGATCCAGGTCGCTGATGTCGCTGTCTTCGTGCCAGACCATGCGCGTTGGCTGGCCGAGAATATCGCGGGTCACGTAGGCAACGTCGCGATCGCAGTTAGCTCCAGGGAAGACGATAATGCCGAATTTCATGGCGAAGAGGGAAGTGGGGGGTGGAGAGATGAGGGGATGGGGAGATGAGGGGATGGAGGGATAAATTCAAAATTTTGCACTTTGCACTTTGAATTTTGCACTCTACATTCCTCCCCTTCTTCAGGCGGTGGCTAATGTTTGCAGCTCAAACCGATAGTTCTCGATCACCGGGTTGGCCAAAAGCTGGTCGCACATGCGATCGAGCTGCTGGCTAGCGGTGGCTTCGGAGTCGGCATCGAGGGTGAGCTCAATATATTTGCCAATGCGGACTGGCCCCACGTTGCTGTAGCCCATGTGGGCCAGCCCCGACTGTACCGCTGTACCTGCCGGGTCAAGTACCGAGGGGCGCAGGGTAACGTAGATACGGGCGCTGTAGTGGGGCACGGCAGACTCCAAGCAGAGAGAATCGTAATAATCGACACCCCCCATCCTACCGTATCGCCAGTTGATAGACTTGAGGCAGTACGAGTGAGACAGCATGGTACGACGCACCCGCAGCCAAGAAAAAGTTTTAACCGTCTTAAAAGGGTTAGGTAAGCCCATTTCAGCCCAAGATCTCTACGTAGAAATGCGGCAGGAGGGCAACACGATGGGCCTGGCTACGGTCTACAGGGCACTCGATGCCCTCAAGCTAGAAGGAGCGGTACAGATGCGTACTCTACCCTCAGGCGAGGCGCTCTACAGTCTGCCGCAAGAAGATCGCCACCACCTCACCTGCCTGCAGTGCGGCATTACCATCGCCATTGACGAGTGCCCGGTTCACAACCTTGAAAAAGATCTGCACCAGGCGCATCAGTTCAAAATTTTCTATCACACCTTAGAGTTCTTCGGCCTCTGTCCTCGCTGTCAGGGCAGCTTAGCCACCCCACAATCTTCTGCTTCCTAGCGCTAGACATCACGAATGCTGTGCTTCTTAGCGAACTAATGTCTCTTGGTTGTGAAAGAAAGTACCAGCGCAACAACAAAACACTAGAGAAGCGTTTTGTTGTTGCAACTGCTAAATATTAGTATGAAGTCCGAATTACGTCGGCAAGAGTTGGTTGAATAGCTTCAAGGTTGTTGTTCTGATGCGGCGAATGCCGCGACGAGCCAGGGCTGTGTTGTGGGTTATAGCATTGTTCCGCCAGCCACTCCAGGCTGTTTGATCTAAGTAATTGAAGTATCTATCGGCTTGGGGATGAGTACAGTTCTTGCCCCAGGGTTTCGGCCTACTCGTGTAGTGAATAATTAATGGATGATGAACTAAATCTTGATAAAGTTTTTCATTGTAGGGGCTGTCTTGGTATGACCTGTAATTATGAACGACATGGGTTTGATTCCATCGAGGGTTAAGTTCGCCCCACTGCCCCGCCAAGACTATATTGAGAGCATCTTGATCGGGGAGCGGCAGGTCTGGGTGCTGACCAATAAACTCCAGCACTTTGTCGGCTGTATGCTGCTGTCGCCACTTTTCGAGGTTGATGACTAAAACACCAGAATTGAAGTACTTTTTGTCTGGTGTGATACCCCATCCTTCTAAATTTCGAGTTTTGAGGTGTTTGACGTCTGCTATGTGTTTGTGAGTTGGATCTTGAACAGCTAGTAGCGGCTGGCCTTTGAAGTCTTGATCCCAAAGCTTAGCCAGATCTCCTTCGACGACGACATCTGAATCTAAATAGATTACTTTTTTGAACTGCTGAGGAATGATGGCAGGCAAAAGAAGCCTGTAATATGCAGAGATAGGATAATTGCTGGCTTTGCACTTCAAAAGCTTCGTTTTAACCTGAACTTCTGTAGGCTTTATCCAGCGCAGATCAACACGGCTTGAGTTTAGGGTTTGAAGCAGTTTTTTCTTGTTGGCAGAGCTAATGCCACCGTCTAGAACAAATAAGATTAACTGCCGTTTGGGGTCTAGATTTTTAAATGCTGAGAATGCTGTAACGGCCAAAGGCATAGAAAAGAAGTCATCTGCCGCGCAGGCGACTACGATGGGTTCTTGGGCAGGAAAAACCATGATGAATTCATCCTTAAAGTAATTTGTCTATACGCGCGCCTGTCTGAAGTTCTCTTTCAGGCAATATATTGCTTAACCGCTTGTGTCAGCAGCTTTTTGCGGAATGTAAAAAGCAGGGTTATTTTACTTTGCCGGTCAAAACTTGAAATGACTGAAAGTAGGCGATCGCAGACGAGCGGTGCTTGAAACGAATTTTTCTCCTAATCTAATGCTCCTAAAAGCCAATACAAATGACTCGTTTTTTGCGCTCATCTCATGACGTTATCGCACCACTTTGATTGCCATATCTCTCCAAAGGCAGGTCCTACAGCAATCAATATCCTTCCTTTATATCTCTGTACAAAGAGAAACTAAACCCTGCATTCTCTCGTTCTGCTTATCTACAAAAACATGCTGCTTTATCCAAATTGATTACTTTGAATAGCTATCAGCTGCCGAGCCAGCAACCTCTATTAGTAGAAGCCGCCCGAGAAATCTTGCCTGGCTTCTTTCGCTTGGCAAAGATCAGGAGATGTGTTTGCTTGTAGACAAAAGACGCTGTGATATGAGCTAAGCTACACCACAGCGTCTTATTCTAAAGGTTCTATGCGAGGGGCACTACAGGCGCTTTAAGACCATCAGCGATCGCGCCGCCACCGGAATCGTTTGCTCCTCGGTAAAGATGCGCTCCTCAGTTACAAATCGAGGCTCTTTGGTATCGATCTCTACCAGCCATTGGTACTCGCGAAATAGCTCGGGCAGCTTAAACTCAATCGTTTCGTAGTGGGCGTTGAAAAACATTAAAAAATCATTGTCGCTAATGCGTTCTCCCTGGCTACCAGGGCTAGGAATTTTGTCGCCATTTAAAAACACGCCAATCGACTTGATGTAGCCCATCTCCCACTGTTCTTGGGTCATCTCAGCGCCATCGGGGTTGTGCCAGCTAATGTCGGTAACCCCAATGCCGTGAATAGCCTGGCCCTGAAACCACTTGCGCCGCCGAAACACCGGGTGCTGCTTGCGGTAGTAAATCAGCTCGCGGCAAAAGTTGATCAGGTCCTGGTTGCCCTCGGGCAGGTGCCAGTCAAACCAGGAGATTTCATTGTCCTGGCAGTAGCCGTTGTTGTTGCCCAGCTGGGTGCGGCCAATTTCGTCGCCTCCCAGCAGCATGGGCACCCCCTGAGACAGCATTAGCGTCGTCAAAAAGTTGCGCCGCTGCTGTTCTCGCAGCTGTAGTACATCGGGGTTGCTGGTTGGCCCTTCCTCGCCACAGTTCCACGACGAATTGTTGCTTTCGCCATCGCGGTTGTCTTCGCCATTGTCTTCGTTGTGCTTGTCGTTGTAGCTAACCAGGTCGTTGAGGGTAAAGCCGTCGTGGGCCGTCACAAAGTTGATGCTGGCGTTGGGCTGGCGACCATTCATTTGAAAATAGAGGTCGGGGCTGCCGGTCAGGCGATAGGCAAACTCGCCCAGGGTCTCATCCTGACCGCGCCAAAAGTCGCGCACGGTGTCGCGGTACTTGCCGTTCCACTCCGACCAGTTGACCGGAAAGTTGCCCACCTGATAGCCACCCATACCCACATCCCAGGGCTCGGCAATTAGCTTGACCCCCGCCAGCACCGGATCCTGGTGAATCAGGTCGAAAAAGGCCGACAGCCGGTCTACGTCGTACAGCTCGCGCGCCAGGGCCGAAGCCAGGTCAAAGCGAAAGCCATCGACATGCATATCCATGACCCAGTAGCGCAAGCTGTCCATGATCAGCTTTAGCACCTGGGGGCTGCGCATGTGCAGCGAGTTGCCGCAGCCGGTGAAATCCATGTAGTAGCGGGGGTCATCTTCCACCAGGCGGTAGTAGCTGACGTTGTCTACGCCGCGCAGCGACAGAGTCGGGCCAAAATGGTTGCCTTCCCCAGTGTGGTTGTAGACCACATCTAAAATTACTTCGATTCCGGCCTGGTGAAGGGCTTTCACCATCTCCTTAAACTCTGTAACCTGCTCGCCTAACACGCCGCTGGAGCTGTAACCCGAGAAGGGGGCCAAGAAATTGATCGAGTCGTAGCCCCAGTAATTGCGCAACCCCTTGTCGGCTAAGTGGCCAGGCAGCGAGAGAAAGTGATGAATCGGCATCAGTTCGACGGCAGAGATGCCTAGCCGCTGCAAATGCTCAATGGCAACCGGGTGGGCCATACCCGCGTAGGTGCCCCGCAGCTCTTGAGGAATATCGGGGTGCAGACGAGTAAACCCTTTGACATGAACCTCATAGATAACGGTCTCATGCCAGGGGGTGCGCAGGAGGGTATCGCCTTCCCAATCAAACGTCTCGTCGATGACAACCGATTTAGGCATGAGGGGAGCGCTGTCGAGGTCCGAAAAGGAGAGATCTTCCTCAGGGCTTTCCCAGTCGTAGCCAAACAGCTCGGGGCCATTGCCAACCTCACCCGAGATGGCCTTGGCGTAGGGGTCGATCAGCAGTTTGTTGGGGTTAAAGCGATGACCTTCGTGGGGAGCGTAGGGGCCGTGTACCCGATAACCATACTCCTGGCCTGGGCCAATACCGGGTAGGTAGCCGTGCCAGACAAAGTTGCTTACCTCGGTCAGCGGAATGCGTGTTTCTTCGCCGTTTTTATCGAACAGGCAGAGGTCTACTGCGGTAGCATGTTCAGAAAATAGGGCGAAGTTAGTGCCTTTGTGGTCCCAGGTGGCTCCGAGCGGATAGACATTACCAGGCCAAACTGCAACGTGCATAGTAGGTTGAAGCTTTTTTGAAGGGATACAGAGACTATTGAGCCAAAAAGCAGCCCGGACCTTAGTTTGAAATTCACTGTTAGGGCTATCTACAAGACAATAGCAAAGCCTCTCTCATGAGAGATCTACCCTGGGAGAGACGCGCCCGCTAATGGCATCGAGAGTGTCTTCAAAGAACAGGAAAGAACAGACCACACAATTGACTCGCAAGCCCTTAAACCCACAACTCCCTAGCATGGCTGTGCTTATTCTTCCTATACACAAGTCACCTGCTGTTAGATTTAGCCTGACTAGGGAGAACCGGTTTGCCATAGAATATGGCGTTAAATCGTCAAATAAAGCAACTCCTCATTTGTAAATTTGGCTGGGTCGATAATCGGTGTAGACGATTAATCTGGCTAAGTCAGCAGCCCACTCTTGGCGAAGTGATATATAGGTTTCGGCCCCTAATTTAGGGTTATCGATAGTTTTGATGCCTTTAGATTTGAGCAGTTCTAAAGAACGATAATAGTGCTCTTGCCAAAACGGCTCACTTAATTCTTGAAAGGAAATCTTTTCTTTTTGCGAAATTTCGCGGTTAAACCCATTCAGCAAATGTAAGCCGCCATACCAAATTTCTGCCACACTTGAAGAGTGGATAATAGAGCTATAGTGGTCTCGATCGAGCGTGCTTTTGATTAGTGTGGCGGTATCCATAACCAGATAGATGACTCTGGCTAGGGCATAATAAGGCTGCCGATAGCGAAAGTAAAGCAGTAGTGGATAAGAGTTGTTGAGCTCTAAAAGGCTGATTAAATGCTGGGCGATATCTGAAATGTTTTGATGCAGGGCGTTGAGATCATTGCCGGTGGACAGGCGACGCAAAAGTTCTGCTGAATCGGCGGAGCCGGCGCTGCGGTAGTGCAAGTTTAGAGCGAATGTGTTGCGGCTCGTAAGAGCGCTATATACCGTTAGCACATAGGAGAGTGCCAGGGTAAAAATTGAAAATCCTAACAGGCTTTGGAGAATCATCAGAAACCGATGACCGTCGGTTTTTGGCACTAGATCTCCTGTGCCTAGGGTGGTGAGAGAAAATCCGGTGTAGTAGAGCGCTGTGCCAAAATCGGTTGGCGTTGTTCCCTGGCTGCTTTGAATAGCGGTGCCTAACGCCGGCCAGATAACCAGGGCAAAGCCATTTAAAAGCAGTAAAACCCACACCCCAATTAGCGTGACGATGGTAGTTGACCCGCCGTAGGACAAAATGCGATCGCGCTGTTTGGGCATTCCCTGGGCCACAACCCGAAAGAGGCACCACACCCCTCGCGCTACCGACATGCTGAGCAAACTACTCTCAGCCCGAGGGTGCAATACCGTTAGAAAGATGTCAGCCAGCGATATCAGAACAAGCCCAGTGCCTACCAGTTGTAGAAAAAATTGCATGCTGCTTAAAGGTGACGGGTAGGGCGATCGCTCTTAACGTAGCTCTGAGGCAGGCGATCATTCATCCACCCAGGTATAGACGCAGTGGCTAAGCCCTTTTGCTTACCTTTTGCAGGTGCGGGCATCGGTCGGTACTCATTGTTTCAGTCGATAGTTAGTCCTCAAGATTGATGCTGGGCCGCGAGGAAGCGTCAATAATCAAAGCCTAGAGAGGTAGCAGCCGGTGGTCTCGTGCGGGTGATGGCATTTCAGACTTGTCTTTCTGCTGACTTCAAATAGGCGCTTAAACAGGCTACTGCTGACGATTACTCTCCTCGCTTATGGTTAAGTTTAGATCTTACTTCGAGCGTCATTATCCTAAATTAGAGCGCATTATCGCTACGATCGCTTTAATTAACTTGGGGCTAGTTTTTTTCGATCTTTCCTATATAAGCTTGCGGCCTGTTTACCGGCAGTACTTGCCCGCCGTTGCCCACGTGTATGACCCGGTTAAGGGCATTGTTACTCATCCTCAGACCGAGGCCTACCAGGCCCAGGTTAACGCTCTTACCTGGCAGCTAGCTGCCCCAGACCCACAGCCATTGCAGGTAGAGACCTCTCTGTCAAACTTGCGTGATTTGAGCCAGCAGCTCGCAACAGAGCGAGTTTTTACAACCCCCAATGGCGATAATTCGCTGGCAACGCTTCAGCAGGCTCTTCAGGCAAGGACGGGGCAAAGCTCTGCTCAGGCGGCGTTTAAGCGCTTTTGGACTATAGACTACCTGAGCCAGCGAGGTTGGCGGCCAGAACTGGCCTTCTGGAATAGTCAAATTCGCCCCTTCTTTGAGGCTAATTACTACCGAAGAATTACGCCCCTGGGCTTGCCAGTTGACTATTTTTGGCTGATTGATCTGCCCTTTATCTTAGTGTTTGCTGTCGACATTATCAGCCGCATTCGGGCGTCCTACCGACGTAAGCCCCATTTAACCTGGGTAGAGGCCGCTTTGCGCCGATGGTACGACTTGTTTCTGCTGCTGCCGTTCTGGCGTGGGTTGCGAACTATTTCTGTTGCTCTGCGGTTGTACCAGGTCGATATGCTAAATCTGGAGCCAGTGCGAGCCGAGGCGCAGCGCGATGTGGTGGTGACCGTTGGGGCCGACATTGCCGGTATGGCTGGCATTGAGATCATTGAGCAAGTGCAAAACTCTATTCGTGAAGGCGAGCTGCTAGATTGGGCCGCATGGATTAACCCCAACGTTGAAACTAGCAGTGAGATTGAAATTGTGGCCGAGGAGGAGATAGCTGCGATCGCAAATGCCCTCTACACCATCGGCGTACAGGACATTTTGCCTCAGGTGCAGCCCGATATTGAGGATCTGGTGCAGCACAGCATTGCCAAAACCCTAGAGCAGCTGCCAGGCTATCCTAAAGCCAGTTATTTGCCGGGTCTAGAGCAGCTTTCTACCCAGGTGAAGCAGGGTTTGTCTCACTCGCTGGCCCACGGTCTGTATCGCACTATTGCCAACAGCTTGGCAGACCCAAAGGGAGAAGAAATTACCGCCCGCCTACAGCACAATTTGAGAGAAGCTACGGCCAAAGCCCTTAGCCAGCACAATACTCGGCAAGATATTGAACAGAGATTGATCAGCGCTTTAGAAAAATTCAAGCTCAACTATGTAAAAGCTTTGGCTGAAACTGGCGGAGAAACACTGGCCGAACGCACTGAGCTTCTGCGTAGGCAAATTAGCTAAGCAGCGCCAGCTAGGCCTAATTTATCTGCTTCGTAGCTATTCCTGCCCAAGGATTGATGCTGCTGGGCATAATTTTTTTTACGCTTTACCTAGACGATCTTGCCTGGCTAATTTGGCATCCTGGCTTGACAGAAATCCTGTAGATACCAGCTACGAACTATGCAACGAGTACTCATTATTGGCGGTTGTGGCCGTATTGGCGGTAGCATTGCCCGCGATATTTTGGCTCACACAGAAGACGTTGAAGTTACCATCACGGGGCGCAATCCCCAGCTGGGTATGGCCGCTTTAGATCGATTGGGGTCTAAGGTGCAGTTTCAGGTGCTAGATCTGTCAAATCCGCAGGAGGTGCGAACGGCGGTAGCGAAAGCCGACCTGGTGGTGCATTCCGCTGGTCCCTTTCACTATCGAGACGGCGGCGTTTTGCGGGCCTGCATTGAGCAGGGGGTCGACTACACCGATGTTAGCGACGAACGCAGCTTTACCCGTAAGGCCCTGGCCCTGCACCCCGAAGCCGAAGCCGCCGGGGTAACGGCGGTAATCAATACGGGCGTGTTTCCCGGCATCTCGAACAGCATGGTGCGCCAGGGAGTAGAAGCGCTAGATGAAGCCGAGTCAATTCAGCTGAGCTATATTGTCGCTGGCTCTGGCGGGGCTGGGGTGACGGTAATGCGCACTACGTTTATCGGTTTGCAGCGCCCCTTCGAAGCCTGGCTCAACGGCGCATGGCAGCCCATCAAGCCCTACACCGAGCGAGAAACGCTGGAGTTTCCGCCCCCCTATGGTCGCGCCAGTGTCTACTGGTACGACATGCCCGAAGCCATTACCCTACAGCAAACCTTCCCGGTCAAGAGCGTGATTACCAAGTTTGGGGTTGTGCCCGACTTCTACAACCACGCGACCTGGGCCATGGCCCATTGGCTGCCGCCAGCGGTGCTTCGCAGTCCGCAAACAGTAGAATTTTTGGCCAATGTTAGCCACTCTATGACCGATGTCACCGACCACTTCAGCGGTACCGGCGTAGCCATGCGCTGCGATATCAAGGGGCAGCAGGAAGGCAGGGCGGCTCACTATGTCAGCACGTTTGCCCACGAAAATGCTGCGATCGCAACGGGTTTAGGTACGGGCAGCATCGCTGAACTCATGCTCAAAGGTCAGCTCAAACGCCCAGGGGTTTATCCAGTAGAACAGGCCCTCTCAAGTGATTTGTTTAAAGACGTGATGGCCTCTCGTCAGCTAAGCGTCCATGAAGTAGTCAACCAAGCCGAGACGGCATCTCAGCGACTGAAGTAACTCAGGCTACTGCCCTGGTCTGTCTTCATAAATATCTGAATTGGCGCTTCAGGAAATTTTGGCAGAGCGCCCAGGAATTACTACGTTACTGAAGCCGTTGGGAACGTTCAGCACATATTCAGAGGAATAACTCTGCTAAAAGGCTGACATTTTAACGCATGAATTTAACTTTAGAACTGGTGAGCAGGCTGCTAAAGATTGGCAGCCTGCTTATTAATAGTGGCTGGACTTTGGGTTGACCTTTGAGACGGCAGCTACGGCTGATTTTTGCCCTAAAAAATGCCTACCACCAATCGCTCCCCAGATCGTCAGCGGGATGATTTTGAGCGATTTTTTCAATCTACCCAATTGTGGATTAAACAATTATCTCCCTCTAAGGATTGAGGGGGATCCACTGAGAAAGAATTTAACGTTTGTTTAAGCAACGTATTTCTTTTTATTTCATTTCTGGGAAAGGGGATGGACATGTTCCAACCAGACAGACTACAGGCGTATCTGACCCAAATCAGTGAGCAGCGATCGCCCATCGAAGATACTTTAAAGCGCACTATCTTTATCTACGGCCTCTGGCTACTGGCCATTCCAGCGCTAATCTACGGTGCTGTCGAACGGGCTTTTTCAGCCTTTTCCCAGCCCACCGTAAATGCCCACGACCTTTCCTACTGCTTAATCGGTCTAATGATCCTGATGGCGTGGATCTGTATCGGTCTAGCCGAAGATAAATCCGAACTAGCTGAAATTAAAGCCACAGAACTTGTCGAGGCTGAAACTCTACCCTTTGATTCAAACTGCGTTGCCCAGCAAAGCTATCGATTGCCGTTTCCCTACATTTGCCAAATTTATCACCTGCTCAACCTCAAGCATTTAGAAGATATCCATCGCTTTAGCCTTGGCAATTTGAAGGTGATAAAAGTAAGCCAACTTCGTGAAACCAAAGCAGGGGGGCAACTTCGGTTCAAAACCGTTCTTGATTCGCCCTTTAACGTTTTAAGGCTGTGGCGCGACCCCAGCGTGGATGTCGATTTGACCATTCACTCGCCCCACCAGATCGAGCTAAAAGTGCCCGCCTATCGGCAAAAGTTTATTCGCGTGTTGTTCAGCGTCATTCCTTTGAATAGCGAAGAGCACTACCTGTGCATTCAAATGTTCAGCGATTTGAAGTGGCCCAGGGAACTGCTCAAAGCCATTCTACTGCTGGCGGCGAGCCTGACTCTGCTGGAGGACTTACCTTACCTGCGGCACCTAGCTAAACGCCATCCTAAACAGTGGACGAATCAGCGCTCGAAGAAGAAAAGTGTCAATCCTGCGATGCAGCTTTTCCATCGTTATGTCGATCTCTACAACAGCGATCGCTGGGATCAGCCTCAGCTTCAGCTTCAGCTATTAGATTGATCAATTGTCTACTGGCTTGGTCATCCTAGAGACGGGTGACCTTTTGCTTTGATTGTGCGACTCTAATTGTTAGGTGAGTAACCAAAGCTAGATCCAAATTTAGCCCTCAAGATATCAAATCTGTTGAACAATGCCCTGGACCTACGACAGTTATCCAACATCGATGAAAAACCTGACCGCTGAGGTGCGGCGGAAGACGATCGATATTGCCAATGCTCTTTTAGGCGACGGGTATGAAGACGGACGGGCGATCGCGATCGCGACTGCCCAGGCCGAGAAATGGGCCAAACGCCGCGATAAACAAATCGCTGAGAAAAATACCGGCGGCACCACCGGACAAGCGGTGGCTCCAGACTCTGAAAAAGGTGACGGCGACGCGATTCATGCTGTCTGCGACCCCAATGGCACGGGCTGGATTGCCACCCAGGAACAGAAGCGCATTGCCCAGGGGCAAGAGAAAGCAGATGTCGTTCACAAAGCCGAAGCAAAAGCCAAAGCCCAGCAAACGGAACTGTGTATTCACGACGAGCAGGGCAATGTAGCTGAAGAAAAAGACTATTCCTGACCTGAAAAAGCCGTAGGGTGGGCACTGCCCACCAATCCTTAATTCAGTGACAACTCAACCTGCGCAGGGATTGAAATCATTGAATGGTTTGGGAATTTCTATTTATCTTACAGCTTTCAACATGAGCGAAGAATGCGTTAGCGGAGAAGGGCGGAATTTCTCCATCTAGCCTCCCTTCTATGAACCAGTAAAGAAGCGATGCGATCGCTAGGAATAGGGGTATTTTCTATTTGCCAACAGCCATAGGTTTTACTATCCTGTCATGCCTGATGGCTCAAACGGTGGCTGAGACGACGTTAGAAGAGGGCTTTCACCCGGTAGGATACTACAGGATATACCAAGTCCAGCTCGGGATCTGGAGTTCTCCTGTCGGCAAAACTCCACTTCTGGACTTGAATTTGGTTAATCTAACGCTTCAGCGCGTGCGCCCTCAATGGCGGGGTAGCAACGGTCTATCGGAATTACCAACGGAGTAGTGGTTATGGTCGCAATTACATCGGTTCACGGCAGGCAAATCCTCGATTCGCGGGGCAACCCCACGGTTGAAGTCGATGTGGTGCTAGATGGTGGGGCAAAAGGGCGGGCTGGGGTGCCCTCTGGTGCCTCCACTGGCATTCGCGAAGCCCTCGAACTGCGCGATGGCGACAAAGCCGTCTACGGCGGCAAGGGCGTGCTCAAGGCCGTGGCCAACGTCAACGACACCATTGCCCCGGCCATCCTCGGCATGGATGCGATGGATCTCGCCGCCGTTGACCACAAAATGCTGGCCCTCGACGGCACCGACAACAAGGGCACCCTGGGCGCAAACGCCATTCTGGGCGTGTCGATGGCGGTGGCGCGGGCGGCGGCGATCGCTGCCGATGTGCCTCTCTACGTGCACCTGGGCGGCCCCGACTCGGTACTGCTGCCGGTGCCCTGCTTCAACATCATCAACGGCGGTGCCCACGCCGACAACAGCGTTGACTTTCAAGAATTTATGATTGCGCCTGTGGGTGCGCCGACCTTCTCTGAGGGGCTGCGCTACGGGGCTGAGGTCTACCACGCCCTCAAGGCGGTGCTCAAGGCCTCGGGCTACAGCACCGCCATCGGTGACGAGGGTGGCTTTGCCCCCAACCTCAAGAGCAATGTGGAGGCGATCGAGGTCATTCTCAAGGGCATTGAGAAGGCTGGGCTCAAGCCTGGGGACGACATTGCGATCGCCCTCGACCCCGCCGTCAGTGAGCTGTACCAGGAAGACGGCAGCTACCTGTTCTATAAGTCTGACAACAGCCGCAAGAGCACCGACGACATGATTGCCCTGTGGGAGAGCTGGGTCAACCAGTTCCCCATCGTCTCGATCGAAGACGGCCTCGGCGAGCAGGACTGGGCCGGTTGGCAGGCCATGACCCAGCGGCTGGGCGATCGCATTCAGCTCGTCGGCGACGACGCCTTTGTCACCAACCCTGCCATCATCGCCCAGGCGATTAAAGACGGCGTTGGCAACTCCACCCTGGTCAAGGTCAACCAGATCGGCTCGATTACCGAAACCCTGGAGGCGATCAAAATGTCCCACGAGGCGGGCTACACCTGCATGGTCAGCCATCGCTCGGGCGAAACCCCCGACGACTTCATCGCTGACCTCGTGGTGGGGGCCAAGACCGGCCAGATCAAGTCGGGTGCCCCCTGTCGCGGTGAGCGGCTCTCCAAGTACAACCAGCTGCTGCGCATTGAGGAGGAACTGGGCGATCGCGCCAAATACGCAGGTGTCGATACCTTTAAGCGCAAAGCCCTGGTATAGCGCTTAAAACCCGGTTTCTTCGTCGCTTTTCAACACTATTTCGTGTTTTTAGCCAAGAAACCGGGTTTCTGTAGCATCAATCTAGGGCCGCAAATACTGCCGAAAAAACTCAATTTGCAGCTGCGCCGCCTGGGGCTGATAGCCCGAGCCATAGAGGCTGTGGCCTACCCCCTCAAACTCGTACAGCGTCACCGGAATGTCGGCCAGTTCCAGCGCGTCGTGGAAGTTGCGGGCCACATCGACCTGCAAAAAGTCGTCGGAACCGTGAAATAGCAGCGCGGGGGTGCGCATGGTCGCCGCGTTATACAGGGGCGACGCCTGAATGTAGCGATCGGGGGCCTCCATCGGCGTTTGCCCCATCAGGTACGACAGCAGCGACGAGTAGCCCAGCTGCCACTCAGTCAGGGTATCGAGCAGAGAGCACTGCAGGTTGGCCGCCGCCACCAGCCGAGGAAACTGGGCCATCATCTGGGCCGCATAGTAGCCCCCGTAGGAGCAGCCGGTCACCCCCACCTGGGCCGCCGTCGTCCACCCCTGCCGAATCATCTGGCCAATGATGTCGCCTCCCTCCTGCACATCGATGCGGCCAAAGTTTTGCCCCTCGGCCAGGGCGCGGTACCGTTCGGGGCCAAAGCCCTCTCGGCCCGAGAGCGGCACCACCAGCACTGCCAGGCCAAAGTTGGGCAGCAGGTTGAGCGGCATTTCGACTTCGGTGGCAAACTCGTTCGTCATCGAGAACCCTGGCCCCCCCTGCTGCCACAGCACGATGGGCACCTTCTGGGGCGGAAAGGCGCTGCCCGCTGGCTGAACTAAGAATCCCTGGCGGTTGCCCGCGTCGCCCTGCCCCGTAGAAAAGCTCACCGCGTCAACCCGCACCCGGTTACTGTCGGCCACAGCGGCATTGATCGTGGTCAGCGATCGCGGTGCCCCCTCCCCAGCTAAATCGATCGCGAATAGCTCCGGCGGCTGCGTCACCGACGAAAACCCATAGACCAGGGTGCTGCCATTCTCGCTAGCCA
This sequence comes from Nodosilinea sp. AN01ver1, assembly GCF_050565655.1. NCBI lineage: Bacteria > Bacillati > Cyanobacteriota > Cyanophyceae > Nodosilineales > Nodosilineaceae > Nodosilinea > Nodosilinea sp. AN01ver1. The sequence goes on along the minus strand of NZ_JBNXVS010000041.1, from coordinate 21,558 downwards.
CCATCGAGGCCGGATCCACCGATCCCGGCGGCAGCGCTAGAGGGCTGAGGGTGCGTTCGTCCAGGTCGTACAGGTGTAGATGACGGTTCAGCCCGTCAGCGCCCCAAAACAGCAGGCGGTCGTCGCCTAAAAACCGCCCCGCCGACTCCGTTGGCCCCCGCAGCGGCTCAGCGGCAATAGTGTCTAGCCGGGTGCCGTCTAGGTCGTACAGCTCAAAATAGGCCGACTCAGGAAACACATAGGATGGGTGGGGGCGTCCGGCCACCTGGCTGGGCCGATAGCGCTTGACCAGCAGACGATCGCCATCGCCATTCAGGCTGGCCTCAGCAAAGGGGTCGCCGCCCTGACTCGGGGCGGTTAGCTCTAGCCGCAGCGGCTCGGGCTGCGAAAAGTCGAACACCCGCACAGTGCTGTGCTGGTAAAAAGGATTCTCGTCGGGGGCCAGCCGCCCCAGGGCATCTTGCACCACCGGGTTGGCCAAACTGGCGGCATTGGGGGTGCGATCATACAGGCGGCGCTCTTCTCCCGACGCCATCACCAGCACCACCTGATCGCCACTGGCCGACCAGGCCGGAGGCCGAATCTCCAAGTCTTCCGGCAGGCGGGCCACCTCTAGCCGCCGCAGCGAGGGCAAAAACACGATATAGATAATATCTTCGCTCTCGCCGTAGACCCGCACCGCAAACTTAGAAAAATCTGGGGCCATGCCCAACACCTCCCCATCCTCAGCCTGAGTGGGGTAGACGCGGGTGCGCGAGGCGATCTCGGTTTCCCGATTCAGGGTAATAATTTCCCACGGCCCGTAGGGGTCCTGCTGCACGTAGCGCAGAGTGTTGTTGTCGATCCACCGCAGCGGCAGATCGGGGCTGACTAAGTCGTATTCCAGCGCCAGAGCATCGCTTAGCTCCCCCGTGCGAATGTTGAGCAAATGCAGCCGCCGCTCCTCCGGAAACACGCGGCTGCTGACGGCGATGACCAGGGTGGTGCGATCGGGGCTGAGCGTGCTGAGCACGTCGATCTGCTGCACGCCCAGCAGCGTCTCTAGCCGGGCCTGGTCAGCCTCAGCCATGGGCGACAGCTCTAGCCCATCCAGCCCCACCGGAATAATTTCTGCGATCGCGGGGGCCGCAACCACCACCGCTGTCGCCCCCAGCAGGCTCAGGCTGAGCGATCGCCAGCCCGCTTTTTGACCGCCCCCTGTGGGCAACCTAGAACAGCGCAGGAATTGGGTGAACCGGCCGAGAAAACTGAAATTACGCCAGGAATATGCCACCGGGTCTCTGTAAATAAAGACAAGCCATCATAGCGCTATCGCCTGAGCCAACGGGCGATGCGCCTGAGTTTGTTAACAACCCAATACCCCTGGCCCCGAGATGTGTCCAGCAAGCTACCGTGAAAGAAGACCACCCCTATCGCCCGTGACCCAGGCCGTGACCCAGGAATTTCAAATCTCGATTACCCCTGTCTTGGGGGCCGATACCTACTGGCTGCGTACCGAAGCTGTCGCCACCGGAGTACCTCTGGCCGAAGCCCAGGTCACCTGGCCCCTGGAAACCTGGCTGGCCCAGGCCGAGACGCTGTTTCAAGACCCGCTGCACGCTCTGTTAACCACCCCTGCTGCCCCTGATCCCGGTAGCCTCTCCCGTCACTCTTCCCAGCTCAACAACTCCTGGACTCAGCTCGGTCAGGCCCTTTACCAGGGCATTTTTCAGGGGCGCATTCGCGATAGCTGGGTGGCGGCCCAGAGCGTCGCTCAAAACCGTCGCCAGCCCCTGCGGCTGCGGCTGGGGTTCAAAGACAGCCGGGTGCAGCGCCTGCCCTGGGAGCTGCTCTATGGTGACGATCGCCCCCTGGCCACCGGTCTTGATGTCACCCTGTGCCGCTATTACCAGAGTCAAACGGTATCTGACCTGGCCGCGATGGCTCCTTTGGCCCTGGCCAGCGTTCCCCTGCGCGTGCTAGTGGTAATCTCTGCCCCCGACGATCAGGAGCGGCTGGCCCTGCGCCAGGAGGTGCAGAACCTGGTCGATAATTTGCAGACGGCTGACCCTGGGCACCTGGCGTTAGCGGTCACCATTCTGGAGCAGCCGGGGCGGCCCGAGCTAGTGCAGGCCCTGGAGCAGGGAAATTTTCAGGTCTTGCACTACGCTGGCCACAGCGACGCGGGCGAAACCGGCGGCGATCTGTTTCTGGTCAACCGTCAGACCGGTCTCACCGACCGGCTCAGCGGCGAAGATCTGGCCGGGCTACTGGTCAACAACGGCATTCGCCTGGCGGTGTTTAACTCCTGCCGGGGGGCCTACACGCCCCACGACGATGCCCAGGCGGGCTGGCGCGATCAAAACCTGGTACAGGCTCTGGTCAACCGGGGAATGCCGGGCGTGATCGCTATGGCCGATCGCATTCCTGACGATGTAGCGCTCACCTTTACCCAGCTGCTGTACCGCAACCTGCACCAGGGGCATCCCATCGACCTCTGCCTCAGCCGGGTGCGTCAGGGGTTGATGTCGGCCTACGGCTCCGACCAACCCTTCTGGATGCTGCCTCTGCTCTATCTGCGGCCCGACTTCGACGGCTACTTGTATGCCAGAGAGCAGGCCGCCGCGAACAGCTTCGACGACTTTGGTGAGGCAGACCTGGCCGAAGCTGCCCTGATGCTGCCCGACTACAGCACCGACCCCGATATCTCGGGTTTGGCTGCCGAAATACTGACCCGTCAGGCCAGCGATGCCGGCACGAACGGCCTGGCGAATCGCCCTGATGATGATGCCGCTGCGCCCCTCTACGACTGGCTACAGGAGACAGAGACACCCGAGGCGGCAGGAACCAATGCCGCTGTTGCCAATCTGGTGCAGCAGCTTTCGCAACCATCGACCCGCTTCAGCAATGCTGCGGGATCGGCCCTAGGGGACCATCTCCCTCTGGCGGCTGACCCCACCGAAAACCTGCTGCCCCAGCCTCAGCCAAGTCCTCCAGAGGCTGGTTATTCAATACCGCCACCCGAGCTGTCCCAGGCTGCTGACGTTGACTCGGCTAGACCTCTGATACCTCTGCGGCGCTGGTCTATACCCTCTAACCTGCTGGTATGGGGCAGTCTGGGCTTAGCTGGGTTGGGCGCTGTGCTGGGGCTAACCATTGTCACCCTGGCAATGCTCAATCGTCCCGCCCCGGCCCCGATCGCGAGCGATCGCCCCACAGCCAGTAGTGACGAAATCACCGATCCCGGCCCCGATACGGCGCTGCTGCCCAGCGCCATCAATGCTCTGGCCCTCGATCGCACCAGCACCGCCAGAACCTTAATCGAGCAAATGCTAGACCGCACCGACGTGACCGCTGCTGCATCGGCCTTAGCCACCGCATCGGCAACCCAGCTGGATGATCCAGACATTGCCTACGTGCGGGGTCGCCTGGCCTGGCAGCAAATGGTCGCTGACCCATCCCTGGGCACCAGCCCCAGCGACGCCCTGCGGGCCTGGCAGACGGCCATCGACAGCCGACCCGATTTTCTGGAAGCCTGGGTGGGCCTGGGGTTTGCCCACTACGCCCTGGGCAACTACAGCGAAGCGATTCGAGCCTGGGAGCGGGCGATCGCCATTGACCAGGCTCAGCGTCGCGATATTGATCCCGAGGCAGGCCCCCGAGTCGCCAACCCCATCACCATCAACGCCTACGCTGGTCTGGCGATGGCCTACCAAAACGAAAGCGCCATCACGATCGTGCCAGGGGAGCGATCGCCCTTTCAGCAGCAGGCCGAGAGCTACTACCTGCAAACCCTCGCGCTGGCCCCAGCGATGGTTAACCCCACGGCCCTGGCGCTCCACTGGCTGTGGTCACCGACGCTGATTGGCGACTGGCAAACCACCATCGCCCAGCTAGCCGTCAGCAGCACCGATATCCTCCCAGCGGACGGCGGCTAGCGCCCTCACCGCACAGAGCGGAGTGCTAGCATTGGTAAACCATAAAACTCTGCCCATGCCTCGCACCCTAGCTCTTCTTGCTCACCCTAACCAGGTAGACCCCCTTCTAGACTGGCTGTCGAAGCACCAGGGGGTGTTAACCCATTTTCAAATTATGACCCCGCTCGACATTGCCCAGGGCATCGAGCAGGGTTGGGATCTCAATAGCATTGAGCTAGTTACCCTCAAAGATCCTGTTCAAGGGGGCGATATTGAGCTAGCCGCACACATTTTGGCCGACAATGTGGCTGGGGTCATCTTCTTTACCGACCCAGGGGCGATCGCCACCGCCTTTCCCAGCTTTACTCTGGTGCTGCGAGCCTGCCAAATTCAGGGCACCCCGATTGCCCTCAACGACATATCGGCCACGCTGCTGCTGCGCGGTATTGCCGAAAGCCGGATTGCCTACCTGATCTTTAACCCAGTGGCCGGGCAGGGTAACCCCAACGCCGATCTAGCCCTGATCAAAGAGGTGCTAGAGCCACAGATTATGGTCAATGTGACCATGACTAAACCCGAACTCGACCCAGTCGATCAGGCCCGCGAAATCATCGACCACATTCTCTCCAAAGATGAGCACGACATGGGTCGCAGCCTGATTATTGCCTCCGGTGGCGACGGCACTGTCTCGGCGGTAGCCGGAGCTACCATAGGCACTGGCATTCCGCTCGGCGTTATTCCTCGGGGCACCGCCAACGCCTTTTCGGTCGGGCTGGGCATCCCAACTAATCTACGGGCCGCCTGCGAAACTATTTTGGCCGGTAACACCCACGTGGTCGATGCCGCCCGCTGCAACGATACTCCTATGATTTTGCTGGCCGGAGTCGGGTTTGAAGCTGGCATGGTCGATGGGGCCAGCCGCCAGCTTAAAAACGAGCTGGGAAACTTAGCCTACGTACTCTCTGGGGTACGACAGCTGGCTGCCGCTGAAACGTTTACGGCCACCCTCGAAATTGAAGGCGAAGTCTCTACGGTAACGACAAACGCCATTACCGTAGCCAACGTGGCTCCGCCTACCTCCGTCCTGGCTCAGGGGTTAGGCGAAGTTATTCCCGACGACGGGCTACTCGAGGTAACCATCGCCACCAGCACTACCCGCCTACAGGGGATCAACGCCCTGGCCTCTCTGATGGCTGCTGCCGCCTGGGGTAACCCCACCCAGCGGGACGATATTACCTGCCTGCGCACCAATCGCCTCAAACTAACCACCGACCCGCCGCAAAAGCTGGTGGTTGATGGCGAAATTGTAGAAGCCAACCCAGTGTTGTTTGAGTGCTTACCCCAGGCGCTGACGGTGTTTGCGCCTCTGGCAACGGTTTAAGCAGGGCAGATAGCTTTAGGGTCTCTAGAGTTGGCTAATCGCGCTTTGAAACCCTGGCGTGGTTTACTTTAAAGTGTTGTTTTAAGGGTTGGGCTGCTGCTCGGGTCGGTATTCTCGCAGCCAGCAGCGCTCTAGGAAGCGCACCTGATGCAAGTACCAAAACCGCCAGGGGTTATAGACGGTTTTATAATTTCGACAAAAAACCGGTTGATAAAGGTAAGGCAAGAGGGGAAACCGCATTGTTCTAAATAGATCGGATAAATAGTGACGAAGCTGAGATAGCATTCGCTTAATGGCTTACTCTGAGGGCAATACAACCTTCGACCGGGCTGCTTACTCAGTATAGGCAGATGAAAAAAGAGACCCAACACTGGGTCTCTCAGATGGAAAGATATTTAATAATCGAACACAGAATTTATACTGCTGACTTGATACAACAGCCGCCATAAGGGTGAAGACGTTTTTATCAGTATCAGTAGTCTACAGACGGTGGCCCGCTACGGTGTCTCAGTTTTGGCTATCGGCGGTCAGTACGGCCCCAAATAAGTTGGCAGGCACTAAAAAGGGGCGTTGATAGAACTATCAACGCCCCAACTAGTAGATGGCAATAATGGAGCTGACGGGAGTCGAACCCGTGTCCGCTCTGAGTATTAACACACCACTCATTCACAGGCTTAGCCCGTCTAACCCTCGGGGCAGGAACCGCCACTTATCCCGGACGGCGGGATTCTCTGGCTAAGTCTTTGTCGATGGATCCACCAGAGGAAATTCATCGACGCATCCGTTGGGGTTTGTCCATAGCTCTTAACGGAGTCAAACTATGAACGCTCGCTAACTAAGTTAGATCCAAACTAGGTTTAGACTAAGCGGCAACAGGTGCAGCTTTACGAGCAAAAGGAACGATAGTGTTCGCAGTTACGTTTGTTTTGAGCCTTTATTTGCGAGAGTAGACTCCCTCTCGGCCTGTATCACAGCGTGACTTTCGTCAAAACGTCGAAACCGTTACAGCCCCCTGTGGTGAACTTAGTTCAATTATAGATCATTGGTATGGGTATGGGGGAAGATAGGCAGACAGGCCGTCTCCTGAGGCGGCAGACAAAGGCCCAGCTTCCAGGTACAAATCCCTTATGAGGCTAATAACCTTTCGTAAACTCGATAGGGTAGCCATCAAAGTATAATATTTACTTAATAGTCCTGTTTATGGCGGGTTTGCCTATCACTGGCAGCATGCGTCCAGGCAGGCTCTAGGTTATTAACTTCCTTTCATAGTTACCCCAACGTTTCGCCCCTTGGGCGGCTGTTGCAGCAATAAGGACTTTTCCCCTATGACCACGACCAACGACTCTAGCAACGGTAGTGCCGATACCCCCGAAAAAGAAGCCACTAGCAGCCGTTCTACCCGAGGCAACCGCACCAAGCGCGCTGCCTCAGCTGGCGGCGATATTGTGAAAGCTGCCCTTAACAACCACGACGTTATGGTGCTGTCTGACAACACTCGTGTTGTTGAAACCGATAGCCTGCCCAACCATCGCCCCATTGCCCTTAGCACCTTTGAAATTGTAGGCACGCTCGATCGCGCTGGCGTTCGCCCCATTGCCGCTAATACTTTCGAAATTTCGACCGTTGATACGTTGCCTGGGCACCGCCCGGTTGCTGTCAGCCACCTGCACATTGCCGATATTCACACGCTGCCCGGCGATCGCCCCATCGCCGACAACGATGATGTAGATCCTCCGGTTGCTATTCTGATGGGCTACCTGGACTAGTCGCTGGCTCCAGCCAATAAAAAAAGCTCCTCACTGGCGAGGAGCTTTTTTTTATTGGCCAATGAAAGACCAGGCACTGATTGAGCTAATCCTAGAACTCTTTGGATCGCTGCCAGGAACCCGGTCTTTGATACTTAAACCTAGACAGCAGCTACAGCAGCGGCAGCGGGGTAAACGCTGACTTTTTTGCCGCTCTTGCCGCGACGCTCAAAGGTGACAACGCCATCGACTAGGGCAAACAGAGTATCGTCACCGCCGCGACCTACGTTTTCACCAGGGTGAATTTTGGTGCCTCGCTGCCGAATCAAAATATTGCCTGCGCGCACGGCTTCGCCACCATAGCGCTTGACGCCCAGGCGCTTAGCGTTTGAGTCGCGCCCGTTACGAGTACTACCGGTACCTTTCTTGTGAGCCATGGCTGTGTCGTCCTTAACCTACCTACTGTTTAATCTAGCGCGAGATGGGGGTGCCGAGCTATTCGGCATCAGCATCGGCCGTTTCTGCTGCGGCTGGGGCTGCTTTAGCGGCAGCTTCGCCTGCGATCGCCTTGCCGTTCACCTGAATTGAGTTGATCATGACTCGGGTGAGTTCTTGGCGGTGGCCCTGCTTTTTGCGGGTTTTCTTTTTGGGCTGCATCTTGTAGACGATAACTTTGCGGCCCCGCAGGTGGCTGACAACGCTGCCGGTCACGGTTGCACCGTCTACCACAGGCTGACCCACCAGAGCTTCGCCGTCGTTGTCAACAAACAGCACCCGCTCCAGGGTGACTTCGTCATCGACTTCTAGAGCCAGACGGTCGATGTCGTAGAAGCGACCCGGCTCAACCCGGAGCTGCTTACCACCGGCTTCAACAATTGCATACGTCATTTCTTTTACCTCATAACCGCCGTACAGGTGCCAACTGACCCCAAAACTCGGGCTCCACGCGGGAGACGTTAGCCTTAGGAACCTGATCCGAGCGCATAAACACAGTCTTTCATTATTCCAACTGGGTTCCTGCTCTGTCAAGGGCCTAGGCGCAAAACCAGCGCAAAGGCTCAAAGAAACTGGTGATTTATCCTGATGGGCGGAGTTTTGGCGCGGAAAAGAAATTGAGAGTTCTATACCAGAGCGCGAAACCGGGCGCGAATATGGGGAGCGCAAGTATGGATGTTTGGCTTTTGGCGGCTCAGCTTATGGTCAGCGGCGCGGCGGCTCCGCTGGAGACGGCTGGTGCAGTAGAAGCCGATGCGATGGCCACACGACCGCCTGCTCAGACCAGCTTCTCTGGGTCCACAGAACAGTCGGTCTACCCTCACTCTGTCCGCAAGAGCGATCGCACCATGGCGGTGACAGCTCCGGTGACTACTCAGCAGACCCCGTCGATGGAGGCCGCCATCAACCGCTGGCCCAGCCCCAACCAGGTGATGACCCCTAGCCGTCGTCCGGGGCCACCGCTGGGCAGTACCTATTTCAAACCCGTTACCGGCTCGCAGCTTTACCAGTTCCGTATGGCGGCCCTGGCGGCTGGTGAGCTATATGCCCAGGCGGTACCCCAGCGGTACCTCAATCAGTGGCAGCGGGCCTTTACATCCCCTACCCAGAGCGATTGGCAGAGGCTGCTGGCCGCCGAGGCCGCAACCATGGCCCGCCACCAGGGACAGGCCACTCTAGCCGTGATGGTCGGTGATTCTTTAGCCCTGTGGCTGCCTGTAGACGCGCTGCCTCCCGGCCAGCTCTGGCTCAACCAGAGTATCTCGGGCGAAACCACGACCCACATGCTCCAGCGACTGCACTACTTCGCGAGCACTCGTCCCCAGACCATTCACGTGATGGCGGGCATCAATGACCTGAAAAACGGAGTGCCCGAGGCAGAGGTGCTAGACAACCTCTACCAAATGATGGTGCGCCTGAAGCAGCAGCATCCCCAGGCCCAGCTGGTGGTGTACTCCATCCTGCCGACGCGGCTGAGAGATATACCCAGCGATCGCATTCAGCGCGTCAACCAGCGACTGGCTATGCTGGCCGGTTACCAGGAGGCGACCTTTGTTGATTTGCAGCCGACCTTTAGCGATGGCCAGGGCCTGCTGCGACTAGACCTGACGACCGACGGGCTGCACCTCAGCCCCCAGGGGTATAGCCTCTGGCAGGCGGCCCTGGTCAGCCCCTAAACTGAGTTTGTGGGCCGGGGCCGCGCCATAATAGGATCAGCTATTGCCCTTTGCCCGAGCGAATACCCGTGCCTAAGCGATCTGCCAAACCCAAGCTGGGAAGACTGCAGAAACTCGACCCCACCGACTATTGGCAGACCCAGGCCGATTTTCAGCAGTGGCTAACGGATGCGGAAACCCTGGAGCTATTGAGCGAATCCGTAGGGCTGGAGCTGTCGCTGCCAGAAACCGATGAGGCGCAGTCTGAGGCTTTCACCCTGCTGCTAGAAGCCGAGAGCGAGACGGTGCTGTTAGCGGGTCACCTGGGCACGCCTGAGGCGGCTGACCTGGGCCGCCTGTTGAGCTGGGCCGCGAAGGCCAAGACAACAATGGTAATTTGGGTTGCTCCAGCATTTTCTACAGATGTTGGCCCTACCCTCGACTGGCTGGAGCAGACGAGTGAGGTCATGTTTGTAGGCGTCACAGTGGAGCTGTGGAGCATTGGCAAAGCGGCGATGGCGGCCAATTTTATGCCCATCTACGGCGCTGTAGACGACAGCGATGCCGAGCTTGAAGAATCTGCTGATGCTGAAGCAGACCTCCCCACTGAGCCAGAGCCTGAACCCCTGACCGAACTCCAGCAGGAAAATTTGGACTTCTGGAGCGGCCTGTGCGATCGCCTGGATCGCGTGGGTAGCCTGGTCAAATCTGGGTCTCCCTCGATCGAAGCGACGATGGGGTTTGCCATTGCCCGAGCTGGGTTTCGCCTCAATGCTATTCTCGATCGCGATCACAACAGTCTCTACACCGAACTGCTGCTGTCGGGGATCGATGCCCAGCCCCACTTTCACCTGCTGGCCCAGGAGCGCGAAGCGATCGCCGACAACATTGGCCTACCGTTGATTTGGGATGGCGCTGGGGATCAGATCTGCATGGTGGCTAGCGCTCTAACAGATGTCGACCTGGGCGATCGCGGCCTGTGGCCCACCTACCAGGCCTGGTTTTGCGACTGCCTGGAGCGGTTCTACGAAACTTTCTTTGACCGCATTAAGCAACTCGATGCGAATAGCTATCAGCCCCTGCCGCGCCATCGAGCCACCGACTTGAACGATGCGCTGATTTTGCCAGCGCAGCCTCGGGGATGAGGGAGTAGATGGGTGGGTGAATGAATATGATGCCTGCTGATGCTTGTCCCTGTGGCAGTGGGGAGCGCTTTGGAACTTGCTGCCAGCCCTATTTGCTAGGGAATGGGACAGCTCCTACCGCTGAGACGCTGATGCGATCGCGCTATACCGCTTACCACCAGGGCGACGTTGACTATTTAATCGCTACCCATCATCCTACCCAGCGCTATGGGGGACAGCGAGCGGCGATTGGGCAGAGCATGGCCACGACTCGCTGGCTAGGCTTGCGGGTACTCGCTACCGAGGCGGGGCAAATAACTGATCGCCAGGGCGTGGTGGAGTTTGTCGCTTACTACGAAGACCCCAAGCCGGGGCAGGTGCACGAGCGATCGCGATTTGTGCGCCAAAAAGAGCGCTGGTTCTACGTCGATGGTGACGCCCTGCCGCCGCTGGTGCCCAAACGCAGCGAGCCCTGCTGGTGCGGCAGCGGCAAAAAGTACAAGGTTTGCCACGGGCGCTGATCAAAGTTTTAAGAATTACCGCAGTCGGTGCTTCTGCCCTGCCCAGGCCATTCATACTCAAAACAATTTATTTGCTCAGGGCACTACCCATCGCCGCTATGACAGACTTCACCACCATCCAGCCCGCTGAGGAGGTTGTGCTTACGCCTGAGGTGCTCGACCGGGTGCGCGAGGGCGTTGCCATTTCTCAAGACCCGGTCGTGCGGCATTGTATAGCAGATGATTTGGACGAACTCAGCGCGATCGCGGCGGGCACCGCCGACCAGCGAGTGAGCGGCTGGTTTCGTCGCTGGGTAATGCGCCGCCTGATCAAAAGCTTCTTTCGAGTGCGAATCGAAAATCCAGAGCACATTCCCACCCAGCCCAACGTGCTGACCGCCAATCACCTGAGCCATTTGGATCCATTCCTGCTGTTGGCCTTCTGCCCACCCTGCCCCTACTACTACATCCTGGGCGATGCCCGCACGCTATATAACAAGTGGTGGAAGCGATCGCTGATTGGCTGGGCCGGGGGCGTCATCCCCCTAGAGCGCTGGTGGAAGGAAGAGGTCGCCGTTATGGCCGCCGCCGACAGGGGCCAAGGCGATCTTGTTTCCCTCGCCACCGAGATTCGAGACCACGTACCCAACGGCAGCTCTATTCAGCAGATGCGGCAGATTGATCAGGCGGTGCAGTCGCTGCTGGCCCGCGGCGACGGCATTATGCTGTTTCCCGAAGGCCGCCTGGGCGAGCAGGAAGGTCAAATGCACGCGCTCAAGCGGGGTTCCGTACTCTACGCCATGCGATCGGGGGTGCCCATCTACCCAGTAGCGATTATCGGTACCAAAACCCTCTACTTCCGCAAGCGGCTAACCCTGCGGTTTGGGCCACCAGTGCATGTGCCTCACCAGCCCAGGCCCAAGCGCGCCGCGATCGACGCCGCCCTAGCCGATCTAGAGCAGGCCTTTCAGGCATTGCTGCCAGCCGACTACCAGGAACCCCAGGGGCCGAAGCTGCTCAACCACTGGCTCGACCACCTGTTTTGGTAGCGCCAGTCTGGTATTGCCTATCAACCCGCTGCGTAGATTCAGGCTCAGCCTAAACCTAGGCGTCAACGACGCATTAACAAGCTATTGCCTGGTTGCGCCTTTGAAAGCCCTTAACGAGACTTGAACTCGTGACCTCTCCCTTACCAAGGGAGTGCTCTACCGCTGAGCTATAAGGGCAAATTGTCGTGGATGGGCCGGGCTGGATTCGAACCAGCGTAGGCGTAGCCAGTGGATTTACAGTCCACCCCCATTAACCACTCGGGCACCGACCCGCCCTATCCACGATTTATAATCCTAGCATGTAAGGGGAATTTGTTTTGGACAATCTAAAAAGTTTTGCGGCAAAGTTTTGCGGCTAAGTTGCTGACAGCCTATCGAGCGTAGACAAACCAGGCCAGGCACCAGCCGATTAAAAGCCCCAGCCCGCCAAACCGAACGGCCTGCCAAAAGGGTTCTTGCAGATGTTGCCAGCTCACGACCCGGCTGGCCAGCTCCAGCTCAAAGTTGTCGGCGGTTTCCTGCAGGTGGGCTATTTCCTGCGCCGATCGCTGGGCATCGGTGGGGGGCGCGTCCTGTAGCTGCTGTAGCTGCACCAGGTTAGCGACCCCAGCCTTGAGCTGGTGCAGGCGCGTCTCAAGGCCTTCTAGCTGCTGCATCAGCTCGGCTAGCCGAGGAGCTTCGGGGGTATCGCCAATTGCGCCTCGCTGGCTGTGGTACCGCTTTCGCCAATGACCTAGGTTCATTAGTGCAAAATGTGTGTAGAGAAGAGTTCTGCCTGCGGCATTCTAAAGCAGGCGACATCTTTAGTTAACCCCATCTGGTCTCAGTAACTATGGCTTTTTCGTTTGATCCATCAATGACGTCTCAGGCTCCGACTGCTAAGCCTGCCAATGAGCTGAGCGACCTGGAACTGGCCCAGCTGTTGGCAGAGCGACTGGCGATTAAACCTGCCGACTGGCATCGGCTAAACCGCGATCGCCGGGTGCGAGCCAGCGAGCAACTGGCGGCAGCGCTGGTGTTTTTGCTCAAACAAAATACTGAAGAAGCCCTGGTGCGAGTTGAACAAGCCACTGGCTGGCTGAATCACAGCCTGCAAGCGCCCCCCTGCCCTACCCACGGAGAGCGCAAAACGCGATTGCCAAACGACTAAACACCGTAAACCCTAGGGGCTTTGATCAACTGACTGCTGGTGGCCCGATGATCAATATTGACAGCCTCTAGTCTGCTCTTTTGGATTGGGTGTGGCAATACCGATGGAAGCAGGATTACGGCCAGAGTTGCCGACACGCCTTAGTGAATCAGCGGCAGCCGACGGGGCTGTCGCACCACCTTACTTAAATGCAGCTCGCGCCCGTCGTTGTACCAATTCACCTGATCAAAGACTTGGTAAAGAATGTATAGCCCACGCCCACATTCGCCGGGGTGCGAGGTGCAGTTGTTGTCTTTAGCTTCGTCGCAACCACAGGGATAGCTAAATCCACTGCCCTGGTCTGCAATTATCCACCACAGGTGCGAGGCCGAAGCGGTATACCGCACCGAAATGCATTTAGCCGGATCAAGGCGGTTACCGTGCTTAGCGGCGTTGACAAGCGCTTCTTGTAAGCCAAGACGCACTTCAGCGCGCCAAGGCGGGGGAACATCTTTCAGCAGAAGCTCTAGTACAGGCTGCAAATACAGCGTTGATACAAAGCTCAGGGTGTCCCATTTTTGCTGCTGTGCAGGTGGAGAAGTTGCAATCACTCAGGCCATCTCCAATGTCTTGAGTTGAGTAGTTGTAAGAAAGCCTGACCAGAGGGACAGACATTAACCAATCAAAATCAATTTTTGAACAACCAATAAACTATTTTTATTTTTTATGTGTTGCTTAGAATTAGGCTCTGTGCTTCGTTCTTAGCAATTTTTATTGGGTAACCGTAGGGCTCAAAGGTTTGTTTGAGCTAAAACTCAAGGCAATGCAAGCGCTGCGGTTGTAGTAATAAGACTACTATTTCACTATAGCAAACTTTGCCTGGGCCTCGTCAACGGTCGTCAATCTGAGGCTAAACCACCCTAATAAAGGCTCTTTTGCCTCGATAAAAGTCTATTTGCTGCTGCCAAGACTCTGGGCAAGCAGCCGTAAAGCGATCGCGGCTGAGCCCAAAACTTGCTGCTTTGAAACACAGTATGAGGAAAAAGTTGCGCAATGTTAAGCAGCTTAAAAATAGTCTACTTAGAGAACGCAATGATAGGCGTTATCCCTAGGCGTTACCTAAATGCTGTTGGGCCGCACCCGCAACAATTTCAGACTCATCCTGGGTCAGCTGCTGCAGCGCAGCCTGGGCCTCGGGGTCTGAAAACTGGGCTAAAGCCTGCACCAGCCGGTGGCGTACCTGCCAATCGGGATGGCTGGTGTGGTTGAGCAGTAGGGGCAGGGCGCGGCGATCGCCCAGTTCGCCCAGAGCCCCAATGGCGGCGGTGGCGATCAGCTCATTCTCTGAGCCCAGCGCTTCTTGCAGAAGTTCAAAGGCGTTGGGCTCGCCCAGTTCGCCTAGGGCCGCCACAATGCTAAATTTCACCAGCCATTCTTCAGTGCTGTGATACAGGGCGGCCAGCTCAGGATAGGCGCTTTTGAGCTTGAGCCCGCCAATGGTGTCGGCGGCGGCGGCCTGCACATCGGGTTCGGGGTCACTGGTGAGCGATCGCAGCAGCAGCGGTTCTACCGTGGCTACATCTTGCTGACCCAGGCTGGAAATTTGGCTAATGGCGGCATAGCGGACGCGGGCATTGCCATCGTTAGCAGCGAGCTGCACCAGCTCAAAAGCTTCTTCTGGCGCTAGTTCGCGCAGTTGATTAACGGCCCGCAACCGATCCCCGTAGTCATCGGAGTGGAGCAGTTCTCGAACCGAGTCTGGGGTGATAGCCATCTGTAGGGGTGAACACAATTCTGCTCTATCTACTATCGACCATTTTGGGGATCAGCGATAGGGGGGGTATAGGTGGGGCTTTGCTTACCACCCACCCACGCACCTACACACCCACGCACTCACCTACGTATAGCTATTCGCCATTTCGCGCACAATATCGCCTCGGGTCAGGATGCCAACGACCTGTTTCTCGCTATTGACCACGGGCAGACGGCGCACTTTTTTGTCGTGCATGAGGTGAGCCGCTTCGCGCAGTGACTTGTCGGGCTCGACAGTAATCACGTGATCGGTCATCACATCTTTAACCAACTGGCCCAGGGCTTTGTGGAGTTCCTGGTTGTACTGGGTGGGATTTTTGAGGTAGATCACACTGTCGAGCAGCATGATGTAGGCAGGCATATCAATGCCGGTAGTTTGCCACATCAGGTCAGATTCTGACAAAATGCCCACCAGATCGTTGTCTGCATTGATGACCGGTAGGCCACCGACGTGATTGTCGGCCATCAGCTGAATGGCATCCTTCAGCACGGTGTCGGGGGTCACCGAGATCGGGTTCGGGGTCATCACGTCTGCAACGGTTTTGGCCATAGGATTGGTTGTAGTGAGCTTTATTTCTCATTCTAAAAAAGGTTCTCGGCTAACCGGTTGGCTGGTCACAGGTCGTTACAGTAACGCTCTAAAATCTCGGCGCAGCGAGCGATCGCACCCAGGTGGGCAATTTCATAGCCGTGGGTGTTGTGGGTGGGAAAGCTGAGACAGGCCGCCCGCGACACGTGGCCAAACTTCATCGCGATTGAGCCATCGCTGCCAAAGCCGCTGATTACCGCCATCTGCACTGGCAGGTTGTGGTTGACGGCGGCCCGTCGCAGCTCGGCATTTAGCCCCTCATCGTAGAGGCCGTAAGCATCCTGACTGAGCAAGACGGGAATCTCACCTGCCTGAATGGGATATTCTGCCGCCAGAGGGCAAATCTCCAGGGCAATGAGAGCTTCTAGCCGGTGGCGCTGGGAGAAGTAGAGAGCCCCGATCGCACCTACCTCTTCCTTGGCCGAGGCTACTAGATATACGGTGACGGGCGGCTGCGTCAAACGCTCGGCTAGCATCAGCAAAATCGCTAAAGAGGCTTTGTTGTCAAGGGTGTAGCTAGCGATGTGGTCGCCCATGCGAAAGGGCCGCTTGCGGTGCTTGCCCACCACCACCCGCGTACCGGGGCGAATGCCAGCGGCGGCGAGTTCTTCAGGCGATCGCTTGGTCTCAACCCAGGCGGTTTCCCAGGTAACGGGCTTGCTCTCCTGCTGCACTTTCTGGGGCGACTCGTGAGAGACATGGCGCGAGCCGAAGCTCAAAATGCCGCTAATGGTCTGGTGATCCCCAAGCAAATCCATCACACCCTCGCCGTAAACCCAGGGGAACGAGCCGCCCAGCTTGCGTACCGACACCCGGCCATCGGTATAGATGCTTTTAACCAAGGTGCCAATTTCGTCTTTGTGGGCGGTGATGGCAACTGCGCGGCTGTCGTCGCGCCCAGGAATTTTGGCAATGATGTTGTCGGCCTCATCGCGCCAGTGGTCTACCCCTAAACGGGCCAGAGCTTCGATGAGGTACTGATTGATCTCCTCCTCCGCACCGCTGGGAGAATGGCACATAACCAGGTCGGTAATTTGCTTGAAAAGGTCGTCGTAGGACATGGGGTAGGTGGATTGGGTGGATGGGTAGGTGGGTGGATGGGTAGGTGGGTAGGTGAGTTTTGCTGCTGACTCTATTTTCTCACTCACGCACTCACGCACCCACGCACTCACGCCTGCCTGTTAGCCATATCCCTGCGCTGGGCTTCCTAGACATAACGAAATTTTTCAATCTTGTGCATCCAACAATTCGGACGGTCTGGCCTAAATCTCCTTGGGTGCGCTGGGGGATCGGGTTTGGGATTGGGCTCCTGCTGTTTGTAGGGGTTAGCAGCCGCTTCCACAGCGAGGCTACCCTGCCCACGCTCGATCCCCTGCCGCAGGATCCGTACATTCAGGCGTATTTCAATCAAAACCAGGCGGCGATCTACACCGACCCCTACCGCCACATCACCCGGCACGGAGATAACCTGGAGCAGGTGGTGATCGACGCGATCGCAACAGCCCAGTCCTCTATTGATATAGCGGTGCACGAGTTTTCGCTGCCGGGGATCGCCCACGCCCTTAGCCAGAAAAAGGCGGCTGGAATAGAGGTGCGGGTGGTGGTCGAGAACACCTACAGCACCCCCATGTCGCAGCGGGGCAGCCCGGCGGCGATCGCCCAGCTCGATGAGCATGACGAGGCGAAGGCCAACGACCTGTATACCTTTATTGACGCCAACCAGGACGGGGTGCTGAGTGAGGAGGAGTTGCGCGATCGCGATGCCCTGACCATTCTGGCCGAAGCCAACATTCCGCTGATCGATGACACCGCCGATGGCAGCAAGGGCAGCGGCCTGATGCACCACAAATTTATGGTGATCGATGGCCGCACTGTCGTCACTGGCTCCGCAAACTGGACGCTCAGCTGCACCCACGGTGACTTTGCCGATCCCGATAGCCGGGGCAATGCCAATAGCATTTTGGTCATCGACAGTTCACCGCTGGGCCAGCGGTTTCAGCAAGAATTTGACCTGATGTGGGGCGATGGGCCTGGGGGACAGCCCGACAGCCTATTTGGCCTGCAAAAACCCCACCGGGCTGCAGCCCTGGTTTCTACGCCGGGTTCGGTGCTGGAGGTGCAGTTTTCGCCTACCTCCAAAACGAAGCCCTGGGCGCAGAGTGTGAACGGATTGATTGCTAAGACCTTGGGCCAGGCGACCCAGAGCGTTCACCTGGCGCTGTTTGTATTTTCTGAGCAGGCGATTAGTGACCAGCTGCTGCCGTTGGCTAATCGAGGGGTGCCAATCCAAACCCTGATTGACCCTGGTTTTGCCTACCGCAGCTATAGCGAAGGCCTCGACATGCTGGGTGTGACGCTGCCTGACCACAACTGCAAGCGTGACAATAGCGTGCCCTGGGCTACTCCTGTCACGACGGTGGGGGTGCCTGTGCTACCGATGGGTGACAAGCTGCACCACAAATTTGCGGTGCTCGACCAATCGATTGTGCTGGTGGGTTCGCAAAACTGGAGCCAGGCAGCCAACACCACCAATGATGAAAACCTGCTGGTGATTCGCAATGCTACCGTGGCAGCCCACTTTGAGCGCGAGTTTCAGCGGCTGTACGATGGCGCTAGTCTAGGTCTAACGCCGCAGCTACAGGCTACGATCGCCCAGCAAAAGCAGCAGTGTGGCTTCTAAGCTGCGGGAGGGCCAAACCACAGGGCCTTGGCCTCGCTCCAGCTAACGCGATCGCTGAGCATATCTTGGGCAATTAGCTCTTCTATATGCGTCGATTTAAGCTTGAGCCAGCTCAGGGTTTGCTGCACGCTCCAGCCCCGATACTGGGCAATGTGCCGAATTTGCTGCAGGGTGATGGTAGGTGTCGCGCTCTTAAACCAGCCGTTGAGAACATGGGGCGGTATTTGCAGCGCTGCCGCCAGGTGTTGCAAGCTGCCCCGCTCTGCCAGTTCTAGCTTGAGCCAATCGACCAGCGCCTGCACGTTCCACGGATAGAAGGTTGTACTCATTGCGCAAAATCTCATCACGTCAACCCTATAGAACTATAGATTTATACCTATGTCTGCCATTGCCCCGCTCTCGGCAACTCTTTTCATGATCTGATTATTTTTCCTTGCCAACTTTTGGCAAGTTTGAATCCAACCATTCTGGTTAGTCGTAAAAGGTAAATAGCTTCTGCTTCTGCTCGCGATACTTCCCTGGCTAGCCCGACTTGATTGAGAAACTTACCCTGGATCCTGATTGCTCTACGGATTGTCAAAATTATCCTGAGGACTATCCAGAGGACGGGATTCTAGGCCATACTGAAGCAATATCCTGAGGATTGTCCAGAGGATGGCGATGAACCCCGGGGAAATTGATCGGTATCCAGTCAATCAGCTGCAAGATCGCTATAGCCTGGCTCGCAGCGCTGTGTATAAGCGGATGGAGCAGCTAGGCATTGCGCCAAAAAAGGTAGGGCAGCGATCGTATATCGGTGCCCAAGAGCTGCGGATGATGGATGAACTGCATACCTTCATTAACCAGGGTGGCAGCGCGGCTGAGTTTGTTGAGGCGCGGGGGCTGCGAAAGCGACCAGGTAACAATGGCAACGGCCAGTCGAGTAATGGGTCTGCTTTGGCGACTACCCCTGGCGATTTTGGGGGATTAATTAGCGCCATTGTTTCCGAAGTCATAGGCCGGGTGGGCATGGGGCCTGAACCCGACCCCCTCAAGTATTTTGAAACCCTTGAAAATGCAGCCCGCAACGGCTGGCTGTTTAGCACCAGCGAACTGGCTGGGCTAATGGATTTGTCGCCCAGAGAAGTAGAGGGGTTTGGCGATCGTTTTTTTGAGGCTGGGTTTGTTTTCAGCCGCTCTGGGTATCGAAAAAACGGCGAAATTGCGTGGAGAGTCACAAAGCGCTTAAAATAAAAAGACCAGCAGTTGCAGTGCTGGTCTAAATGCAAGTTAGTTGTTTTCTTTTTTTCCTTTGGTGATGTTGGTGGTAGCACTGGCATCACCTCTCTTTTTGGGAGGGTGACGGGCTGTTAACCGCTCTGGCGTCAAGAGTTTGCCAGCGGGAGCTAAACCCACCAGTGGGGGCGGTATCTCCCTGAGCCCTTCAGCCTTGGTCTTAGTCTAACACGTCCTGAGGACATTCCTGAGGACAATCTCAAAATATTCCTGAGGACATTCCTGAGGACAGCATGTTGAGGCGACAGTCTGCCTATTGGAGGCTGCTGACCGATGAAAGCATCACGGCTCGATAGTGAGCTTCAACCAGGTGATGCTGAGCCTGAGATTCTTGCCCGACCACAGCTCGGTGGCGTAGGGTGTGGTGCAGGGCGGCAGTGTCTATGGTGAGTAACTGGCCCTGATCGACCAGCTGTCGCCCCTGCACCCAGGCCGCTTCTACCACATCAGTTGGTCGGCCCAGCACCAGCAGCTGCAGCGGGTTAGTGCAGGGCAGCATGGTCGGGTGGTCAAGGTTATAGAGGATTAAATCGGCGTCCATGCCGGGGGTAAGGGTGCCGGTGCGATCGCCTAAGTTCACGGCCTTAGCGCCACCGGCTACCGCCATCTGCACCGCCTGCTCTGGCGTCAGCCAGTGCTCGTAATTGCTGTCGGTCACATTGTGCAAAATCGTACTCAGCTTGATCGCTTCCAGCATGTTCTGGGCGTCGTTGCTGGCGGCTCCGTCGCAGCCGATCGCGACATTCAGCCCCGCTCGCACAGCTTTGAGAATAGGGGCCAACCCGCTGCCGAGGCGCAGGTTGCTGACCGGGTTGTGAACCAGAGTGGAGCCGACAGAGGCCAGTAGCGCAATATCCTCATCACTAATCCAGACGCCGTGGGCCAGGGAGGTGCGGGGAGTGAGGCAGCCGAGGCTGTGTAAATGCTGCACCGCGCTGATGCCGTAGCGCTCCTGGGCGAGACGCTGCTGGGCGCGGGTTTCGAGCAGATGGGTGTGGTAGCAGAGGTTGCGGCGATCGCTCAGCTCCCCACAGCCCGTCAGCAGCTCATCCGAACAGCGATGGAACCCCGTTGGCCCTACGCCGATGTAAATGCCATGCTCAGGATCGTGGAACTCAGCCGCGATCGCTTCCATCATGGCCAGCAGTTCCGCCGCCGAGCGCGGCGAAGCCGACTGGGGCAGCAGACACCCCTTGGGAAAGCCCAACGTAAAGGGCAAGTCTTGAATCAGCGGCGCAATCACCGCGCGAATGCCCACGGTTCTGTAGCCCCGCACCAGTGCAGCCACCGTCTCCAGTTCTTGACCGGGGATGACGTAGGCGTGATCCATGACGCAGGTGCCGCCAGAGAGCAGGGTGTCTACCGCCGTGCTCACCGCGCCCCAGTAGAACTGATCGAGCTGCCTGGGCGTCGAGTCGAACACATTCGCCAGCCACAGCTCCAGCGGCAGCTGAGGAATTAGCCCGCGCTGCCAAACCTGCGATGAGTGGGTGTGGCCATTGACAAACCCCGGCAGCAGCAGTCTGTCGGTGCCGTCGATCACCCGCTGGTGCGGAGCGCTAGGGACAGTGTTGGCGGGGGCGACCGTGTGAATGCGATCGCCCATCAGCAGCACATCTACCGCTTCGAGGGTGCCGTTTTGCAGGGTGAGGACGGACTGGATGAGGGTTTGCATAGAAATTTTGGATTTTAGATTTTTGGGGTGAGGGTGTGGGTAGCTGGAAAGTAGTCTAGAGCGTTGGTACAGTAGGAATAGGAATCTGTTGCCGATACACGATGTCCTCAGGCATTAGACAAGACGAAGTTATCAATCAGATCAGAGCTCATAGAATGACCCTCGAAGCCATGGGGGTGAAATCGCTGGGCTTGTTTGGATCTGTCGCTCGCAATGAGGCTAATTCCGAAAGTGATGTAGACATTTTGGTAGAATTTTCTAAACCAGTAGGATTTTTTCAGGTTTTTGATATTCAATACTTTTTGGAAGATTTGCTTCAGTGCTCCATTGACCTGGGTACTATCAACGCATTAAAAGAACACTTGCGATCCTCTGTGTTAGAGGATGTAGTACGTGTCTTCTAGGAATTGGCGATCGCGAGTGCAGGGCACTGGTCTGTTAACAGGAGATACTTTGAAACCCTCTCAGGCAGAGGAGTTCCTGGGTGGATAGCAAGCGATTGCACAAGCCGATCGCCATGGCCGGAGTCGTCGGTTTGCCCAGTCCCCCATGA
>NZ_JBNXVS010000040.1:0-62834 GCF_050565655.1 Nodosilinea sp. AN01ver1 | reverse complement strand
AATGATCTTTTCCCGGAAGTCAAGTGAGTAGGCTTTCATCACACTCTCCTAAAGGAAAACCAAGACTGTAGCGTGCGCAGTATTTCCTCTACTTTGATCGTACCTCGCCCATTCAGGAACCGCTATAGGTTCCTTCTCGCTAATGGGACTAGTTGCTGAGCAATTCGGAACTCAATCGTCTTCAGTCTAAACAACTGCTTTTCTTTTGCATGTATCTTTGTGAGGGCTTTGGGCATAGATAGTGGGCAATTTAATTAGGTGCGGGATAGAGCTGCCGTCGCGCCAGCGATCGCCAGATCCTCAGCAACCAGGGCTGCCCATCAGGAGAGCTGGTGGAGAGTGAGGCGTAGATATTGCCCTCAAGGATGCGGCTCGCCCTAGTGATAACCTCTGGGTTCTGGCTATCAGCCGTGTTGATCAACCGTTCTTAGCAGAAGCTACTAGCATAGTTAAAAGCCTCAGTAGTTTTAGAAATTAAGCTCAAAATCTAGCTCGCCAAGTTTCAAGGGCTAGACCAACAAGGCTAGCAGGAGAACATTTTTGATTTTCGTCAAGGATAGGTTGATATAGCTTCAGACTTTCTTTGTAATTGAACGTTTTCATCCAATTGATAACTGCTGGAAAATGCCAGATCTGCTTGGTCTTATTGGATGAAGGAGAGTAAAGTATGCTTTCGACCTCTTTCCAATCCTTTTTAGCCCAAATCATCATGCGGAGGACTTGAGGTTTATTTTCTGGATGTGGTAGCCACAGGAACAAGACTGGCCTTCTTCTGTCTCCAATAATCTCTTTGACTGGCTTGATTTCAGCGCAGGGCTTTGTCTTGCCTCTACCGTAAATAATCCGTTGAGGCTCAACCACCTCCTTCATGCGTTCGTCAAAGCTCATAATTTGACGGCGCAAGCTAACAAAGGCTTTGAACTCTACGTCTGAACTATGGCTTAACCAGTTCAAAAGCTTTCTTGACGGTTCAGGAACCACGATTTCTGAGGATAATTCCGACTTTTCCTGCTTAATTACAGACTTCCCAATAGTCTGCCCCTCAGAATTATTCAGCAATAAGGCAAAGGAGTTGGTTTGAGGGCGAATTGAAAAAGTGACCAACTCAATCTTCAATATGCTGTACTTACAGTCAACTAGCGTGTCTTGGTGGAAGCCGGGTGCAATCGCAATCAATCGAACTGGTTGCTCAAAATCTACCTCCGACCCAAATGGAGTTGATCCCTTAAGAGCATTGTAGTAACGGGTGAGCTGCTGCACTACATAGCGATCTTCTGTATTCTTCAGTTCAATGATGACCAGGCGTTGCTGATCATCTAAAGCCAGGATGTCGCAGAACTGACCTCTGATCGAATATTGGCGCTTGAATGGCTTAAGATTGAGCAACTTAGGCAGGTTCTTCCAGACGGTTTCCTCCAGCTCAAATTCACTACCGAACTGCCACGTATCCCCGATCGCCGTAATAGCCAACCTACTTAATTCCTTTCAAGACTAGAGAGGGGTGTCTACTTTTGACTGTCTCAATGGCATCAGCTTTTGCTAATGCTTGAGGGACTACTCCCGTTGCCCCAGCTACCAGATGTAACTCATCCTGTGCCCTGGTCATAGCTACATAGAGCTGCCGTCGAGCCAGCGATCGCTCATCCAAATCCTCAGCAAAGCAGTCCTCAAACTGCTCGACCCACAGCAGCAGCACCGCCTTAAACTCCAGGCCCAGGGCAGACAGCGTAGTGATGACTCTCACCCCCGGCCTGCGGGCGCTGTAGCTAACTTTGGTGTGCTGGCTCTCAGTGACCCAATAGACCGGCAGGCCCAGATCTTGCAGTCGCTGGAGCATGGAGTTGAACAGAGCATCATCCTTCTTGGGTTTGTAACGGTAGAGGATAGCAATCTCTGATGGGCTGTAGCCCAGCATCACCAGGCGCTGAACCTGCTCGACGGCGACAACTACAGCTCTAGCCTTAGTTCCCGTCTGGTAGAGGGTTGGTCGTGGCCCCTGGCGCAGCGCTGCTTCAGGCTCAATGGTGGGGAAAGTGGCATCCTCTGTGAGGTCTTGGTCAGTATTTCGCACCACTGTCCAGGCGGCTTCTAGAATCTCCCTGGTGTTGCGGTAGTTCTGAGCCAGCTTCATTGTGCGGCCCTGGGCCTTGATACCCACTGATTTCCAGGTGAACTTAGCCCGCTTGTAGAGGCTCTGGTTGCCGTCTGAGACAACTACCAAATCACCATTCTCTGGGTCTTTCAAGCCAGCGACACAGCACTCCAACCATTCGCGGGTGAAGGTGTGGGCCTCATCTACCAAAATTGAGTCCCAGCGGTCGGCTTCGGGCAGCTGCTGGAGCTTGGCTAGAACCTTCTCCCCCAGGAGAGCATCATAGGTAGACTCGTCAGCTACATAGGGCAATCGGCCCAGAATCGACCTGGCCCAGTCGTGGAAGTGCATAACCTGGATGCGATCTTTGTACTGGGGGTTCATGGTATCGCCATACAGGAGCGATCGCAGGTGGGCGGCCAGCGTGATGTTGAAGCACAGGATGAGGATGCGCTGGTCAAGCAGACGGTTAGCGAGGACTTTGGCGCGGGCCAGGAGGATCAAGGTTTTACCAGAGCCAGCCACCCCAGAGATCAGGCGGTGGCCATCCTTCATGTTGCGGGCAAGGCGCTCCTGGTCGGGGCCGAGGGAAATAATCACAGTGCTGCCTTCAGGAATATCAAGACCTTCGGGAACGCTCTCAGGCCCAGCAGGCTTCTCTTTGATGACGGTTTCGGGATGCAGGCAGCCCTTAATCGTATTCACCTGGTCTGCCGTCAGCGCCGGGAAGTCGAAGTAGACCTTGAACATATTCCGAAGCCGCTGTACCAGCATTTCAGGGCTGTAGCTCTCCCACTCCAGTAGCTCATCCCGGTAGGCAACATGGGGCTGCTGGAGGAATTTGTAGATATTTTCTTCATGGGCCTGGGGTTTGGTGATGTTGCTCATCACAGCGCCGGTGCCCACGGGGAAGACTAGCTTGCCCTCATAGTTGCCTTCCGGGTTACGGAGGATCGGATAGCCCTTGAAGCGTTCAGCGGCGGTGCAGAAGTAACCGTGAGCCTGTCTGAGGGGGGACTGATGGCTCTCGATGCCCTGTTTACCCTTCACCCGGAAGAACTGCTCTCCTGCCTCAAGGACATTTCTGGTATACCAGCCCTTAACCTCGATGATCAGCAGGCCAAAGGTGGGGCTGAGGATGGTGAAGTCCGGGTAGAGGTTGCGCTGTAGGCGTGGCTCATACCAAACGGTGAAATCTTCTGGCAGCTTGGCTTTGAGGATGTGGAAGAGGCGCTGTTCGCCCTGGCTGGCATCAGACGAGATAGTTTCGGGGATGGTGAGAGCCATAAATGCTGAGATGGGCTACTACTGTGCTTAGTTATCCCCAGAACATCAAGATCTATAAACTATCGAATATAATTCACCTTAGAAATTAGCCCAATAGCTCTTTGTTCCTTGAATCGCTGCGTACAGAATTATGATTGACGCTTTGATTTCAGTTGTAGATCGCTTAATCCAACTAAAAAAGTACCAAACAGAGAGAACTCGATACTTATTTGAAAAATTGTTTGAGCCAGTATTCAACGATTTATCAATAATTCATGGCAATTATATTCAAATCCTCACGCAACTAGCTCAGCAATCACCTTTTGCCTGGGAAAGAAATTCTCCTCACTATTTAGCTGAGATCAAGATTGTTCTAAATTCTCTTCAGGAGAGTCGAATCGAGATGGAGCCAGCTCGAAGACAAATTCGCTTCATGACAAAAGAGCTTAGCACTGTTGAATCTACACCCGAAGCTAAGGCATTCGTAAATACTGCAATCAGTTATTTATTTGGAATTACAAGCTTTGGCGAAGAGGACGAAGACTTGAATGATGCAAAATTCAAGAGCATATCAGAGACTATCTTGGATAGCCTGTTAGCTGAAATTCAATCGATTTCTTCAGGCAGCGAAATAGAGTCTGCTACAAACTCTATTTCAGAAATAGATATAAAAAATCTAATTGAATCTACTCTCGAAAAACAAAGACACTCTTGGAATGTGGTTTGCGACAGCTTTTCCAAGTTGAAAGTAAGTGTCGCTATGAAAGACTAAGATTGACAAAATAAAAGTAATCTAAGGTGGTAACAGCGATGCAGGACTCTACTCGAAAGTATTCGATTTTCAACAAAGGGTACTTCACTAGCGCTCTTTCTAGCCGCATATTGCTAGAGAATTCCTCGCCCTATAGATCAATCGCAGGTTACGAGGTTTTAGACGAAATCGGTGGTGGAACTAGTAGCTTATTCATTGCCAAGAGAAAAGATGGTGATATCAATAAGGACTCACCGCTATGCGTTTTAAAAACCTTTGAAATCGATAATCATGTCCGATCTGATAAACGCAGAAGAATTGCTCAAGAGGGGGAAATTTTAACCCGCTTCAGAATGCCGCACATCATAAAGATTGAAGAGATTATTAAAGACGTTGATTTTTCGCAGCCCCACAATCTCAAAGATAATATTATAATCAAACTTCCTTATTGTTCTGGGGGCTCACTCCGCAAAAGAATCCAAGCGGAGAGGTTGGATTTAGAGGAGGCCATATTTCATCTGTTTAGTATATTAATTCCGCTTGAACAGTTGCATGAAAAAGGACTAATACATCAGGATCTAAAACCTGAAAATATTTTGTTTAGAGATGCAAGGAATATGCTTGACGCAAATTCTATCGTCCAGTGGAAAACCATCTTGGCTGACTTTGGATTAGCGAAATATCAGCAGCTTTCAAAAGCTTACAACGGCTTTTCTGGGACATTAATGTATGCTTCTCCCGAGCAAATATTAGGCAGATCATTAACTAGTGCTGCTGATATTTGGGCTTGGGGCTTAATAGCCTTTGAATTGATTACAGGTAGACACTTTTATGGGGATATTAAAGAGATTATTGCATTTCAGGGTCAAGATGATCTAGTTGAATTAATACGTCTAAAAGTGCAAAATATTGAATGGAATGGTGTATGGGATCAGTGTAAATGGCTAATAAATATTGTATCTAACTGTCTTTCACTAGATCCTGCTAAAAGACCAACTGCGCGTGAAATCATTGCTTTTCTGAATCACAGAATAAGCTTTGAGTTTCAAGGCTGTATGTTTGGGAAAGCTTTAGATGATCCAAGGTTAATATATGATACTCGTCTTGCGGACTGTTGGCTACTTCTCACAGATCTAGAACATCGGTACAAATGGGAGCAAGAAGGAAAAGTTCTTATAATGAAAGCTGATTTGGGTTGGGCAGATAAATATAACAGAGCCCGTGACCTTATAGATATTAATAAAAGGGCTGCATTAGAGGTCATAACTTCTATAATCGGATCCCCCGAAAATAAAGAATCCACCCTTAGGCAGTTAGAAGAAAATCCAAATTCAAGTCAGTACCAATGCTGCCTACCTCAACTCCGCGACGAGCGCTCCCGAGAATTTCTGCCTGCACAAAAAGCAATTCCTAAGAGTGCTGTAATTGAATTATTAGATATGCACCTTATTTGCTTAGTTGATCTGATTTTGAGGCATAATTTACCAACAGACATAAAGGAAATTTCTTTTATTGCAAATATATGCTCAACTACAAACATTCTGAAAGAATGTCAGCATATCAGTCGTCTTTCCCAAGCTTATTTGTTAATTGGGGACTTGCAAAAAGCCCACAGCTACATTGAAATCGCATATAGAAAAGCAAAGACTAGATTTGAAGTTGAACTCTGCGGCCAAACCGCTTATGCAATTTTCATGGCTGGTCGTTCTTATGATAAAGCGCTTGCATTTTGCAATAGTCATATCGGCGTTATCCAGAAAGAGTTTCCGAATCAGTTCAACGAGAGCGAGGTACGTGATTGGACCATTAAGATTGCCACTGCCCTTTTTGAAGGGAAAAATTATAGTGAGACAGTTGATTTTTTGAAAAACAACTTAGATAAAGATGTTCGCATATTTACTTATTTTTCTGCTGTTTATCATGTCGAAAGAAGAGTTGATGAAAAGCTATGGGCTTATTTCAAACCTTCTCTTTTCGCTATGAATCAAATATCTTATCCAGCATTACGAGCTGGGATCGAATATGCGTGGATTCATGGTGAGCATGATTTTTGCAGTAGAAGAGCGAAAGCAGCTTTAGGAGAGCCTTCTATAGATTTACCCATGAATCGGTATTACAAGGAAATTTTTGAGTCTTTTGCTGAAGGCCAATATCCATCATCACTGTTGCCTACCTGAATAGTATTAAGGCAGCTTCCAAAGCTTTCCCCTAGCAGTTACCTCAGCCACTACCATCCTTCCCTCCAGGGCTTTCAAAATAGCCCTGGTCGATTCCTGGTGTAACTCAGCCAAATTGGCGATCGCTCCCACGCTCTGCCCTTCCAACTCACTACAGCAGTTCAGCACTTTCAGAGCCATGCGCTGGGGCTCGTCGAGGTGGGGCAAAATCATGTCCTGCTGGGTACGCGGCAACTTGCGGAAGTAGGTGAGGAAGTCGGCAGCGCTGGCGATCGCACTCAAAGTAGGGGCGTACATCTAGATCCACCTGATCGGGTTGCCTCCTAATTTGCCCAGAATCGGGCGAAAGCTGGCTGCCCCCTAACCGGGTGACTACCGCCTACCTAACCGGGTGAAACCGGATGTCTCAGGTGAGACAAAGTAGACCAACCCTAACCGGGTGATTGGGCCAAACCTAATCGGGTTGACTTTGTAAACAATGGTTTCTGGGGGCTTGACCAGATTCGGGTGAGTCAGATCCGAAAATGTGCGGAGAGAGATGTAGGAATTATTCTCAATAAGGATGGTGCATTTGACCTATTGAAGCTGAAACATCGTAAAATCAGTAAATCTCAGTTCCTAAAATACCGGATTCGGAACTCGCTTCATGCCGAAGGTAAATCGCAACGGGCAAGCAGCCGTTTTGAAGGATGAACAACTTGAAGAGGTATTTAACTACCTCCCCCACCCCCATGACCTGATTTTTCAGATCTGCTACTACACTGCCGCTCGCATTGGTGAGGTGGTACAACTTGAGGTCGGGGACATCGTTGGGGGCTATGTGGTTTACCGAGCCAGGACGACCAAGACCAAGAAAACCCGGTCGGTTGCGATCGCCCCACCGCTGGAGAAGATGTTAGCGACAGCGGAGTTGCCTAAACAGGGTTATCTCTTCCCTGGGCGGTTTCAAGGACACATCACAACCAGAGCCTGTGATAAAGCTTTGCGGGAAATGCTCGATTATTTAGGCATTCGGGGAGTTTCTACCCATAGCTTCCGGCGATCGCTGCTGACGATGATGCACTTTGAGAAGGGCTACTCTCTGCGAACACTTCAGAAGATTACGCAGCATGAGGACATTGGCAACCTAGCCAGGTACTTGGAAATTGGACAACAAGAGGCAGATGAAGCATTGAGGGGGTTGTGGGGATGAAGTCACAGCTTTTTCAACCACTTTTGTAAGGCAATCTCTACAAAACCTTCCAAGTTAAGCATACTGTCTGATTCATAGCCGACTTTGGTGAAACTTAAGTACCCTTGAGTAGAAATAGGTGTGTCAGATTTATGCGATATGCTGCTAACTAAGTAATTTCGAGGCCACTTTTCTTTTGGTATCTGATCCCATTCTTCACTCAACCTCATTTTCCCTAACCCATCGGGCACATGCCCTACATTGGATACTGAGATTCCATCTGTCCAAATTCGCAAACGCCCAATGGTTGAGCCAGTGCGAGAAGTCGGCAAGGGAAGCCATAGGAATAGAATTGGAACTTGATTTTTTAAGTCGAAACAAAATTCAGCACATAGCTTCGTTTTACCCGTTCCATACTGAATAGTTCTTCTACCAACAAACTCTTTCATACGCTCGTGAAAGTCTAGAATCTGGCTTCGAACCCGTCTAAAGCCTTCTTGCTTCTGGGGTGTACAAGAGCCTAACCAGCGTTCAAGCACTTCAGGTAGCTCTTTTTCACCAGGTATTGACGCTTCAAGTTTTAGTTCCTGATAGGGAAGTTGAATCTGACAGGTATCCTGTGTATCTAAGTGTTCAAGAATTAGCTGAAATTTATCTGATTCCTGCTGGACAACAGATTTGATAAACTCTATTGGTAGCTTGTTATATTTTCTGTCTATAAAGTTGTGGCGATGAAACGTAGGCGCTATTGCTATTAATCTGATGGGCTGTCCATAATCAACTTCTTGAGAAAAAGGTTTCTCTTCAAAAAGGCCGTCATAATACCGCGTCAACTGGTGAACCACATAACGGTCTTCTGCATTCTTAAGCTCTAGTATTACAAGCTGTCTTTGAGAGCTAATCGCCAAAATATCGCAGATTTCACCTCTAATAATGTATTGACGCTGAAGGGGTGTTAGTCCTAGCACTTCATCCAAGTGGTTCCAGATGAAGTTTTCCAGAGCTAGTTCACTAGAAAATTCCCAACCCTCAGCAATTCGTCTCAGCGTGACCCCAATAAGATTTGATTGCATACTAAAGCCGAAGTTAAAATCTAGCCAAATTACGAGACTCGGCTATTTCCTCTACTAAGCCAGCTACAGCCAGAGCCAAACTTTCTGAAAAAGCTTCCGTTGCCACAGTAGCAAATCGTAGAGCTACATCTTCCCGCAAGACTTCGATGAGAGGCTTTGAATCCCCATAGCTTAGGTAGGTGTGCTCCAGGTGAGGGGTGGCCACTACCAACCGCTCAGCCGTTGGCAGCCGATCTCGCTTCTTGTGCGAGTTAAAGTCTGGGTCAGCGGGCACCAGGTTCCACAACTCATTGGTGGGATAGACGGCGATGGGCAAGATGTGGTCGAGGTCGTAGGCAGTGCCCTGGGCAATACGCTTCTCCGTCCAGGGGCAGGTAAAGGCAGTGCCCTCCATGATCAGAATATCGATCTGGTTGCGTTCCCAGGTCAGTGGGCGGCGGTTGTCAGGACGAGAGGTCAGCAGAGCATATATGTAACCCCTGTCGCGGTCGCTTACTCTGCCACTGAATAGACACCATTCATGGATACAGAGCGCTTCGACCCAAAGCGACATCTGGCGGAATGTGGACCAGAGGTTGAGGGGAATCACCAGGCAGCGATCGCGTACCTTTGTCCCCGGCACAGCCACTGTCCGGCTGGCCACCTGGTTGTAGGCTTGGGGTTTATCAAAAATGCTCCACTCGCCAGGGCCAGCATAGCGGATGGGCATCTCGATGGTTTTGGCGACAGCGGCGATCGCCTGCTGGTAAGCGTCGATCAACACCTGGGGATATCGCTGGTGCTTGCGAGGTGAGCGCAGCTCATTGATCAGAAAGAAACCATCGGCGGGGTTCTTCAGCCCTCCAATCACCAACTCCCACTGTCGCCTGAGTTCGGTTAGCGCTGGCCTGAAGGCCATATCGTTGGTGGTCTGCCCCTGGCGCTGTGCCCTCTGCCCCTGCTGGATGGGGTCATCAGGATCTACGAAGGGCCAGTAGTAAGCGATCCAGAACTCGGCTAGCAGCTTGAGGGGGACTGCGACATCGCTGTGGTAGGTTCTCAGGTCGGGGTAAGTCAGCACCACATCGTTAATAGCCCGCAGCAACGCGATCTTGTAGCTCGTTACTTTTGTATCGTGCTTGAGGATGGTGCTGATGACTTTATCTGAGGCGATGAGGGTCATTTGTTTTTCCTAGCCTTCACCAGCCAAACCCCTCTCTCTTGCTGGTGACCACCCACCTCTGCTGTAACAGGCATGGACTCTGGATATCTACCGTGAGCGATTTCAACGTCTTGGGGCTGGCTCACCTCAGCACTCCAGCCATAGCCCCTCAGCAGCTGCTGGGGTTCGTCGCAACCAAATTGCCAGTGGCGTACTACTCGCCCCCGATCAGAGTTCTTAGCACTTTCGGCAGCCCTTATAGAACCGCTTCTTACCATATCCATGCCCAGAACACTACCAGGGCAACTCAACGCTGCAACCGTCCTCAGTAGTGAGTGGGCCGAGGGTTCTGGCAGATACATAACAACGCCTTCAAGGATCCAGATAGTAGGGTTCTCTTGCTTCAAACCTGCCTCTAGTAGTCGAGCAATCCACCCGGTCTGAAAATTTTCTAAGTCACCCGCAATCATGTGGTGGCGGCAGTTTGGCTTAATGTTCCATAGGGCATTAGCCTTGTAGTCTAAGACTTCCGGCAAATCGACTTCATAGAGGTTGGTAGCAACTGGCCAGGGCAGTCGATAGGCTCTAGTGTCGAGTCCTGAGCCCAGAATGACGACTTGAGGTTCAGACAACTGGGACAGCGTGGCCAGCAGCAGGCCATCAAAGAACCGGGTACGAATGGCAATGTAGCGGGTGCGCTTGGCGATAACATCCTCTAGCGATCGCCCCTGCCTTTCGGCTACCTTCTGCCATTTAGACAGAAGATTCTCAACCTCATCCCCAGCTAGAGTTGCGGCATAGGGGTCATTGAATAGTGGAACAGGAAGGGACTGCTCAATAGCCCGCTTAGCCGCCACAATCTGGGCGGTGTAAGAAATAGGATCCGTAGATGGCGAGGGCACAGGCAGCTGTTTTACGGGTTGTCCTATTGTCTCGTAGGACTGCTCTGGATTCTTAGAGCTACCGCCTATTAAACTCAACCTGGCCCACATAGCCAAACTCCCCATACTGCTCATCACCACTGAACAAGCTGACCTCATAAGCTCCAGGGCCAGGCAGAGGACAGGTTATCTGGGGGCCTTGGGATGCGCTATCAGTACAATGCTCCGCTTGATTAGAACCCTTCAGAGCATAGCTAGAGAGGATCCAGCGTTGGTTAGGATTTTGAAGTTGAATTACCGCCGTTTGATTGGTGTCTGTCTGCGATCGCATCGGAGCAACCAGTTTCATCCCTTCGGCAAAGAACTGGGCTCTCATCATCGGCTGGCGCAAGAACTCGCCTCGGCTGATAGGCTGCGATCGCAGTTGGAAGTTCTCATCTTCGGGTAAGTGGCTAATACCCATCACCTCTGGAGGAGGAAAGAGGTAATCAGTCTTATAAGACTTGGTGAAGCCCGTGGAGCGATCCACATAACCACTGTCCCAGGTGGAATCGATCAAGTACCACTGCCCATTAATTTTCGCCGCATTCCAGGCGTGGCTTTGGCCCTCTAGATCGCTGGTGGAGTTGCGGGAGTCACCTGTTACATAGACAATCTCTTCACCAATAGCCTGCCCCAAGGCTTCGAGCAGCTTGGCATAACCCGCGCACACTGCTACCCGGCGCTGGAATACTATCTCAGCATCCTGGGGTGGGTAGTTGCCCGCAAAGTAGTTAGGGGCATCGTAGGCAATGCGATCCGCCACATAGTCATGGAGCGCCTTGACCCGCAGCATGGGATCTTTCTCTTGGCTGGCGATGTACTGGGCTACGGACTCAATGCTGGTTTCGGCGCTGGTAGGCATGTTGACCACTGCGGGGTGTAGCCCTACCTCAGTCCAGGGCCACCCTTTAGCCTGCCCAGCCTGCCCAGCTTGTCCAGTAGGTCTGAGCTGGGGTGCTGGTTGAGGCTTTACCTGAGTTGTATCGGCATACTGGTCAAAAGGGTTGTCGTGGAATCTCAGATACAGCCCCTCTAAGCTTCTTGCAGCCGTGAACAATCCCTTGCGGGCTAGTTCTGCCTGTGGGCTATACATGCCGTCGAGAAACCAGTCGCCACGGGTGGAGAGGGCCAGGAATGAGGTCTGGGGCCGTAGGGCTAGCAGCAGGAAGAGGAAGGCCAGGTTGAGCACCAGTGTCCTCAAGACAATGCGATCTCCCCAGGTGAGGATGCCTAATTCTTTTTGTCGCTTGCGGCCTCGCATGTCCCACAGGATGGGCACCAGGGGGAATAGGAGAATGCCTGAGAAGACTGTCAGCAGCTTGGGGCCGTTGATGTAGGCCACTAGCGACGAGGCCAGCCAGACACCCAGCACTGGGGAGAGGAAGACGGCCACGTAGAATAGTGTTCTGGTAATGAGAGCAGGCAGCTTCAGGAATAAAAACCGCATGGGAGATTAGAGAAACGGCTGGAGGGTTAGTTCCACTATTAAGTTTCCCGATTTTGTGGCTGTCTTATAGGACAGTCTCATAAGCCAGTCTTGTTAATTAACAGCTTACCTTTTGCTAAACCTTCACAGTCGGAATCTCCCCCCAATGGGTCGTGTAGCGCTGGGAGAAATATTCTGACCGCATCGACCAGGTGGGCTTTAGGCCCATTGCGCCAAACTTCACAGCATCAGGGCTGAGCTTGCGGTTGAGGTTGTCCATCGCTGCCATCAGGCGATCGCGCTTCTCTGTATCCACCGGGGCCGCAAACAAGCTGCCCTGCACCTCCCCTGCCGGGCTTAGCTCAGTAGCAATGACTTTGGCTTTCAGGTACTCATATCCCGGCGTAAAAGCGGCTTCTGCGAGCCTCATGGCCTCATGGATGAGCACAGCAGTATCGTTGGTGGGCTGGTCGAGGGCTACAGAGCGGGCGGCTGAATACTGATTTTCTTCTCGGTAGTAGCTGGTTCTTATGGAGACTGTGAAGTGACCCGCTACCAGGCCATCGGCCCTCAGCTTTTCGGCGCAGCGAGTGGTGTAGGTGGCCACCGCCTCTTTGATATCTGAGAGTTCTGTAACCAGGTGGCCAAAGGAACGAGAGACAATCCGCATAGTCTTGGGAGCAGCCACCGGCTCCATTGGGAAACAGGGAGTGCCGCGCAGCTCTAGAACGGTTCTCAGGCCCAGAACCCCAAACTTCTTCTGGATGACTCGCTGATGGGCATTCTTGAGCTGGAGCACCGTTTTGATGCCCATGCTGTTGAGCTTGGCCTTGAGGTTTTTGCCAATGCCCCAGACCTCGCCTACGTCGATGCTGGCCAGCACAGCGTCTGGGTCGTCCAGAGTTTCAATGTTGAGCACACCCTGGAGGTCTGGGTAGCGCTTGGCCTCATGGGCTGCCAGTTTAGCCAGGGTCTTGGTTTTGGCAATGCCGACAGATACAGGTATGCCTGTCCACTGCTTGACGGTAGTGCGAATCTGTTGGCCGTAGTCGCCCAGATCGGCTTTGACGAACCCGTGCAGGCCCAGGAAAGCTTCGTCAATGGAGTATTGCTCAACCTCGGGGCTGAAGTGCTGGAGGGTCTGGATCACCCGGCGCGACATGTCTCTGTAGAGCACGGGGTTGGATGAGAAGGCGTGGATTTTGCCCTGCTTCACCAGATCCTGGATGGAGAATAGGGTTGCCTGCATCGCTACCAGCGGCTTGGCTTCGGGCGATCGCGCGACGACACAGCCATCATTATTTGAGAGCACCACCACGAGCTTGCCTGCCAGGTCAGGGCGAAAGACCTTCTCGCAGGAGGCAAAGAACGAGTTGCAGTCTACCAGGGCAAACATGGCTAGACCTTAAGAAGAACAGGGGTTTACAGCATTAGAGGCAGCGGGGACAGATGCAATAGTATTCCTATACTATCCTCTGCGGTGGTTGGTGTCCTCCTGTCCTGCGAGACTGTCCTATTGTCATTGGCGTTAAAGCTTGGTCAATCGCCATCTGAGCCTCTGCGATCGCAGGGGGAGGTGATCTCTATCAACGAAATTGCCCTGTTGCCTCACGCCTTAGCCCCAAAACTATCACCAGTCAAGCTATACAGCCGTCACCCAACAATTTGAGCGTTCGGGCGATTATTAATTTGTTGAGACAAGCCTTCGTCACTCAGGAGCCCCCAGCTATGCAACTCACCTATCGTGGTCAATCCTACGAAACCTCTGCCCCCGACATTGATGGCACCCCTACGGGTGAAACGGCAACCTTCATGGGTCGTCCCTACGCTCGCAAGCAGTTTACCGTTGCTCAGCGTCAGCAGCCCGCAGAACTGACCTATCGCGGCGTGCGCTACGCCCGATAGACCACAGATTTCCTCCTCTAGAACAACAACGACCCTCCTCCCCCGCTGGCAACAGTGGGTTTTTTGTCATATTAGACCTTGCGGATAAGAGTAGTGACCACGCCCCAAACCTCCATATCTAGCGCTTCTTCTGGTTGCCATCCTGAAGCAGGCACTAGCTTATCTCGCTGCTGCTGGAGCCTGAGAACTTGGAGAGCACCAGCGATCGCTGCCACCACCAGAGAGCCATCCTGGGCGGTCTGAGCGCGATCGACCACCAGCAGATCCCCTGGCTGGACCTCATGGTCAGCCGCCATGTCCCCCTCGACCCGCATGAAGAAGGTGGCAGCGGGGTTGTGGATCAGGTGTTGGTTGAGGTCTAGGCTTTGCTCAATAGCATCGCCGGGGACGGGGAAGGCCATAGGGGAACAGAGAGAGATTTGTCCATGCTATTCGCCTTGGAGTGAGGTTGTCTCGTAGGACTGTCCTGTGCTTACGTGAAAAGGTCTATTGTTTCAGCAAAACGTGATTTATGGCTTCAACGCAGAACGTGGGACAAGTTTTTAATACTTTCCATCATCTCTTGAAAGAATTGGAACCCTTTGTAGACGTAAAG
The DNA here is from genome assembly GCF_050565655.1 of Nodosilinea sp. AN01ver1. Classification (NCBI taxonomy): domain Bacteria; kingdom Bacillati; phylum Cyanobacteriota; class Cyanophyceae; order Nodosilineales; family Nodosilineaceae; genus Nodosilinea; species Nodosilinea sp. AN01ver1. The sequence goes on along the minus strand of NZ_JBNXVS010000040.1, from coordinate 48,314 downwards.
AATATGCGATTGGCCTTCGACAAGGATGGTAATGGTTTCTTGGTAGCTCCAGACTTTACAGAACCCCTTGAGGCTGACTCGAAGCTCCATAGATTAGTGCGGGAAGAAATGCGTCAGATTATTGCTAAGCATCGCTTAATTAAGACAGAGTAGCTAGCGATCCTGTTCTGGTACTGTCACCTGGTTAACAACCGTACCAGCAGGAGTAGGCAGGCTAGTCCCAGCAGTGGGGTAGAGATAGCCACGACACGGGCCGAGAGCCAGGGCGGTAGGTAAATGTCTTGAATGGTTTGCCCTGGGGGAGTGAGGTCTTCAGCCCAGGTTCTGAGAGGGCAGCGAAAACCGTTGCCAGCGTAAATCACCACCTCGATGCTGATCAGTCCAAAGGCGATTGCTGTCCAGATCGTGAGCTGGTTGGTGAGGCCGCAGTACAGCAGAAACAGGATGGACCCGAACATCACCACGAAAACTAGGGTATGGAATAGACGCACCCAGGCTAACAGCATGGCCTCTCCTCTCCCTCCAAATCTGTCTTGGCTCCATGCTATCGGTTGCAGCCTGGTTACTCCTAAGCCAAGTACTGTTCTGCCGACCAATCAGGCGGGTTAGGAATAGTGTGGTAGCCCTGGTCAGCAGCCCTGCGATACCAGACCAACTCGGACACATGAAAGTCAACGTAGCTGGGCACCATCAGCCCCTTAGCCACGTAAAGAGGCTCGATGTAGAGCTGCCCCTCATCGTCGTAGAGGTGAAGGCTGACGTTGCGCGGCAGCTTTTGGCAGGTGCGGCTGACGATTTCTACCACCACTCCATAGCCATAGCGGCCCTGGTAGGGGTCTCTCAACTTTACCAGGTCACCACGGGATAGCTCTTGGGGTTTTGAAGACATAGGGCAATCTGCTCCTTTGTCGTGATTACTAAGGAACCTGGCTGACCTGAATCGCAAGCTGGGCTATGTTCTCGATACGTTTCGAGGCATTCAGAATTTCAAGCCCAACGATGTTGCCGTCTTTGTCGTAGTCAAGGATGAACCCTGGCTTATCTTCATCGCTTTCGTCGATGGGAGCCTCTGACCAACGGATCCTCAGAACGTCTACTTCAGAGTCATATTTGGCTTGCATGGCTATCTCCAGTACTTGTTGAGTTTGCTGGTTCTATAAACGGTAACAACTCTAGCCGGGACAACTGAGGTGTTGACAAAGACCCGGAGGAGGTAAGTTTTTCCTGCTGCCCCAGCAAATTTGCTTTGGTAAAGCATGAGTCCATCTTCCTCAAACTGCTGGTCTGGGTTTGTCAATACCATCTCAACCATCTGGATCGGAATGTTGCGATCGCTCATTTCTTCGCGGGCGTGAAGTGTCAGCCGATATTCCATAGCTACAGCTTCTCCACCCTCCAGGCCGACTGTGCCCCGTTCTTTCCAGCCTTGGTGAAGCGGAAGCCATAGCGTTCAAAGCTAGAGTGGGAGAGAGTGTTGAGGCCCAGGATGGCCGCGAGTTCTTTGGTGCTGGGCCGCCAGTCATTGTCAGCGATCGCCTGGAGTTGCTCAAATCGAGATAAAGGGTTGGATGGTGCCGGTGGCGCAGCTACCGTTTGCTGGTGGGCGATTGCCGCTACCAACATCTGCATCATCTCTAGCTGTCCTGCTGTCCCGTGGGACTGTTCTACAGTCTCTTGGGGAACGTGAACTATGCCTTGTTGCTGAGAGCGTTCGCCCAGGATGAGTGTGACCGCCGATTCAAGGGAGTAGTCCTGCTGAATTAGCTTGTGCAGTTGATCGAGCAGGGCCAGTTGATCGGCATTCACGTAGGCTTTCTGGTTGCGCTTAATCGTCTTAATGCCCAGGGCTTTGATGCGGTTGTAGACCTGGGAGCGGGCCACCCCGAAGCGATCAGGTAGGCTTTTGATGGGCAGTTCATCGACTAGAATGCTTTCAATCTCAGGCATGGTGGCTATCCACTGGACTGTCCCGCCACCATAGCCACGACAGCAGGTTTTGTGAACTCCAGAACAGTCCTATAGATCAGCAGAAAGCCTTGAATTTAGGCTGCTACAGCCTGCAACATTTGTTTAGGGAACTGGTTGCCATCTTTGATGAACTGCTCAACGAGTGCCCGTTCTTCCCTGTGCTCAGCATGGCGGTACACCTGCTCCAGACCATCTTTGAGGATGGCGATCACCTCGGGAAATTGCAGCATGGCCTCAATGATCTGCTGGCCGTAGTGCTCTCGGACGGCAGAGCGCATGTAGGTAGGCGAAACCATAAAGCCGAGGATTTGGTAGGGCTCTAGATAGCTCTGAGCCATTCCCTGGGCACACATCCAGATCGCCGCCTGTTCCCAGGTGGAGCGTCGTCTGAGGTCGCCAAAGCGCTGGCGTACTTCGTTCTTAAAAGCTTGGTTAGTGTAGGGGAGTCGTGCCGCCTCAGTCTTGGGTAAGCTGATGGACTCTGGAGCAGGATTGTAGAGAGCGAGGACATGATAGGTCGTTTCCCAGTCCGAGTAGGCTTCTCGCCTAAGTTCATGGATAGTCAGCATTGTCCTACTCCCGGTTCCAAGGAAAGATTTTTCTGGCCCTGGTAAATCCCTTCTGGCTTGACTCGATTATAGAGTCGTGACCCTGGGACTCATCTTCTAGAATGGCGTAGAAGGCAGCTAGATTGCCCACCATCAAGACTTCTTGGGCTTCGGTCGGCAGTCGTTCTCGCTTACTGCGAGGCACCCCCAGAGCGTCGTACAGGTCATTAGGAGCAACCCCCAGCAAGTATTGGATGCAGTCGGCGTTGACGACAGCATGGGTTCTTTGATCACCCCCACGAGCTTTAACCAGGTCTTGCAGCCGGGTGTAAGCCAGCTTCTGACTGGGGCTGGTGTGGTCGATAACAATGTCAGATGTCTCTGGAGGCCCAAGCAGGTTGCCCTGTACTTCACCCGCCTGTTTGTTTCTGAAATAGTCCAGCCAGTTGCCCATCGTGACACCTCAATGCCAGTCTGGTCACTCTAGGACGAATGTATTGGCCTGTGAACTCCAGAACACTTCTGCCGCAGTACAATTGAACTGTCATGAAACACGCCAACATTAGCTCTGGGAGCATCACTCTGGGGCTTTTTTGTAAGCCAATCACCAGTTAGTAGCTCCAGCTACGAGGTCGGGCTGTTGCAGTCCTTATAGTTCTCGGTGGTGTGATCGAGGATACCTGAATGAATCGTTCTATTTTGGCGTTGACTGCAAGCCTGAGCCTTTGGGCTTCATTCGCAACAGGAGGCAAAGCTCAAGAGGAATTTCCAGTGTCTCCCAATGGCGTTAGAACGCTCTCGCCAGAGGGAGCCATTACCCCGACGGGCACCTGGAATCTGGGCACTCGGGCTGGGGATTTTGTCTTTGTCGCCGGGATGCGCGGCATTGACCCGGCCACCAATACGCTGGTGCCCGATGAAGAAGGCCGGGTGAGGCAAGCCTTTCTCAACATGCAGCTAATTGCTGAGTCTGAGGGGGCCAGCCTGCAAGATGCCGTTCGCATTGTGGTTTATGTGACGGACATGTACCGCTACCGCCCCATTGCCAACAAGATTCAGGCTGAGCTTTGGGGCGAAGGTCCCTACCCACCCCGCACGATTGTTGAGGTGGATCGGCTGAACCAGGATGACATCTTTGAGGTGGAGGGAACGTTCTACGCTCCAGTGGATTAGAACTCACTTCTCCTGATCGTCTTCTCCGTATTAGCCCCCAGAACATTACTCTGGGGGCTTTTTTTGTAAACCATTTTTTCAACTACTGATTGAGCCAAGTCCTGTTCTGGGGAGCAGTTTAGTCCGTAAATCCTGTATCGCTCATCTGCTCAAGAGTTGGGGATCGCACCCCTTTGACAATAAGTACAACCGTGCTATCGAACAGTGAAAGCGCACACCTGGCGCACAGTTTTTGCACAGTTAGCCGCACGGGGAACAAACACCCTAAGCACAGCGCTGGTGCAGTTAGTTGCACAGGTAAAAACGCTTCTGTTTCGAGGGTTTTACTGATTTCTTTGGAGAGGACGCACGGATGGAAAACGCATCAGAGTACGCAGCGCTGCACATTGAGGACGTAACGGATACTGTGCAGCCGCACACCTCCGCACAGGGCGATTGCACACCAGGGCGCACAGGTAACAACCTCTACAGTTCCAAACAGATTGCAGAGCGCTATCCCGATATCAGCGTGAAGGAAGTCACGATCAGAACTCGCTGGTATGTGTGGTTGGAGCGAGTAGCCCCAGCGCCGTTGCTGAAGTCGGGGCATCTGTATACCGACTTGGCCGCAGAACTGTTTGACGACTTTGCTCAGAAGGTAAAGCGCGATTGCATGGACTCTAAAGCCTGGGTGGAGGATGCCAAGCACCGCTTTGCCCACGAGTGGGGTTCGGTGGGGGTGATTGACGGGGAGTTCATGCCCGATGAGGTGGGCAATGCTCTCGCGCTACTCCAGACCCAGGGCAGCAGTCTTCAGAGTCAGCTTGCCGCCGAGATGGCCGACCTAGAGGCTTTTGTGGGGCAGTTGGGCGATGTCGAGGATGACTTTAGCCAGGCTGAACTCGATATGTTCCGCGCCAAGGGAGCCCTGCGCGGCGTGAGGCGGTTCAAGGTAGAGACTCAGGCGGAGTTGGGTACATACAACCTGCTGAAGAAAAAGCGGATGCAGGAGAACAGCGGGGAGGGGCAGCCATGAAAGCAGCCATTTCTCTAGCTCTGGGCGGATTAGTTACAGGATGCGCGATCGCAGATGCCCCTACCACAGTGCCCCTAACCACCACCAATGAGTTTGCCCCTGGCCAGCAGCCTTACGGCGTGGAAGGCGGCATCACACAACAGCAGTTGGTCTACCTGCAAGCGCTGGCTTGGCCCCAGTCCTACACCGATATGGTGAACAACTTTGGCTTTCCTACCTATCGCACAGAGACTGGGGACTACTACCAGCTTGAGGGCAGCAACAGCTGGATTGTGATCGAGTATTCCGGTCCCCAGGCTACGGGCTACAGGACTGAGTAGGGCAACACACAGAAAGCCAGGTTTGGATCAAGTAAGATGAGGTGCAATAGTACTAATGGCATGGCCTTTTAGTGGGCAGTCCTGGCGTGGCCCAGAGGGCGAGGACGAGATGACCGAGGAAGACTGGGCGCGGCGTGGTTTAGACCAGGCAAGGGCGATGCGAGAAGGGGGAGAAGCCTTCGACTCCAGCCCCGATGAGGATGGCGACCCCACAGGGGGCTACTACAACGGGGATTATCCAGACTCTTGGCATGACGAACTGAATCAAAGGCTAGAGGGCGATGAACGATATCAAGCAGAAACTCAACAGGGTATTCGGAGCTTACTTAGAGCAGATACCGCCCGACGTGAGGGAGAAGATCCTGACTAACCTGCGATCGCCTGCACCCCTTCTATCCAGGATCAGGCATTGGATCATGAAGGGGGCGATTCGGCCTGTCTCTGGGGACTCCTGCCTACCGCCTGGTTCCAATTAGTCATGATCATTGAATTTCTAGACGGCGCTAATCGGGCAACGGCTACCACAGCCCAGCTTAAGACTTACGACCTATTGAGGGCGAAGCTAGCTGAGGGAGGCCAGGTTTCTTCTGTAGAGTTGCTTGCGTCCCTGGGCCTGAGCGATCGCAGACCATTGATTTCGCGCATTAAGCATTTGGCTGAGAAGGGTTTCCTACGGCTCAAGCCTGAGAGTGAGAGGGAAGCAACCGCCATAGCTCAAGGCGCATAAGACAGCGTTTTCACCTCGGTCCAGACCGGGGATTCTCGTAGGAGCAGCATTATGAATCATTGGAGGGGTGCAGCAGCACTCACAGTTTCTGGTGCCCTGGTGTTAGGGCCAGCGGTTGAGGTCAGGGCTAATCCAGCAGCGGTGCCAGCAGTAGCCGCCTGCGTCGCCAGTGTGGGCTGTGTAGTGACAGTGGTAGCGATCGCTGGGGTGACGTACTGGGTTCTATCCAGCAATGGGCAGCAGCTGCAAATCCCGGTTATGTCCTACACTCCCAACCCAGATCAGCAGGTAGAGGATTGGGAGGACTATGTGTGGGCCGACAACGAGCAGCAGGCCCGCCGCAAATGTAACCTTTTGGCCGAGCAGTATACGAACCAGGGCGGTAGCCTAGTGACAATAGTGCGGGTCAGGAGAGCCAGCCAGCGGGGTTCTCGCTGGGTTTGTACGTTCAGAGGATGAGGTGAGCCATGAAGCACTTAATCAAGACCGTGATGAGCTATCCCCCTGGCTATGTCCCTAGTGGGTGGGATGCTCCAGAGGGCTATGTGCCAGAGGGCAGCATAGAGGATTATGCCCTGGCTTTTGCTGAAGATGCCCCGATAGTAGGACAGCACTTTGAAGCCTATGGCCAGCAGTGGGCGATCGCGCGGGTGCAGACCTATCAACCTGTGGAGCAAGCCGAGACAGCCCTAGAAGGCTTCCACCTGGCGATCGCTACAATAGATGGCTCTGTGCCCAGCCGTGAGCCCTGGCACGATGGTAGCGGCCCTTTGATGGTGGTTCATGCCGCTGCTAGCGGGGAGTTGATTGCTAATGAGTATGGAGAGCCCCAGTGGGAGTTAGTCGAGCGAGAAGACTGGATCGCTCCAGTAGAGGGAATGGTTATTGAGCGGTCGCAGCATTTTGAGTTGGTGGGGGAGCGATCGCCTGGGGACTATAGCCGGGTGGTAGTGGCTTGGTCAGTGGATGCGATCGCTATGCCTAACCATTCGGCACAGGAAGCGGCCTAGCTACGGCGGACAGATTTACTTGTGGTTCAAGCCCTATCTCTCAAAAAAGACAATTTATAGATTGATTAGGGCTCAAATGAGCCAACAGCACACTCCAAGGAACCATCTACAACCTGAGGAGGATCAGGCAGAGTTTTTCCAGGCTCGTCGGCCTTGCAAATGATTGTCTCGGTAGAGTTATCAACGACCGCTACTGCACTGACAAAGCTTCTAAGATTATTACTCTTCGCAGTTGCATTAACAACGAATAGCTCTGGTAATGACTGTGCTATTTCAACAGCATAGTTGTCCGAGTCATCTTGCAAGAATGCTTCGGTGCCATTAAAATCACGAGATAGAACGTCATTTTGTATATAATTCAATTCCTGTTCATTGTTAGTCAATGACAGGAATGACTCAATTCCATTCTCCCTGCCAATGATTTCTATGTTCTTTAGATTGCTTTTAGCTTCAGATTCGGAAATTGGACGCTTAAAGATAACTTCATATAGTCCTTCACTATAAGAGCCTTCTCCATTCACTGCTCTGCGAGCAGAAGCCAGATCCCATCCTTTCGCACCCATTTCTAGCATGGTTTCCGTGAAAGATTCATCGCTGACTCCCTCAATGGTATATTCCCAGAACGGAGTTTGAGTGGGGGTAGATCTAAGCTGACTACCAATCAGCGTGAGAAGAATTCCACCTAAAAGGGCAGTATTAGCAATATCTAACACACTTCTAAAGACACCAAGCTTATTCTTTGCCTCGGCGATCTTTCCTTTTTTCTCGGGCTCTGAGATTTTAAGGTTGACGTTTTCCCGCCAGACAATTTTTGACTGCCCAATCTCTTTCCCTTGGACTACCATTCGCTCAAGAGATACAGGATTTATCGATTTGACACCTTTACTAAGATAGTCAGTTAAAAAAGTTTGATCTGGAGCCTCTTTGGATTCTGCAACAATTGTCAGGCAGCCTTTGGTTGCTTTTCCACTTACTGTAATGCCTCTAGACTTCAATGCTTTATTCATGAGGGCTGCGATCGCATCCGCATCGCCCTGTTTAGCTAGCTCCATTGGATTCGCAGCAACCATGTATAACCTTTTCGTAGTGTTTAGAGAGAACTTGATGTTTGGCTTAGCTCAAACCGTTCCCTAAAGAATGCCCTTTGGGATTTGGGGAATAGCATTGAGTTGCTTTCTCTTCCAACTGTTGCCGAAAACGTCCGGAAACATCTAACGATCTAGACCAAAGCTTGTTCAACCGAACAAGAAACCGACCTTGTTAGGTACAGGAAACCTCACGACAGAAGCTTAGGTAGAGGCAATACTGAGTGTTAATTGTCACATCGAAGCCTGGGGGCATTAGGGTTTTGTCAAAACGAAAGCATAAGAAGATCTTTCCCTGTGGGCATAGAAGCCACGGTAAAGAGTGCGTCCGCTGTCGGCAGGAGGCCCAGGAAGTGGCGAGGAAAGCCCAGAAGGCCGCAGAACAACGGCAGAAGAAGGATGAGTGGGTGGCTAGCTTTGAGCACGATGTAGTTAACCTCAGAGGGCTACCAGAGCATGTGGTGATCAAGTCGCGGCACATCGTGGTCGAGCTGGAGAAGGGGCGACATTTCACCAAACTGCATGGCAAACGAATGGTCTTTGACCGAGAGGTGATCCGCATTCCCGTGGGCCTTCGCTACCGGATGCTTTGCCGGGAAGAGAGAGGCCGCATCACTCCCCTAATGGTGCTTTCCCACGAAGACTACAATGCCTACGCCAACAACAAGCGGCAGGTGAGTTGACGAGTTCGATCAAGAACCAAGGGTAAGCGTGGGCACTCTAGGAGCAATGTTCTGGGGTGCAGCATGAAGAATGACCAACCGATTACACCAACTACAGTTCGGCCCAGGCGGGTATTGGGGGCGATCGCTGTTGGAGCCGTCCTCATCATGGTTGGAACCTTCCTGGCTGCTGAGGGCAGCTACCGTTACCAACTCTGGCGGGCTGGTGGTGTTTGGTGCGCGACGCTGGAACCAGACGGTACGATCACTAGGTCCTTTGGCGCTGAGAAGTGCGGATACTGATGGCCAAGCTGGAATGCTGCAGTCTCTGTAAGTACTGTGCCCATAGCCCTCACCTGGTTTGTGCTGAGCATCTAACGGGGGTTGAGGGGGAAGACTGCCCTGATTTTGAGCTAGACCTGAAGATTCCCGACGATGAGGCAATGGCCTGGTACGGGGAGCAGTGGCAACCAGAGGGAGCCAGTTACTACAACGGTGAACTGATTTTGGACCCCGTGCAGCGGCTGACGTTGGAGCAGCGTCTGGAACTGCTGGACACCCACCCCCAATTCACCGGGCGGTGCCCTAACTGTGACATGCCAGTAGCGCGATCTCCTGATGGGCAGATCCATTGGGACTGTGGGCATTGTGGTTGGGTGGACGATTCGGTGTAGGCAAAACCCTCGACAGGCGACCAACGCAGAGGACGCTATTGTCTGTCATGCAATCGGAGTGGTGAGATGTGTGGACAGCCATAGAAACCTTGAGGCTAGAGGACGGTAATGCCTCACTACATATTGAAGACTGAGCTTGCGTAACATATCAGACATAAATTGTGCAAGTTGAATTAATTTTTGTCTACATTTCAATCCCAAGATGTTTATGACGAATAAAATTTAAACTGAGCAAACTGGCTAGTACAGCTCCCGTTTAAGATCTGCAAACCCTGCGTGTCTCTAGCGAGGCTAATTCGTGGCGCGATTATTCAGCGGCCATGGATTTGAATGAAAAATGAAACACAGTTCATTAAAGCACAAACATTCTTTCCCGCCCGAAAGACCTACCCCAAAAAATAGAGTAGCGAAGTTCTGTAGGTATGCCAGTAGAAAGCTTCATTTGGATAAAAATATACCTAGCTTCTTGCTATCAGGATTCATTATCTTATCAATTTTGATAGCGTTAGAATACCCAGGCTTAAGTGATGGGCAGCGAGATAATTTGATAAGTACTGCTGCCACTATTGCTGCTGCAGGTGCGCTTTTGTGGACAGCTAATGGTATTCATGGCCAGTATCATGAGCGCTTATTAGCAAAGGCATCAGGTTACGCCGAGGCTTGGTATGGAAATGATTTAGTTGATTCAATCAAAGAGATTCGGAAGTTGGTTCGAGAAGAATTTGAGATAATTTGCGATGACGCATTGGATAATGAGAAAGAATTTGCATGTCAGCCAATTAATAAAGTCTTAGAGTTAAAACATGGAGACTTAGCATCCCTAAATAAGCTTTCTAAAGCTCAATCCAGAATAGTAGCGCGAATACTTGAAGACAAGCATGCAGAATTTGTCGTCAACAAGATCATGGGCTTTTTTGAGCAAATGGGTCAAGACATTAGATTTAAAGTAGCTGATGAACATTATTTAAAGGATCTATTTTACCGAATAGTTATTCAGTATTACGAGCTACTAAGAAAATATATTGAATATAGGCAGCGCTGCACAGGAAGTCCATTTGTGTTCTGCAACTTTGTTTATATGGCGCAGACTTGGGAAAAAGAGGAATATCCACCCCGAATTCCTTCCATTTGTATAAGAGACAGTATCCTAGATGATGAAGAATATAAAGTCTTAGCGGAAATAGATAAGTCCTCACATTAAATATTCAAGATAGCTGTTAGCAGGACGAATAATCCCTATCCTGCATCTTACTCACGACATAGGAGGAGTGTTACATTTGCAGTACTTCTCAAGGCACTAGAATCTATACTGGTTAACGTTGGTGTAAGGTTCTAGCAGAGGCTTATAGGTCTTGTTTGGCAAACACTCTACTCTCTCAGAAGCCACTGTATCTGTTGGGCCACCTTAGTCTTAGTAAAGTACTTCTGATGGATCTGTTTGATAGGACAGGCCCGTAATTAAAAGTGCTGAGGACGACTCACTCTTGACTCAATATCACTATTGATGTAGTCAAAATACTCGATAAGCGACCAACGCAGGGGACGCTATTTTACGCCTCTAACCCGGCACAAGGGGTTCCCAAGCTGCACCAGGCCGTTCTAGTGGTGCTTCGCTTTTTTTCTTGGGCCTGCCTTGCCCTTGCGCCTAGTTTGACCGCCACTAGAGGGGGAACCGCAGGCGTTCAGGAAGCGCGTTGCGTTGTTACTTTGTCATGCTTCCAGTTTCTTACGCGTTCGTTCAGGCTTTGGCGGCTGAGTTTGGTGCGGTCGAGTGCTACTGGCGGGAGTCCGACAGGTCGTTTACTGGCTTCGTGGCTGAGGTGTGGTTCGCTGAGTTGCCGTCTGAGTTCGCGGCCAAGTGGGCGGCGGTTGTGGGCTACTCCATCCTGGTTCGCTCTGTGTCTTCTGGTCCTGGGTCATTTGCAGCCTCCATTCCTTGCACCGTTCCTAGTGGCCAGGTGTCTTTGGGGCCAGCTTCTCGCGGGTCACGGGTGCGGCTGCGGGGTTAGTTTTCTGGGGGGCTTTGGCTCCCTTTTTTTGCGTTTGACTCAGAAATAGAGGATGTAATTTTCATGAGGATGTTTCTAAACCAGTGTTTTCAGAAATTCTTATGATGCCAGGGGGGAAAGCTATAGGTGAAGAAATATATGATTAAGGCTTTTCCGCATCTAAGAGGAAGTGAGATCTCAGCAAATCGAGGAGCATAATCACAAATCGAGTGGGTATTTGAAAGAGATTCGAATCACAACCACTGGCGAACGATAAGAGGTTGAATTATTAAAAGCCTTTAACATGAAAGCCTGTACATTGACTTTGAGCCATAATAGGAGAAAACAAAATGGATATACCTAATGTTAGAAGAAAAAGAAGCTGTTATTTTTATCCCTGGTTTCGTTTGCCCAGAAAGAAACTATTATCTTGAGCGATTCTTGGCTGTGGGTTTAACAACTCGCATTGAGGACGAAGAAATCATTTTAGAGCCTGAAGAAGTTAAAATATCTGGGCAAAGTGGACGCCGATTTGTTTTGGATATTGGATCTGAAAAACCAAGAATTATCGATGTATATGAAGTGTACTGGGCAGACTTAATAAACGGATTAAGCAATAAGGATATAAAGACTCAGTTTCTCAGAGGTCTTTACCTAATATATTTCTGGTTTGTAAATGGCTGGAAAGTGGCAAAAATTTCACGAATATTTTTTACCCAAATAGGAGTAATTTTATTTCTTTTAGCAGCCTGGTACTATAGCATTATAGTTATGGCGCTAACCGCTGTAGGAACAGATCCAAATGTTTTTGGATTTCAGATCCCAGATCAAGCTGCAGAAGCTTTAGGACTTTTCGGAAAGAATTTAGGTGGATGGTCTGTATGGTTGGGGTTGAGTGCAGTCCTGAGTTTCCTGCCGATCACCCTGAACCTCGGCGTGGATATGGCAGATTTTGTTGTGAGGTATGCCCAAGACGATATTGACAAAGAGATGGGTGGACTAAGGGAAAAAGTAAGATATCGCCTAAAAACAACCGTTAATGATGTTGTCCGAGAAGAAGCCTATAGCAAAATAACAATTCTTTCCCATAGCTTGGGAACCTTGATCGCGACTGACTTTATGGCAGACTACCACCCAAGAAAAGAAGCTAAAATTCGCTTCATTACTTGGGGAGGAGCACTAGAAAGTATTTCTGCTATGTCTACTTGGCTTACTGACGAGATATATCAATGCTGCAATAATCCAGACATCGAAAGGTGGGACGACTACTACTCTGATCAGGATTGGCTGTGTTCTAGAGCACCTATTCCAAGTGATAAGGATTATGCGAACATCTCATCTTCTAAAATCCCGTTTCGAGTTTCGTTAGCAAAGCAATTTAGTGGGGAATCTCATCTTGCCTATTTCTTTGATGAGACTGTTCTGAAAAGATTGATAAGAAGGTGATTCTTGAAATGAATATAGAATCAGAAGCAGGCGGATTAATTGAGGCAGTTGAGTACTGTGCTGCTTGCGGGAGCCCAGTAGGTACAGCAGGTTAAGCTCAGTCAAAGATAATTTGCCTGAGGAGCTTCAGTTGAAATCGTTGCTTGTGATAAATTTTCATAAAAAAACAAAGGCTCTTGATTAGAATCAGAAGGCAAACTACCGTCATTAGTAGATTGCGAATAAAAGTTTTCTTGAAGTGACTGATAAATTATAGGAATTGGTGTCAAATCATTTTTTTGATGGTTCAGAACACTTTCAATCAAGGGTTCATCAAGGCTCATGCCGATGAGAGAATCAGTCTCAGAGTTATTTCCAATTAGTTCTGTTCCTAAAGCACTAGGATTAGAAGATGAGAGGGCAATGACTCTTTCATTACCTGCTGTAAAAGGTGACAGATCTTGAGTTGCATAAATTGTTGTGCCAGAAGCGTTAGTTGCGATGTCTTCTAAGCCATTCAGTGGAAAGTTAGGTGATCCTTGGAAAATTTGAAATTCATTTAACAGAGGATCTAATACTAAAATTGCTCCTGCTCCAGAAAATCCTTGGCCCGTCAAACCAATAGCATTTGACGCAACGTAAAAATTCCCTAATGCATCTGTGGTCATACCTTGGCTAGAAAGGAATAATCCATTACCTAATTGTGTAGGAGGTATGGTTCCACGACCTTGAGAAAAATCGGTTGAGAAGAAAACTGGTACATTAAATGTTCCTGATGTATTGCCCGTTGGCAATGTCGTTAATACCAGTCCTTGTTGGTTAACGGCAATACTAGGTGGATTGTTGTCGGTTGGAGCACCAGATGCCAAGGACATAGCGATCACTTCTGCATTAAACCCTCCACCCTGAGAAAATCTCATTCGCATTATGAAGGGGAAAGCAATAGAGATTCCTGTTATATAGATGTCTACAGTTCCACGCTCACTTCGGATAGCAATATCGCCAAAATTTGTTTGAAAAGGAATGATCGAACCGAAACGGTTAGCGACTATTCCAGTAGCAAAGTCATATACCCTTGTCGTATCTATCGAAATATTCTTCAGGTCAACAATCACCTGTTCCTGAAGTGTACTTGGGTTTACTAAAGTCAACACTCCATTTCTGGTTAAAGAGACAGTCGTTCCTGTTTGATAGTCTATTGCAAACCGTCTTTCGGCTGAAAACAATCCTGCCTGGGAAGAAACTTGCTGGATAACTTGCCCTCTAGAATTGAATTTTGTAGTGTTGAATCCAGTTTGAACAATAATATTCCCTTGAGGATCAACTACTATTCCTGTAGCTAGATTTGCCGGGGCAAGTACAAGTGGCCCATTAAAGGACCTTGCCAATGTCTGCGCTTCAAGCTCACTATTCTGCAACAGAGGCACCAACACTTCAGATAAAGGAGTGACAAAAAGTTGACTTTCCAAAGATTCTCTTTCTTCAGTGGAAGCGGTTTTGGGCTCAAGAATAGAGTGTTGACTATCCACACTAAACTGAGATGTAAGAGATATATCCTCTAAGATTACAGAGGCGAGAGCGTGAATATTTTTCATTGGTAGATGCTAAAGCAGTGGATCGATGGACAGAGATTTTGGAAGATCGGCCCTACTATCGATATTGAGGATACTAGAGACTAAAAGATGAAAATAATATAGCACCGTCATACAAAGAGTCCTAATATTTGAGACTAAATCCAGAGAGGGAAGTTTAAGATTTGCGAATCTATTCTCTAATTTCACGAGTGCTGAAATGCTTAAAGCAAGAGGATTGTTGCGGCAGTAGCTACAGAAGATGATGGCGATCGCGTTAAAGCCAGCTTTAACGATTCCGTTTCTCGCTACGGGGCCTGTTTAGCTGATGGGGTTGGGCTGCTCATCATACCCTAAAGATTTGAGGTCATGGCTTCTCTGGGCATGTTTAAGCCTGTCTTATCGAAGACCGCACGCAGGGGGCTCTAGTGTAGCGGGGGGCGCAAGGCTGAAATACACTACAGCAGCCCGATGGAATAATGAGCTTCGCGTTTTTTCTTGGGGCTGCTTCGGCCTTGCCCTCCCCCGCTCCTAGCCCCGTTGTTGCGTGGGGTTTCTCCAGCATGTACCAGTCTTACTACGACTTTGTTCAGCAAGTGGCTTACAACGACAATGTTGCTCTGTTTGGCCCGTTACATGCTTGTCTCATGGCGTTTGAGATAGCAGACCATCTGGCTTTAGGGCAGCCACTCAGGGCAGAGTACCAGGTGTTGTTGGCTTCTCCAGTTCGTCTCAAGTAGTAGTTTCATGGGGGCTTATGCCCCTTTTTTGCGTTGCTCCTACCTTTCGTACATCAACCGGCGACTCATGCCGCCATCCACAAGAAAGTTTTGCCCAGTAATAAAACCAGACTGTTCAGAGAGCAGGAAGTAGGCCATCTCTGCAATGTCCTGAACAGTGCCGAGCCGCCCTACAGGATGCTGTTGGTGGTCAATGGGGTTTGAGTTAGCCTCTCGGGGAGGATGTTTATAGGCGCTTGTGTCAATCCAGCCGGGGCTAATGCAGTTGACGCGGATGGATGGGCCTAAGCTTATGGCCAGGGCATGGGTAAGGCCCACCATACCCTCTTTAGAGGCTCCATAGGCTTCTGAGTGTGGCTCAGACTGAAAGGCTCGGACAGAGGAGATGTTGACGATTCCCGTAGGGATCGCTTCGCGAATCGCGCCCCTGCTAGAGCGCAGATGAGGCACCGCGTGCTTGGCCATCAGGAAGCATCCCGTTAGGTTGGTGCCAATCCAGCGGTTCCAGTCAGCGAGGGATAGTTCCTCGACGGGGCCGCTGTAGGGATGGGCAATACCAGCATTATTGACCAGGCCGTTGATCTGCCCGAACTGGTCAATGGTGGTCTGCACGTAGCGCTCTACGTCGCTTTCCTGGGCAACATCGCAGCGAACAAAGATTAGTGCATCCCGGAATTTAGCCAATCTCTCCTGGGCAGCGTCGCCACCAGCTTGATTGATATCGGCTATGGCAACCCGCCAGTTCTGGGTTAGCAGATGCTCAGTAATGCCAAGGCCGATGCCCTGTGCCCCTCCCGTGACTAGAGCAACGGGCTTCCGATCTATATGTTTCATGGGATTAACGTCAATTAGATTGAGCACTTGATCAGCTTAGAAGGTGGATCGGGAAATTACAGGGAGGGCGATCGCATATTCTGTACCCAGTGCTAATCAGTTGGCCATGTTCCCCTATCTTCAAACTCTCGAAACCTTCTACGCGCAACAGGCAGACCCCGCTCAAGCCACGCCAATGAAGCAGTATATGAGGAATCAGTTCGAGTTCCTGGGTATCAAATCTCCTGTTCAAAAAGCTCTCTTTAAACAGTTTGTCACTGAGCATGGTTTGCCTGACCTATCCCAGTTAGAGAGCATAGTTCGAGAACTCTGGCTTATGCCTGAGCGAGAGTATCAGTATGTGGCCCTCGCCTTTCTGGGTAAGTTTCAAAAGCGCTTGACTCCCGACTATCTACCATTGCTGGAGTACCTGATTACGACCAAGTCCTGGTGGGATATGGTGGACTCCATCGCTAGTCACAACGTTGGAAGCCTCTTGAAGCAGCATCCCTCTAGTCGAGAGGCTGTGATTAACCAGTGGCGTCATCAGGAAGACTTTTGGCTACGCCGAACTACGTTACTGTTTCAGCTTGGCTATAAAACAGATACCGATGAGAGGCTACTGTTTGCTCTGGTAGAGGAGAACCAGGAATCCCAAGAGTTCTTTATCCAAAAAGCTATTGGGTGGGCATTACGGGAATACTCTAAAACTGCTCCTGAAGCAGTTCAATCCTTTGTCTCCAGAACAGCCTTAGCCGCCCTTAGCAAGCGAGAAGCATTGAAGTGGTTGAAAGCCAAGGGAAAACTATCATCAGGCTAAAGGAGTCAAGCTAACGCTGGGCTAGCTTAACCTCGGTTTATATTGCCCTGTCTCATCACGAACCACTAGTTCATAGAACCAGGTATCTTCTGTGCCGTTGGCCGTTTCAACGATTGCAGTCGCAACTTCCAGAGTAAACCATGCTTGCCCTATAACGACTCGCTGAGTGGTTGGGTTGGTAGACCGAACTGCGTAAATCTTATCAGAGGCGCTCTTCATGGAACGGTAAGTTTGAATGAGTGAGACATAATTCTATGAAGTAAGCATTTGAGCAAGATTTTCTATCTCTTTTTTTGAGTTTTTAGCTAAAGTAGGAAAGAAGTTCTAAACGACCCAGGACAACTTTCTGTGATTCGTTTAGCGCTTTACCCTATTTTCTGTGGACGTTCCAAATTATGGCAGTAAAAAATAAGGAAGCTCTTACTGGCAAGGCTCTTCTGGCCAAGGTCAAAGAGAATGATGGCCTAACAAAGCGTGAACTCGCTAAGGAATGCGGTTACTACACCGTCAGCAAAGAAGGGCAGACCCGTGTAGCCTTGGCCGAATTTTATGATGCGTTGCTGTCGGCCAAGGGCATTCAGCTTGAGCCTGAGAAGAATGCGGATAGTCGAGGCCGGGAAGCGTCTTATACTCTCACAGTCCATAAGAATGGCCAGATTGTGATTGGTGCGGCTTATACCCAAGAGATGGGCCTCAAGACTGGCGATGAATTCAAAATTAAGCTTGGCTATAAGCACATTCACTTGGTCAAGCTAGACGAGGACGGTAATGAGGACGCAGCCTAATCGGGCCAGTGATGCGATCGCCTGTTGGGTGAGAGGTGAAGTTTCAGCATTTTAGCTGAGTAAACGTCTATCTTCATCTCACATGGGCACACTCAATTTAGGTATGAATAGATGCACCTTAATTGACCCCTGGCCTAACGCCAGGGGTTTTATTTTGGCTGGTGATTGAGCGATAGGCGAAGCCCGAATTGACCATTGCGATCGCATTCTGCCAGCCAGTACCACTGGCATAGAAAGCCTGCCTTAACTACGCATCTAGATGACTACGCTGAATGACCTAGCTATGGGCAACAGGTGAGGGGTATGGGCATTCTCAAGAAAGATGCACCCTGATGGTTAACCCCCTGGCTCACTACAACCAGGGGGTTATTTTGAGCAATTTCTCAGGCGATCGCCAGCATGGCGGTAGAGGTAGCTTTATCTCGTAAGACAGTCCTGTACAACAGGCGCTCGCACTGGCCCAGCCGCGGCCCCAGCGATTCTCGTTGCAATCATACTTGCTGGCCACCGCTGGTCCAGGGGAACCGCGCCGCTTCCTCAGAGCCGTCAGCCGCGCCCTTGAAAGGCAAGACGTTCCATACAGGTAAGTCAGGCCGTGCAGTCCAGGCCACCGCCAAGAAAGGCTATCACGGTAGCCCCATTGATCAAGGGCCGCTGCGCTCTCCACTTCGTTCCGCCCTTGACAACGGGGCCACGCTACCGAGAGTCCAGGTGTCCGCGTGGCTGGCCCCGCACGGCCCCGGTGGGGGTTTCTCGCTGTTTGCTCTCCCCTAACCATCCTCCCGGCAGGGTTGCCCCTCGCAGTGGTTCCGGTCGGTAGCGGCTGGGCAGAGTGCCTTATAGAGTCTGTGTCTCTGCCCTAGGGTGGCCCCACCCTGTGGCCTTTGGGGTGGGTGGGTTGCCGTTCCTCTCAGGCTTGCGTCTGCTGCCGTTGCTCTGCTGCTGCTGCCCTTGCGCCCCTGGGTAGCTCTCGCATTTACTCCGGTCGGTTTCCGCCTGGGTGGTGGCTGGCTGGCCGTCTGCGCCTACTTTGGGTCTACCCTTCCCTGCCGGGTTTCCAGTTCCCCGCCTAGCGGTTTCCCTTGCGTGGTGGCCTTCGCGCTGGCTTCGCCCCCTTGCCTGTTCTTATTATAAGCTAAAAATAGCTAGCGTACTAGCTATTTTTAGCTAAAATATAGGATAGGTTTTCAGGTTTTCTATGTCTGTTGCTGCCATTGTTGCTGGGTTTTCCTGTGTCGGGTTCTCTGGTTCCCGTGCGCCGTCTGCTGCCTCTCTAGCGGCCCTTAGCTGGCTTTGTGACCGTGTTTCGCCTGGGGCTGGGGCAGTGGTGGGGTGTGCCCGTGGCATTGACCACGCTGCTCGCCAGCGTTTTCCAGCAGCTCAAGTTTTCCAAGCTGCTGCTTTTGGCCGTGGCCGGGGTGCCTTTGCCGCTCGCTCTGTGGCTTGTGTTCGAGCTGTAGCTGCTGTTGGTGGCCTGTGGGTGGCTTTCCCTGCTGGCCCCTGCCCTGCTGGCTTGCAGCCCTCCAATCGCTCCTCCCGCTGCTTTTGCGGCACGGGTTCGGGCACTTGGGCATCGCTAGCCTTTGCCATTGGTTGCGGCTTGCCCTGTTTGGTGTTCCTGCCTGCTGGCACCTCTGCCCCTAGCGGCTGGGGGTTGCAATCTCTAGGTGGTGGTTGGTTCCACTTTGCCCCCGCCATAGTACAGCCCAGCTTATTTAACTAGTACGCTTGCATTATTTTTGCTTAACTAGCTAATTTTAGCTAGTTAATAAGCTAAAATTAGCTAGTAAGCGTTCAGGGTTGGTTTCGTGGTCAACGCCTTTAACATTGTCTATTCCGCCGCTGCTGCCCGTCGCATTCTGGGGCTTAAATCGTCCGCTCCGGTCGAGATCAGAGATTTCAACCGCGTGATCTGGGTTTGGGTTAAGGGCAAGCGCCCCACCTTCATTAGTAAGGCCGCTTTTAAGCAGCACTTTGCCGACTGGCGCAAGGCCCAAAGCAAGGGCTTAAAAGTCACTGAGCGCTTAGACATTGCTAATCACTACACCGTCCGCAACTTGCAAAAAGACACGGCCTATGTGGTTGAGAAGCGAGTTGATGGAGTGTTCTGCACTTGCGACGACTTAAACAACCAGCTTGAGTTTTTTAACCGGGGCTGCTGCAAACACGGCTATGCAGTTCTCAACCACCTGGGCTTTGGTTCTTTAAACGAATACATCCAGGCTCAAAAAGTAATCCCATTTCCGAAAGCCGCCGAAGCACCCGCAGCCTACGCTGCCTAAGTTTTCGTGACCTGTGGTGGATTGTCCCAAAAAGCCGCCCCCGTGACCGACCACACGGGCTTATTTACCCCAGAACAAAAGGAAAAACCATGACTACTTGGCACCGTGGTACTGCGATCGTAATTCAACCCGGAATGACCGTTGAAGACCAACTTAAAGCAGCCTGTCTTGACTGGGAAGTAAAGCTGTCATCAGTTTTCTATGGGCCTGAGAAGGAACATAAAGCTCCTGTGTCTGCCGCTTACCGTAGTGACAACAACGTATTTTTTGATATCTACACCAAGCGTAAACCTTGGCAGAATGCCGAGATTGTAGAAACTTTTAACCGCTTCTGTGATGATGCCAACTTGCCTATGACCCATATAGGCAGCTTAGATCAGGGCAAAGTTATCTATGCAGCCGCCAGACTGCCTCAAGAGATTGCCCCAGCACAATCAACCAACGACTTAACAGAAGCCTATCTAATGCTTGAAGACTCCCATGCCAACGGACATGGGTTACAGGTTTGGCTTTATCTCAACCGCCTAGTTTGCACCAATGGAATGCGCCGCCCGGTTCGGAGCGCTCAAGACGTAACAGACCTGATAGAAGGAAAAGCCAAAACACGGGATCGGTACGGCAAATCGGTGAAAGACCGCTTAAAAGTAATTGCCCATGTTGGAGAGTTCAACAGCGAACGCATCGAGACAATTTTGCAGTCTGCGATCGCAACGGTTGAGCTAGAACAACAAACAACCACCCAACTTGCAGGCGTAGGCATAGACAAAGCCGAGGCAACCATGCAGTTGATTGCTGCCTTTGGTGAACCTGGCCAGCCGGTTGAGGAACAGCCCAAGATCGTCCAAACCTGCCTGAAGCTTTTCAACGGTATGGGCAAGGGCTCAAGCGAGCTGTCAGCCTACAACACCGCCTATGGTCTGCTGCATAGCGTGACCGAGTATTACAACCACCACGCCGTTAAGCGCGGCACTGTAGCCCAGCAATTTCAATCCATTCTCAGCGGCAACCGGGCTAAGCAGATGCAGCGGTTTGAGCGTCAGGTTGTGAGCTGCTACCTGTGCTAACGCCTGATTAGAAAACGTTTGCCCCCCTGCCTCTCCGACCAAGGTTGAGCAGGGGGTGAATCCCCAGAACAAATAGGAATCTATCCATGATTGTACGCGAACCGTTTGAAGCTGCCTATTTAGAAGACCAGGCCCAGCGCGAGACAGCCGAAGACCAAAGGGCCGAGGAATGGGGCTTAGATGCTCTCGACCTCGAAGCAATGGTCAAGCGGTGGGGCACGAAGGCAGTCCTGACAGAACTAGCCGCCATCCATGAGCGAGTAACCCCTGATGGCTCAAAAGTGCTGTGGAGCCTCCCCAGCCAAGCCTATCTGACGGGAAACTATGACGACCCTAACCCCTGTAGTTGCGACGAGTATTAAACATCCCTGGCCTGGGCAGAGCCTATCTGCCCACCCGTGACCGACCACACAGGCAACCCCAGAACACTCAAGGACTTCACCATGTTTCAAAAAGCAACCAAAAACCAAGCCCGTCTACGCTTAGCCCTTTGCGGCCCTAGTGGTTCAGGCAAAACCTACAGCGCTCTAGAGATCGCCCGCCATCTGGGCAAGACAGTTGCCTTGATTGACACTGAACGTGGCAGCGCTAGCAAGTACGCCGACCGCTTTGATTTCGACGTGTGCAACCTGGAAGACTTTCACCCCGGCAAATACATGGAAGCCATTAAAGCCGCAGGGCAAGCTGCCTATGAAGTGATTGTGATCGATAGCCTAAGTCATGCTTGGTTTGCAGAGCTAGAACTAGCGGGCAAAAGCTTTGATGGTTGGAAGAATGTTCGTCCCCTGGAGCGTGCCCTGATCGATGCGATGCTGGCCAGCCCTGCCCATATCATCGCTACGATGCGAACCAAGACTGAATGGGTACTGGAAGAGTACGTCAATAAAGCGGGTAAGACCTGTGTTGCCCCTAAAAAAGTTGGCACCTCTCCAATTCAGGCTAGCGGCATCGAGTACGAATTTGACCTGGCTGGAGAAATTGACCTCAACCACCTGCTGACAATCTCAAAGAGCCGTTGCCCTCAGTTGAGCAACACCACTCACTTAAACCCAGGCCAAGAATTAGCGGTAATCATGCTCGATTGGCTAACTGATGGAGCCCCCGCACCCGAAACAGCCTTGGAGAAAGGGCAGCGGATTAGAGCAGCCCGTGAGGCTGTGGGCATGAGTGCAGAAGAGGTGAGGACATTGATGGACCACGAGTTTGACCGCACCTCCCCGGCACAGCTTAGCTCTGAAGACTGCGATCGCCTGATCGCCCTGATTGAAGCTGTCGGCGCTGCCAAGCCTGCCTAACCCTAACGCCCTGGCCCTCGCTAGGGCACCTCATTAACTCTTACCCCAGAACAAACCATGACTACACCACCCAACGAAGGGGGGCCGATCTGTCCTGCCTGTGGAGACACGGGCAGCATCCGAAACGAAGCTTGGGATTTATTCGAGCAGTGGGCCGCAGAAGCCTTCGGGGTTGACGTTATTACCTGCCCCGCCGACCAAGCCCAGGCGATCGCTCGAAGATTTGAATCCACCTTTGGCCCACAGCAACACCTCTGCCCTATCTGCAAACCCTATCCCCAGAACACCCCATGACCTACATCACCCTTCAGATCGAGGAAAGCGACCACCTCCGCCAAACCCCGATCACCTCAGAGGACATTGAAGACATCCTGGCTCTGTTGGGCCACCCAAAGGCAGCGATCGCCGCCGCCCGCATCACTGTCCAACAGCCTCACGCG
Source organism: Nodosilinea sp. AN01ver1 (assembly GCF_050565655.1). Lineage (NCBI taxonomy): Bacteria > Bacillati > Cyanobacteriota > Cyanophyceae > Nodosilineales > Nodosilineaceae > Nodosilinea > Nodosilinea sp. AN01ver1. The sequence continues at coordinate 25,909 of NZ_JBNXVS010000040.1, read as the reverse complement.
ACAGTCCACTGGACAGACCAGATTGCCGCTTAATTCGTTGCCCACCCTGCGCTACAGTCAACATCATGTTTCAGCCCTCACAGTACCAGACCGATATTTTTGACTTCGTTACCAGCGGCGCGGGTGATGCCGTAGTCGATGCCGTCCCCGGCAGCGGCAAAACCACCACCTGTGTAGAAGCCTCAAAGCGCTTGACCTCGCGCAATGCTCTGTTCTGCGCCTTCAACAAACATATCGCTAACGAGCTGAAGACCCGCTTGCAGGGGATGAGAGCCCAGACCATTCATTCCCTTGGCCTATCGGCCCTCAGCCGCCTGGGCCGTCCAGAGCTGGACGACAAAAAGTACAACAAACTGATTCGCCAGTATGTCATCGACCAGAATGTGACTGAAATGGAAGCGCTACGGAACACCAGCGATCGCATCCGGGGCCTGCTGCGCCTCACCCAGTTAACGCTGACCAACCCCGAGGATGAACCTGCCCTGAAAGCCCTCGCTGACCGCTTCGACCTCGACCGCAAAGATTGGGACTTTACCTGGAAAGCGATCGCCCCCATCCTGCAAGACGGCACCAACCTGGTTCGCCAGGTGATCGACTACAACGACATGGTTTGGTTGCCTCACGCCCTAGGGCTGGAGCCGAGGAAAGCCGATTGGGTGTTTGTGGACGAGGCTCAAGACTTGAACCAGGCCCAGCTAGAGCTAGTGCTGAAGGCTCGCGCTAAGGGTGGGCGAATGCTGTTCGTTGGAGATCGGCGGCAGGCTATCTATGGATTTACTGGGGCCGACACTCAGAGCATTGCCAACATAACGGATCGCACCCAAGCCACAGTATTACCCCTGTCGATCTGCTACCGCTGCCCCACCTCTCACATTGAGTTGGCCAATGCCGTCTATCCCGGTATCGAGCCTCGCCCTGGTGCGCCCCTGGGGGTTGTGAGAGAGATTGACGACACAGACATCGTTAAGAACGTGGGCGACGGCGACCTGATCCTCTGCCGAACCAATGCGCCCCTGGTGACGGTGTGCTTTGAGCTGATTCGCGCCGGTATTCCGGCCCGGATCCGAGGAACGGACATCGGCAAGAACTTAATCACTATCCTGCACCAGATTGAAGAAGCTCCCGGCTTTCAGTTCAGCCGATTAGAAACATACCTCCGCAAGTACCTCGACGAACAGCGCCAGCTCCGCCAGGGGCAGGACAGGGACGAGGTTGAAATGGTGATGGCCAACTTCAAAGACCGGGTAGAAACCATCCTGGCCATTAAGGCCGCTACTGTGCCTCGGAACATGGCTGAGCTAGTGCGGGCGATCAACGACCTGTTCAGTGACCAGCGAGCAAAGGTATGGCTCTCCAGTATCCACAAGGCCAAGGGACTGGAAGCAAGACGAGTCGTACTGCTACATCCCCACCTACTGCCCCACCCTAATGCTAAGAAGCCCTGGGAGAAGGAGCAGGAGATGAACCTGAAGTACGTATGGTTGACCCGTGCTACAGAATGCTTGACCTTTGCCTACGGTGATGAGGATGATTAGTTGGCTAAGATTAGCTGCGTCCCAAGCTAAAGCAACCAACCCTATGGCTGAACCCAATTCCTCTGCGGCGGTACTGAATGCCATCAAAGCCAGAGCGATCCAGACCTGGGGGGAGGAAAACTGGTCAAAAGAAATTATCAAAGCCTATGTGGAGATTGAGCAGCAGCAGGGCGTAGACGCTAAAAAAGCCAGTTATGTCAATCGCCGAACCCAAATTCTAAGAGCTTTTGAGACAGGTAGCTGTCGGCTAGACACAGCTATGCTGCTGGCTGATGCAGTAGGTTGTCAGTTCCAGTTGGTCTGTACTGAGGTAACGGTGACTCAGTTCTAAACGATCACGAATCTTCTGTAGAGTCTGCCTGATCGGGCTTTGGGGACAAATGCTCTACCCCCTCACCATTCTCGGCAATGAGCGACAGCATGTACAAGCGGGCTTCTCGGGGCATGGCCTCAAGCAGCTTTTCTAGGGAATCAATCCGAATATTTTGCTGACCATTACGGAAGTTACTGATTTGTGCGGTGGTCAAACCACTCTGCTGGGCCAACTCTGAACCCCTCAGACGAAACTTAGACACAGTTTCCCTAAAAGCGTCAGAAATTTTCACGATCACACACTCTTGCCTAGGTCAAATGATTGCATGCCATCGGCCAGTTTCATCCACAGAACAGTAGATAATTTTACTTTGTGAAAAGAAAAATCAGCTGCATCATCGGCCAGCCGAACCATCGGATCGGATAATTTATTGTCGAATTAGATAATTTATTATAGATTTATATAATTCGCTGCGTTCTAAGAACCCACTATGGAGTTGCCCCGTGACCTAGTGCTGACAGCTGAGGATATTCGCTACCTCCGCCCGGCTCAGCTTTCTACCCTGACAAATATCCAGCCCAACTGTTTCTCCGCTTGGAGTGCAACCCGGCGCATGTCTGAGGCCAGCCTTAAAGCCATAGCTGAGGCTCTGAGCGTAGACCGGGAGGAAGTGTTGAGGGGGTTCGATTTAAGACGGGAGGACTACCTCCTAGCCAAGACTGCCCAGAGGAAAGCCTTGAGATTGCAAGCCTATCTCCAACCCAAACAGGAGTCGGCTTGACGCTCTCAAAGCTACTCAAACAAACTGCTTTGCGCTACGAGGCTGCTGCTACCCAGGTGCTCAAGGAATGGTCGCCTGAGTGTGGTTGTCAGCGCCCTGGAACTCGTCACCACTGCGAAGCTTGCCCCTGCTTGACCCGGTTTGAGCGACTGGTTCAGGAGCAAATTTCGCAAATGTCATCAGATGCAACTGCATCTTCTTCGAGTGCATCTATTTCAAGTTCGTGTTCCCATGTCGTTTCAAAACCACCGATATGACTTCAAGGACGCCCTTTACCTCCCTACCCAGGCCATAAGTGGATTGGTTCAAGGCATTCGCCAAGATTCCCTAGCTAACCAATGGCTCTACCAACTCACGACGACAGGCGATCGCTGGTGGACTGAAGACGAAGTCGTCCCTGCCTGCCCCAAATGCTTAAGTCCCATAGGCTTTGCAGCTAGCCACTGCCAAGTCTGCGGGCTTTGTCTGGACGACTAGATCGCCCAAAAAAAGCCCCAGCCTGTCCATCCAGTGCTGGGGCTTCTCACAAATTCGTAGTTCCTATCATGACAGACTCTCAGCGACCTGCGGAAGGTAGGGGACAGCCTCATCTGCGCTTGACCCCTGAAGAAGTCCTAGAAAACTGGCGAAACCACTTCTACACGCCAGCGGGATACCTCTACCACCTAATCCTGGCCCTACGCCGGGAGGGATGGTGGTATCGCATTGAAAATGTGTCTAAGTTCTGTCGCGAGTGGAAACTTAATCGCCGCACGTTCTACCGAGCTAAGGCTGAACTGATCCTGATTGGAAAGCTCGAAGAGAACATTTCAGGCACCATCGACATCCGCATTCGGGGGGTGAGTCAAATTGACTCACCTGTGTCACCAGAGTCACAGGGTGTGTCACGCCTGACACAGGGTGTGTCACACGGATCACACTTGTCTCTCGAAACTGGCTCTGGGCAAGGGTTTCCAGACCCTACAGATCTTTCTCAGATCTTTCTCAGATCCGATCAAGAAAGAGAGAGAGAAAGCGGCGAGTTTTCCACAGGCAAGAGCGAAGCTGACCAGGCCGAACCACCACCGCAGGATCCCTGTGCTCAGCCTAGTGTTCTAACAGATTCACCTGTGGAACCAGAGATCCCGGACGGGACTGACAATTCCGCCGAGGCCGACGACCCATTTTTTGATTGGGTGCTGACCCAAAAGGTTCCGCGACTCCCCACTAAACCAGCCTCACCAAGAAGCGCTGCAAGGGGCTGGATTGAGAAGCATGGCGCACAACTGTACGCCGAGTATCAGACCTGGCTTGCTGCGCCTCAGAGAAGCCCCACAACTTGCACTGGCCCACCCCCACCCCCCCCTCCAGAGGAAGTGACCCCAGCAGAACGTCTCAGGCGCTACCAGCAGCTCTGGGCAAACCCAATCTGTCGAAACGGGATCCGCAAGACCATCGACGACAACCCCGACTGGAATCTCGCTATCGGCCCCGATGGGCCACAGGAGAAAGGCCATGCCGATGATTAAAGCCCGCTACCCCGCTAACTGGGGGGCGATCGCGTTGGGAGTGAAGGAACAGGCTAACTGGTGCTGTCAGGAATGCGGCCGCCAGTGCCAGCGCCCCGATGAATCTTTGGAGCAGCTGCGATCGCGGATTGGGAAAGCCAAACCCCGGCAGTACCTGCTGACTGTCGCCCATCTGGATCAAATCCCGACTAACTGTTCTGGGGACAACTTAAAGGCTCTCTGTACGGTCTGTCACCTGCGCTATGACCGTCAGTTTCGCGCGCGGCAGCGGGCCTTACTGCGCGAATGGTTTGGACAACTCAACATCCCTAACATCCTGGAGGTAACGCTATGAACCCGCTTATTGGCCATCAACTCACCCTACTGCCCGAAGTGCTGCCCTACCTGGTGAGCAATCCTGCGGCCTGCGCTATCTGTAGCCAGCAGCGGTCAGCGAAAGGGCTTTCAGGTTCATGCCCAGTCTGCCAGTGGCGCGAGACAGCATCATCCCCAGAACAGCTCAGCCCAGGATTTTATGCACTAGGGAATTCCCCCCAAATCCTGATCGTTACCGAGCAATCGCCCGACTATGGCCAGCGCCCATTATCCCCAGAACAAACCTTCAGCATTGGCGATGAGGTAAAAGTTTTGGCTGTGCAACCCAATCAGTCAAAGGTGTGGATTGGGAGGAAGGGCACTGTCCACAAGCTTAGCCGTACCCGAGTCTGGGTCAAACTGCGGGGCCAGGGCGGCGGCAGGGCGGTCGAGTTACCTTTTCCCATTGAGTGCCTGGAGAAGCTGCCTAATCTCAGGCGATCGCAGCAGCGGCGGTACAGTCCCAAGGGCCATGCTTCTGGCTGGTTGGAGGAACGCCAGGGCAACAAGAAGCGGAAAACCCCCAGCGTTTCCTACTACTACGGCTGGTTTGACAAGGACACCTGCCGGAAGCGCTACGTGCCAGTAGGGAAGGTCTACCGGGTACACGAGATGATCCAGCAGCGTGAACCTACTAGCGAGATTTTGGCGTTTCTGGGGGTGAAGCAGCCCTCTCGGAGCCATGATTAAGGCCATCAATGTTCAGACCGAGGAGAGGCTCGACCTGGCCCAGAGAGGGGAGGGGAATTGGCTAGATTGGATGGCTGAGCAGGGCTACCTTATTTGCGATCGCATTTCTCTAGGCCATGTCTGCCTGGAGCTGTACCAGCGGGATGAGGATGGGGTCTACGCTCTCTACCATCCGCCCCTGCTGGATCTCAGTGTGGAATGCTTGTTCTTTAACATTCCCGACGAGGCAGGGTTTCAAGAGTTGATTTTTCTAACGAAAAAAATGCTCTTTCTCATTTCTTTTCCTGCGGGTTATCCCTCAAGTCAGCAGTGAATTTTGCTGCTCATCATCGCCAAAAATTTACCTCTTAATCAAGAGATATCAAGTGATGGTTTACTCTGATAACAACGAAAAAAACCAGAAATATGATGCTATTTCTGGGGAGAGACTAATCCCTGAAAGTGAACTAAAAGATGCTGTTCGGGAAGTGTTGGCTGAAATGCTGGGCTTTCAGCAAGGGGCACAAACTCAAGGAAATCGGCAGTGGTATGATACCGATCCGGCCTATCAGTTACTTGATTTGGATAATGCCGAGCAACTAAGAGATGCTGTACGGTCAGGGCTTTTGAGAGTAGGCCATGAAGTCAGGGATAGGCGTAAGCCTAGTGCTCGTCTGCCGCGATATCAGTTTCATATTGACAAGTGCCTTCAGCGTTTGGCAGAGAAACCGGAGAAACGATGGAAAAAGTAAGATGTAACAAAAGCAAAATACTATGGAGCTATAGGCCGATCCTTATCCTGAATTCGAGATTGAAAGACATCGGCATGTTGCTTTTCAGAGATCCATCGATTGTACCGATTCCAGTGAACTGTAGGAGAATGACCCATAAATGCAGCAGCTATAGGTACAGGAAAGTTAAATACAATAGATGCTCGAATTGCATAAGCATGGCGTAAGTCATAGGCAGGGAAAGGAATTTTATAGCGCTGAAATTGCCTAGTCGTCCTATTCCCGTATTCCTTATAAGTTTTGCCAGTAATATCAGGGCGGTTCACTTTCCATAGCTCCCAATTCTCTACCCATTCTGGATAGAGAGGATAAACTTTTCTTCCTTTAGTTTTGCCTTCAGTAACTTGGATGACACGGTCTAAAGAGTCATCCAGGAATTTACAAAAGAAAGCTTCATGAGGGCGCAGGCCATATGTAGCAAGCATTCCGTAAACCCATCGCCAGCCTAGATTAGGGACTTTCCCCTGCCATTCAGAAATCACTTCATCAGTTGGCAAATCTCTTGGTTGTACTTTGGATGATGAATAGCTGCCGGAATAACGATTGAGATCCACAGCCATCCCAGCAAAATTGGCTAGTTTTTGGAGCTTCTCACAGGTTTGCTTTCGGTTTCGTGTCTCTTTCTCGGTTTTGTGAACCACAGAAAGCAAGGTACTTTCCTTGAGGGGTTCATCTAAAGGTAACCGCTTATAGACGCACCACCAGTGAAAATGCCAGGTTGTTTCCTTCAAGCTATGAGTTCTCATGTACTCAGCCTTAAAGCGCTCTACCCACTGACCAGTGGTCAATGTCTCCGCTGTTTGGACTACATCAGGGCGATAGGTACACCAGTCAAATTCTTTACAAGCAATTAGGGCACCTAGCTTCCTCGCTTCAGCTTCAGCTCTCTCCAACCCAGCTGGGTTAGCGTAAATTTGCAAGGATACGTCCTGCTGGTGCGGGCGATCCTTGCTGGAGGATGGCTTAGGGGGCAGCGTGGCCCGTAGATATAGGCGATTTCCCTTTTGCCTGACCGTTACACCAGTACTTGCAGACTTCAGACGCTCGTTAATCGCCTCTAGAGTGAGTTTGCCTCGTGCCACTTCCCTATAGCTTCCCTAAATCTTCCCTACTTTCTAGGGAAGATTCTGACATATCCAGGGATATTCTGTCATATCGGAAATGTCGAAAGTCCCGTATTGATGGGACTTTTAGGTACGGGGCTGGCGGGATTCGAACCCACGACCTGCCGCTTAGGAGGCGGCCGCTCTATCCTGCTGAGCTACAGCCCCAGGGGTTGACTACGGATACTGGGCCATTTTACACCCTGCACCAGGGGTGAGGCTTCAAGAACGGGTAAAGATGGCGCGATAGACGGGTAAGCCCTGCTCTAGGGTGACGCGCTCGCGATCGGTCTGGGCAGGAAAGGGGCTTTGGGGTAACCAGTCTTGATCCTGACGCTGGAAATTGGGGTTTTCGGCCAGGCGATCGCACATATCCACCGCCACCTCCTCCACATCCGACTGCACCACCAGTCGCCCGCCAGCGGGCAAAAACTCCGCCAGGGTGCCAACCAGCTCGGGTTGCAGCACCCGTCGCTTTTGGTGGCGCTTTTTGAACCACGGGTCAGGGAACTGGATAGACACCTGCTGCAACGGGTTCTGGTCGCCCCAGCTTTCGAGCAGCGATCGCAGGGAGATGTTGACGTTGCAGTACATAAAATGCAAATTGGTGAGTTCGGCCTCCTGCTGACGCTTTTGAGCCGATTCGACCACGGGCTTGCGAATTTCGAGGCCCAAAAAATTCCACTCGGGCACCAGCCGGGCCATGGACAACAAAAATACGCCCTTGCCGCAGCCGATATCGATGTGCAGGGGCTGCTGGGGGTTGGCAAAGGCTGCGCTCCAGCTGGGCACCTCAACGGGAGCCTGGTATTTTCCACTTAGGGGGTTGACGTGCTGACGCACCCGGACAACTGCCACAGCCTAAACCTCGCTGCAATTACGGCTTTCTATCATGCCACTTTGCCTGGGCCAATTGGGCGTCTAAAGGCTAGGCTGTTAGGACATGCATAAAAATCAACGTTTTACTTCCATGGGACAGCGTTTTCGCTTCGCTATCATCAGCGACCCTCACATCGCTCGACCTGAAACCATCTACAACGGCCCCAACCGCTTTCATTTAGTAGAAGTCAGCATTCCGGGCATTGAGCAAATCTTTGATCATTTAGAATCGCTGGATCTCGACTTTTTGCTGCTGCCCGGCGACCTCACCCAGCATGGCGAATGGGTGAACCACCAGTGGCTCATCGATCGCCTCAAGCGGCTGCCGTTTCCAGCCTACGTCGTGCCGGGCAACCACGATGTAATTGCCCGTGACGCCAGCGATCGCACCATTGGTCTACACGACTTCCCCCGCCTGTACCAGGACTTTGGCTACAGCGACGGCAAAACGCTGCACTACCAGCACGAAATTCTCCCCGGCGTGCGGCTGGTGGCGCTCAACTCTAACGCCTTTGAGCCATCGGGCGAGCAGGTGCGGGTGGGCTATGTGGATGAGGCCCAGCTGGACTGGCTGGAGGAGACGCTGACCCGGTATCGGGACGATCTGATTCTGGTGATGCTGCACCACAACGTGCTGGAGCACCTGCCGGGGCAGTCGAACAGCCCCCTGGGCCAGCGCTATATGGTCAGCAATGCCGAAGCGATCATTCAGCGGCTGGAGGCGGCGGCGGTGCGGCTGATGTTTACCGGCCATCTGCACGTGCAGGATGTGGCCCGGCGCGGCGACCTGTGCGAGGTGCTGACCGGGTCACTGGTGAGCTACCCCCACCCCTACCGGATTGTGGAGATTGAGCACGGCGATCGCGAGCTGCGCATGGAGGTGCGATCGCGCCGTCTTACCGCCGTTGACCCCTGGGACGACCTGCAAACCATGTCGCACCAGTGGATGAGCGATCGCGCTGAGGGCTTTATGGCCAAGTTCCTCACCAGCCCGCCTGTGGGGCTAGCGGAAGCAGAAGCGGCGGCGATCGCCCCAAAGCTAAAGCATTTTTGGCCTAGCATTGCGGCGGGCGACACCCAGATCGATTTCTCGCACCTGCCCCTCGATGTGCAAACGCGATTGGCCCACTTTAACGCGGTGGATGGTGAGGGCAACCCCCAGGCGATCGACAACACGGCCACGCTGGTGTGGCCCATCAGGTAAACCAAAACCTCCGGGTTCTTAAAGAACCCGGAGGTTTAGAGGCCGGGCGAGAAACCCGATTTCCAAGCTTGCTTTATCTAGAACACGAAGTTTTCGGCGTTGTTCAGGGCCGCCGCATCTACCCCCTGAAAGGTGATGAAGTTGGTGAACTGGCTGCGCCCGGCTCCGCCCTCTAGCTCCAGCGAGAGCTGAGCCCGACCGCTGTTGCCCAGGTTGCGGATTTGCACTACGCCGTCGGCGATGGGGTCGGTGCCGCCGTAGCCAACGCTGGCCAGCAGGTCGGTAAACACCATCTGGTCGGCCCCCACCGCGAAGTCGGTGATGGTAGCCCCGGTTTGAGCGGTGCTGGTGTAGACAATGCGATCGCGCCCGCCGCCCGTGGTAACCAGGTCGGGGCCGCCGCTGGCCAGAATGGTGTCGCTGCGATCGCTGCCCACCAGCACATCGCGCCCAGGGGTTCCCGTGATAACGCTGGGGGCCTCGATTGTGAAGCGGGCCAGCAGCGGGTCGTGGTCGCTGGCGCTCTGGGGGGATTCGGCAAACTCAGCATTGACATGTACAGCGTCGAAGTCGGCCCCCGCCGACAGGCTCTCGCTGACTAAAATGTGGTCCAGCGATTGAGAATTGCCCTGGAAGATGAACGAGTAGCGCTCATTTTCGGGCAGGGTGTTGGTCAGGTTGGTCAGCCCAGCACTCTCTAGCCCGGTGAGCGGCGACACAAACTCAAACTCGTTGAGGTCGCCCAGCACCACCACATTCGCAGCGGGGTCGCTGCCCAGCAGACCGCTGACGTAGCCCTGCACCGCCTCAGACTGAGCCTGGCGCTCGTCGAGGGAGCCGTTGACGCTGGGGTCTTCTTGCAAATCTTCAAAGGGCTGCTCAGTGCCCAGGATGGGGGCGCTGCCGCCCTTGGACGAAAAGTGATTGTTGATCAGGGTGACGGTCTCGCCGTTGAACTCGAAGCTGGCCACCAGGGGCAGCCGCGCCCCCGCAAACGCCTCGCCGCTGCTCTGCCCGCCAATGGTCGCCACCGATCCTTCGACCAAATTGACCCGGCTGGGGTCGTAGAGGTAGGCGGTGCGAATGTTGGCACCGGGCTGGCCGCCGCTGGCGTCGTCGGTGATGAAGGTGTTGTCGATAAAGGCGTAGGTGGGGCCACCGGCAGCGGCGATCGCATCCACCAAAGTTTGCAGGGTCACATCTGCCGCCGTCACCCCATCGTTGAGCGAGCCGTTGTTATCCTGAATTTCTTGCAGGGCAATGATATCTGGGGCGTTGAGGTTGTTGACGATCTGCTGAGCGATCGCATCAAAGCGCCCATCGGCCATATCGGTGTCGCCATCGCCATCGTTGGGGTCGAGGTTGAGCACGTTGTAGCTGGCCACCGTAAGCTGGTCGCTGCCTTTGGTCAGCGTGCTGACCTCGGGTTGCAGGCCCGCCGACTGAATGCCGCTGGTGAAGTCTTCGGTCGCCACAATTTGGAAGTTGCCGAAGTCGTAGTTCACGACACCCGTGACATCGCCCAGGTTGTCGCCCACATTCACCGCAGGAAAGGCAAAGTCAAACACGCCGCTGTCGAACTGAATCTGCACCCGCTCGGGGTTGAAGTCGTCGGGGCTGATGTTGAGGGTGCCGCGAGTACTCAGACCCGTAGCCCCTGCGCCGTTATCCACCACGCCAAAGATTTCGCCAAAGCCGTTGGTGCCGTTCACCACCAAGACATCCTGGGCCGTCACCCGCATCCCTTCCAGCGACTCAAAGAAGTCGATGCCGTCGGTAACCGGGTCAAAGCTGCCAAAGGCGTCGTCGTCAATGTTTTCGGTGGGGGGCACCCGACCGCCTGCGCCCAAGATCACCGCCTCAGGCAGAGCATTACCGCTGCTCAGGGTAGTGATGGTCGGGTTGCCGCTAATTTGGGTGGTGGAAAGGTTGCGGGTAGAAACGCCGCCGGGAGTAAACTCCGACACGGTGCCCGTCACCTCTAGCCCGTCGCCCACCGCCACGGTAGGGGCACTGCCGGTGAACACAAAAATGGCGTCGGAGGTGGCGATGTTGCCGTCGCCCACCGCGTCTTGCAGGTAAAAGCCATTGCTATCGACGGCGGTGACAATGCCCGTAGTCAGTACGGTTTGGCCGACCAGAGCCGAGCTGTGCCCAGCCCCTTGAATCGTGTAAATTGCCGTCGGTTCTAGCTCGCCGCCGTCATCGCCACCGCCGCCATCGCCGCTGTTGATCGCGCCTTTGGTAGCCGCCAGGGGACCAGTCCAGACCCCATCAATGCGCTGCAACGATTGGCCAACAGCGGTGTCTCCGGTTTCGGCTACGCCGATGTCAACACTGGTGAGACCATCCGCCGCACCGCCTACCGCCGTAAACGAGCCTTCGTAGCTGAGAAATTCAACCACGTTGCCCAACCCATCGACCAGCGCCAGACCATCGGGTGCCCCATTCTGAATGCCGTTGCTGGGGAAATCAACTACGACGGTGCCGTGGCCGTTGCTTTGGTCGGCAATGACGCCGCTGAGGGCAACGGTGTTGTAGACCGTACCGCCATTGCCGTTGTAGAGCACCAGGCTCCAGCCGCTTAAATCGGTACCAGCAGGGCCAGCAATTTCGATAAATTCGCCGACATCGGTGCCCGTATTGTCGTAATGAAATTCGCTAATAAAAACCGAGGTTGCCATTGGAACGTCACCAATTGAGTAAGGGTTTGCGTATGGCCGCGCCAAACCGAGCCCCACAGAGCGTGGAGCCTGGTCACGCAGCAGCGCTATTACAAGGAGTCATTTGCAGGCGGATGGCCTAAAGCCGGTTTAGATCAGCCTGGTGGATTAGGTGAATGGTAGAAATAGGGTCAGTCTTGCTTAGGTTGATTCTGTGGTTTGCTCTGCATTTCGCAGCTGGTTAGCTGCGGCGATCGCGATCGCCCCAAGAATGTCAGTGTTTTCACACAAACAGTACCAGAGCACCGTTGCCGCGTCAGTAAAGAGAGGTTTAACAGTGATTTAAATCCCTCTGGCTTTCTGTGACCTTTACAGAACTGCCCAGGTGGAGCGATTGAATAAATTTTTCGTGAAGGGAAATCTTGACCAGGCGGCTGTAGCGATGTGATGCAAGGGGTTAGTCGGCGCGATCGCCACAAGATTCTATGCTCTCTAGAAGTAGGGTGCCGTCACCGCGCAGCGTGACGCACCTTTCCGGGTTTGGGCACCTTACTAAATAACCCCAACGCCAATCAAGGCCATGTCAAATTACCGCCGACCCCATTTCTCTGGTGGAACCTATTTCATTACTCAAGTGACGTATCAACGCTATCCGTGGCTTTGCACAGCCCTCGGGCGACATGCGCTACGTCAGGCTCTACAGCATGTTCGACAAGAGCATCGTTTCCAGATACAAGCTTTTGTGCTTTTGCCTGATCACTTTCATACTCTTTGGACGTTGCCCCAAGAGCAGGGAGATCTTTCAACGCGAGTGCGATTGGTGAAGAGGTTTGTGACCAAGTATCACGGGCAAGCACTAGATCTGCCAATAGATATATCAACGTCTAGGAGAAAGCGCAAAGAAGGCAATATTTGGCAAAGACGGTTTTGGGAACATACGATTCGCGATGAAGCTGATTTTGCCGCTCATTGCGATTACATTCATTACAACCCTGTGCGGCATGGGCTTTGTGAAACACCGCAGCAATGGCCATTTTCGAGCTTGTATCGTTCAGTTGAAGAGAATATATATCCGTCAGGTTGGGGCGGTAAGGATGAGTTGCTTTTGGAAGGGGGTGGATTTAGGAATGAGTAAGTTTGGTGCATCATCGCCTTACGTGACGCACCCTACAGTTACTAGGAGCAAGCGCAAAGAGAGTTTGGAATTGAAGGTATATTAGTTGTCATCGTCACAAACAATATCTGGGCGCTCGTGAAATTCGCCGTGTTCCAGATATTTCTCAAAGAATACGAAGAAATCAGTAACTAGACAGCAGACTTTGCCATTTTTGTCAAATCCCCAGTAGGAGGAATAGTCTTCCCCCTCTCCCCAACCAGCACCAAAAGCAACAATATTTGTGTCAGGCTTCCTAATGCTATAGCGATCAGGAATTGTGTTGAAGGCTGTTAACTCTTTTAGAAAAAGATTAGCCCATGCAAATCTCTTTAAATTCCAAGGAATACTTTCAAGTATTGTCTTCCCATTCTCATTCATCTTCTCAGTCATTTCTCTTAAAAAAATTCCTTGAATATAATCATCCTCACATTCCAGACAAAAATCATTCAAAGGATGTACTATATCAGTCCTCTCATGAGAAAACGCTGCCTGCTTAATGAATAGAGCAGTTTCAAAATCCATAAAGCAAGCGGTTCCTGAATCTACATCATAGGTGGAAGAAGGGTATTGAACGTCATCAGAAACTGCCATTTGCCACTTAGCAGGACTAGCCTCACTTATCTGTATCTTTGCACAGGTGATTATGCAATCTTCTGCAGGTTCGCAACAAGCCAAGCTTAAGAATACAGGATAATTTCCAGGCTCAATTGTTTTTTGAAGACAGTATCTTTTTGAAGTTGGATTCCCAGGATCTTGCACAACTATTTTTCCTGATGGCAAGACTAAACTACCAATTTCAATTATAAAGATGGTAACAGTCTGGCTATCATAATAAGACATGTCAAGTTGAGAAGTGTAGCCATGTTGGAAAGCCTTTTGAAAATTGGTATGCATGGCTACAGTGGGTTAAGGATGCGAGTGTAGAAAAAATAGACAGTGGTTGAGTTTGAGGGGGATGTGGTTGGTCGTTACGGAACAAATGGGGTGGTGGGCAGTGCCCACCCTACGGCTTTCCCTAATATGGTTAAACTCCCAGCGTACTTAGCCTCTGATGCTGCAACGAGGAATGACTTCTAGGCGGGGATGACAGTAACGTACTGCTTACTTTCAAGCCGCAGCAGGTTTGGGCATAGGCAAGGGCAATCCGTCTTCCTCTAGTAAAAGCTGCAAAACCTCCTGTCCATTTCTGGCCGCTTCTTCGTAGCTGCTGCCATGGGTGCGATACGTCTGCTCAGGAAAGTCAGGCAAATGCACCAGATAGCGGTCGTCTTCCTCTGACCAGACAATCACCATTTCATAACGTAAACGATTGGGTAAAGAGTACTTCACAGAGGTCAACCTATTTACCACTAATTTCAACTAAAGGCTCCCTACCAATCAACAACTCAAGCGCCGTTGCCAAAGTGGCACTCAAAATCTTCCTAAGCTGAACATTTGAAGTGTTGCCGCAGGTTAACCAAATTACTTTGGGTGGCGGGCCGAGGCGGTCAACCAGATCCACAAAGTCCCTGTCTTTAGTCATCAAAATAGCACCTTGCGCTTTTGCGGCCTCAAAGATTTCAGGATCTTCAGCATCCCTTAAACCCAAATCTCGTAAAGCAACCGCTATTACGTCGAAGTTGTTATTAATCCAGGTCGCGATCGCAGGTGATAGATGGGCATCAACCCAAATTGTAGTCATGCCACCAAAACAGGATGGTTTAGTTTACGAGCCGCATAAACCAGGGAAGCTCTGACATCGTCCATTTCCAGGTCGGGCAAGTCTTCCAAAATTTCCTCAGCGCTCAAGCCTGCTGCAAACAGGTCCAACACATCAGAAACGCGAATCCTCATGCCGCGAATGCAGGGGCGACCACCGCATTGTTTAGGGTTTACTGTAATTCGTTTCAATAGGTCTGACATTTTGTACTTTTCTTTACTATCAATCGGTACTCAAATTTGCTTTTCCCAATACGCTTGAACTCCTGTCGTACTTAGCATAAGATGCTTGCACGGGGAATGACTTCTAGGCGGGGAAGAGAGAGGGTGGAGCCTCTCAAATCCCCTGTGACATCCCTCTTAGCACAGGTAAGTGAGATGCCCTTAGGAGCCATTCTAAGAGCTAGCGTCTTGTTTTACCCTCATTGGGACCGCTAGATAAATTCCCCGTTTTCCTAAACCGAAAACGGAGACACCCGTATGACACTCACTAACCCTGGAGACTTCAATGTCTCCACACAGTTCAAGCTGCCCACCTACCAGCCCGACCGGCTCTGCCACATTCTGCTGGGCGACTATGCCGCCGTCGTCGAAGCCATCAACCGCATGGATCGGCTTCGCTACTGTGAACGCATTGCCTGGCTAGACCCCATCCCCACCGGGCGCAGCGGCGAATACATCAGCGTGATGACCCGCCGCATTACGCCTGTGGAGTAGGCAACCAGAGTAAACCTAGGATGGGCAGAGGCTTGAGACCTTTGCCCATCTTCAACCTGTCTAAGTTTAAGATAGGGTCTGGTACATGCCCAGCCAGCCGGAAGGAAAGAGCTATGGCCGCCCCCAAGCAGCCCACCTCCAACAGTTTCAAAAAACTGCAGGGATTTTTGCGATCGCGCATGGGCCAGGCGATCGCCGACTACGGCATGATCACCGAGGGCGATCGCGTCATGGTCTGCGTCTCGGGCGGCAAAGACTCCCACACGCTGCTCGATATTTTGCGCCACCTGCAGCGCCACGCCCCCATCCACTTCGACCTTCTGGCGGTCAACCTCGATCAAAAGCAGCCCGGATTCCCCGCTCACGTGCTGCCCGAATACTTTGAGGCGATCGGCGTTCCCTACCGCATCGTTGAGCAAGACACCTACAGCACCGTCAAGCGGGTGATCCCGGAGGGCAAAACCATGTGCGGCCTGTGCTCGCGCCTTCGGCGGGGCGTGCTCTACCGGGTCGCCGCCGAAGAAGGGGCCACCAAAATTGCCCTCGGCCACCACCGCGACGACATGATCGAAACGCTGTTTCTCAACATGTTCCACGGCGGCAGGCTCAAGGCGATGCCCCCCAAACTGCTCACCGACGATCGCCGCCACATCGTCATTCGCCCTTTGGCCTACTGCCCCGAGGCCGACATCGCCCGCTACGCCCGCTACCGCGAGTTTCCGATCATTCCCTGCACGCTGTGCGGGTCGCAGGCCAACCTGCAGCGGGCGCAGATTAAAGACATGCTGCAAACCTGGGAAAGGCAGTGGCCGGGCCGCACCGAAACCCTGTTTCGCAGTCTGCAAAACGTCGCCCCGTCGCAGCTGGCCGACCCCGCCCTGTTCGACTTCAGCGGGCTAGAGTCGGCTCGCATTGCACCCAGCGATGAGGATGCGATGGGAACTGACCTGGAGGTGGAGTTTAACCCAGCGATGGCGCTGTTTGAAGGTGGACTGCCACCGCTGGCGGGGACAGGAGGGCGCGATCGCTAGCCTTCCTTAGCGCTATCTCGGCAAAAACTCGCGATCGAGCGCCTGCTCTGGGCTAAAGGGGCTCTCTAGCGGAAAATTTTCCAGGCCGACCCCAGTTTCGGTGGCGGTCAGATCGCGCGCCTCCTGGTAGCAGTGAGCAAAGACTTCCTCAAAGTATGACTTGAGCGTAGGGCTGGCTTTAAAGGCCTCCTGCAATCGACGGCGGTGCTCTTTGAGCACAAAACGCCAGCCGTTAGAGCGCTGCCCCGGCTGGTAAGCGTACTTGAGCAAGTGGCTTAGCACCACAATCAGGTTGCTGGTCAACGCTTGTTTTTCGCTGCGCCCCATAGCTTCTAATTCTTCGAGTAGGTTAGCAATGTCTAGCTCCGTCAACCGCCCTGCTTTTAGCAGTCGGCAGCTTACGTCGAGCCAAAGGGCGTAGTCTTGCTCATAGAGCTGGGCTAGTGAACTAGCCATAGCAGCAGTTTGGGGCGACATAGGGTAGCTGTTAGTCCAATACTGCCATTGTAGGAGAGGACAACGGAGGATGAGAGATTAGCAGGACAGCGACATTGCGATCTTTAATGACGCATCACGCACTAAAGTATTTCGCGGTTGGGTGGTAGGCCACGATCGCCGTCGTCGACTGCTCGGGGTACAGCTGCTCGCTCTCGTCAATGGTCATGCCAATGCGATCGGCTTTTAGCAGCTCCAGCTGCACCGGCTGGTCATCCATATTCGGGCAGGCGGGGTAGCCAAAGCTATAGCGCGACCCCTGGTAGCGCTGCTGCAACACCTCTCGCAGCGTAGCAGGTTCCAAATCGCCGTAGCCCAGCTCGCGGCGAATGCGGGCGTGGCACCACTCGGCCATCGCCTCGGCGGTTTGCACCGACAGGCCGTAGTAGTAGAGGTAGTCGGTGTACTGGTCGGCCTTGAAGAGGCTTTGGGCAAACTCTGTAGCGACTTCCCCTACGGTCACCGCCTGCATCGGGAAGACGTCGAACTGGCCCGGTTTCGCCATGTCTTTGGGCAAAAAGAAGTCGGCAATGCAGAGTCGCCGCAGGGATTTTTGCCGAGGGAAT
Source organism: Nodosilinea sp. AN01ver1 (assembly GCF_050565655.1). NCBI lineage: Bacteria > Bacillati > Cyanobacteriota > Cyanophyceae > Nodosilineales > Nodosilineaceae > Nodosilinea > Nodosilinea sp. AN01ver1. Next base: position 8,446 of record NZ_JBNXVS010000040.1, on the reverse strand, counting down.
GTGAACGTGGCGATGGGTTTGGGGGGGATGGGTGGATGGGTGGACGGGTGGATGGGTGCATCCATTACAGCGGGATCGTAGATGTGCAAGCTATTCCCTTCGGCCAGGCAGGGGAAGTAGCCGTAGACGATGGCCGGATGCAGCAGGCTTTCGGCCAGAATCCGCGCTTTCCATGTATCGAGAATAGGGTGGACGGTCTCTTGCAAAAAGGCGTCGTACGCTTCGCGAGACTGCTCCTGGGGTTTGCGAAACTGCCACTGACCGACAAACAGCGCCTGGAGATCGAGGTAGCTGAAGACTTCTTCCAAAGAAATATCCGCTGGCGTGAGCACGCGGGTGCCCCAGAAGGGTGGGGTGGGGCGGGGAATCGCAGGGTCTACGGCCTCGGAACGGGTGGTGTCCTCGGACGGTGAGGGGATGAGGGGATGGGGGGATGAGGAAGGAACTTCAGGCGCGATCTCAACCGTGGGAGCCTCTTTCTCCCCATCTCCCCCACTCCTCATCTCCTCATCTAAAAAGCCCTGCAAATCATCCCACTTGCCCTCGGCCTTGGCCGGCATCAGCTTATCCATAAAGTGCAGGTCAGAAAAGGCGTCTTTGCCGTAGACGACCTTGCCTTTGTAGGTGTTCTGGCAGTCTTCGTGGACGAACTTGGGGGTCAGGGCCGCGCCGCCCAGAATGACGGGGACGGTAATGCCCTCTTCGTTGAAGGTTTCCAGGTTGTCTTTCATGAAGGCGGTGGATTTCACCAGCAGGCCGCTCATGGCGATGCAGTCGGCGTTGTGCTCGCGGTAGGCCTGAATGATCGCCTCCACGGGCTGCTTGATGCCCAGGTTGATGACCTTGTAGCCGTTGTTCGACAGAATAATATCGACCAGGTTTTTGCCGATATCGTGCACGTCGCCCTTGACCGTGGCGATGATGAAGGTGCCCTTGCCGGAGCCGTCGCTGTCGGCTTTTTCCATGTAGGGTTCGAGGTAGGCGACGGCAGCTTTCATGGTCTGGGCCGACTGCAGCACAAAGGGCAGCTGCATTTGCCCAGAGCCAAACAGTTCGCCCACCACCTTCATGCCGTCGAGCAAAAAGGTGTTGATGATCTCCAGGGGTGGGTAGGTTTCGAGGGCTTTGGCGAGCGCATCGTCAAGGCCGATGCGCTCGCCGTCGATGATGTGCTGCTTCAGTTGCTCGTCGATGGGCAGATCTTTTGCGATCGCCTCTTTCTTCTTTAAACTCTTGCCCTCGAACAGGGTGGTGAGCTTGGTCAGGGGGTCGTAGGAGACAATGTCGCCGTCAAACTCGCGATTGTCGTAGATCAGGTCGCGGCAGACCTTTTGGTGGTCGGGGTCGATCTTAGCTAAAGGAAGAATCTTGGCGGCGCTGACGATCGCCCCATCCAGCCCGGCCTGCATGGCCTCGTGCAAAAACACCGAGTTGAGCGTCACGCGGGCCACCGGGCTGAGGCCAAAGGAGACGTTCGACACCCCCAGCATGATGTGACAGCCGGGCAGGTGCTCGCGAATTAGGCGAATCGACTCGATGGTTTCCTTGCCATTGACCCGGTCTTCTTCAATGCCGGTGGAGATTGGCAGAGCCAGGGTGTCAAAGAAAATTTCGTGGGCCGGAATGCCGTACTCCAGCGCATCGCGGTAGGCGCGCTGGGCAATCTGGAACTTTTTCTCGGCGGTACGGGCCATGCCGTCTTCGTCAATGGTGCCGACGACGATGCCTGCGCCGTATTTCTTGGCTAGTTCGAGGACTTTGAAGAAGCGATCGTCGCCGTCTTCGTAGTTGGTGGAGTTGAGAATGCACTTGCCCCCGGCCACCTTCAGCCCCGCCTCCATCTTCTGCCACTCGGTGGAGTCGAGCATCAGCGGCAGGGTGACGTTGGTGACCAGCCGCGACACCAGTTCGTGCATGTCGCGCTCGCCGTCGCGGCCCACATAGTCTACGTTCACGTCGAGGACGTGGGCACCCTCTTTGACCTGTTCTCTGGCCAGGGCCACCAGCCCGTCCCAATCCTCCGCGTTCAGCATCTCGCGGCATTTTTTAGAGCCGCTGGCGTTGAGGCGTTCGCCCACGATTAAGAACGAGTTGTCCTGGTCGTAGGGCTGGGGGCTGTAGATGGAGGCGGCAGAGGGGGTGTAGTTGAGGGCGGGGCGGGGGGAAGGGTGGATGAGTGGGAGGGTGGATGAGTGGGAGGGTGTAGCAGAAGCATTTACCCCGTTACCCATCGACCCATCGACCCATCCACCCCTAACGGGTCTTTCCTTAGGCCGAAGATCCCGCGCCAGCTCGGCTAGCTGGGCAATATGCTCGGGCCGGGTGCCGCAGCAGCCGCCGATCACCTGCACGCCGAGATCTTCAATGAAGTGCATCAGCGACATGCGCAGCTCGGTGGGGGTGAGGCGGTAGACGGCATGGCCGCCCACGTTTTCGGGCAGACCGGCGTTGGGGATGCAGGAGATGACGAAGGGGGATTGCTCGGCCAGGTGACGCACGTGGTCTTTCATCAGGTCGGGGCCGGTGGCGCAGTTGAGGCCCAGAATGTCGATCGGGTAGGGTTCGAGAATGGCCAGGGCGGCGGCCATTTCGGTGCCCACGAGCATCGTGCCCTGCTGCTCCATAGTGACAGAGACCATCAGCGGCAGGCGCTGGCCTGTGGCGGCAAAGGCTTCTTCGATACCGTTGAGGGCGGCTTTGATTTGCAGCACGTCCTGGCAGGTTTCCACCAGCATCAGATCTACGCCGCCGTCGATCAGGCCCCGCGCCTGCTCCACGTAGGCATCTTTTAACGTGTCAAAGTCAATGTGGCCGAGGGTGGGCAGCTTGGTGCCCGGCCCCATGGAACCCGCCACGAAGCGGGGTTTTTCGAGCGTGGAATATTCATCGGCGACGCGGCGGGCCAGGGCGGCGGCGGTTTTGTTGAGTTCGTAGGCGCGATCGGCCAGATCGTACTCAGCCAGCACAATCGAGGTACCGCCAAAGGTGTCGGTTTCGATCACGTCGGCCCCGGCTTCGAGAAAGCCCCGATGCACGGTCTCGACCGCCTTGGGGTTGGTGAGCACCAGGTATTCGTTGCAGCCTTCGTACTCGGGGCCGCCAAAGTCTGCCGCCGTTAGGTTTTGCACCTGCAGGTTGGTGCCCATTGCGCCATCGAACACAATAACGGGGCGATCGGGGCTGTGGAGGCGATCGAGGAAGGCGTTAGACATGGGGGACGCTAGACATACGGCTATACAGAATATTTATTATCGGCCATTGCCCCCAAAGTCGCCCAAAAGTTGATAGCTGCCGTTTTAGGGCAATTTGTGCGGAATGTGCCCCCCGATAGCCCCTCATGTTGGCGACTTACTATATGCTTTGACTGTAGCTTTTTTGCATAACTCACCATCACAATGGGCCGACTTACCACCCACGTTCTTGATACAGCCTTGGGTAAACCTGCCGCCTCACTGCGGCTGACAGTCTGGGCCATTAACAACGAAGCCGATATCAAAACGGCGCTCAAAACCGTTGAAACTAACAGCGATGGCCGCACCGATGAACCCCTGCTGGAGGGCGAAGAGCTGCACAGGGGCACCTACGAGATCACCTTTGACGTGGCGGCCTACTTTGCCAAGTCTGGGGCCGTTATTTCTGAACCGCCGTTTTTAGACCAAATTCCGATTCGCTTTACGGTGGCCGACCCCAGCGGCAATTTTCACGTGCCGCTGCTGGTGTCACCCTGGTCTTACAGCACCTATCGGGGCAGCTAGGGTCGCTCGGGCTGAAGGAAATGGTGCTCTAGGGCAGGGGCCACTACGGCGCGATCGCGGCCTGCGGCTTTGGCCTGGTAGAGGGCAGCGTCGGCAGCCCGCAGCAGATCTTCAATTTCGCAATCGTCAGAGGGCACCGCTACCGCTAGCCCAAAGCTACAGCTGACGTAGGCATTGGTGGGTGAGCCCTGGTGGGGAATGGCGCGGGCCTGTAGAGTGTGGCGAATGCGGTTGAGAATGTGGACCGCCCCCTCGCTATCGGTCTTGGGCAGAATCAGGGCAAACTCTTCGCCGCCGTAGCGGGCCGCCATATCGGCCGGTCGGCGAATAACGGTGTCGAAGACCCCTGCGATCGCCCGCAGACACTGATCGCCCAAAATATGGCCGTAGGTGTCGTTGTAGGCCTTGAAGTGGTCAACATCGCAGAGCACCACCGCCAGAGGGGTTTGCTCGCGACGGCCCAGCTTCCACTCGTAGGCCAGCTTGTCGTCAAAGGCGCGCCGGTTAGAAATGCCGGTCAGGCTGTCCTGGGTTACCATCGCCTGCAAAATCTGGTTGTCGGCCAAAATCTGCTGCTCTAGCAGCTGCTCCTGGGCCAGCAGAGCGCTGAGCTTGAGCGCCTGTTGCCGAGCCCGCAGCAGCGACTCAACCCGCAGCAGCAGCTCGGTTTGCTCAACAGGGATCGTAATCACATCGTCGACCTGCTGACGGATAGCAGTGGTCAGCAGGGGCAGGTGAGCCCGCTTGAGCAACAGCAGAAAGGGCAAAAAAACAGGGCTAGCCGCCTCCCGCTGGGCCAAAATTTGCTCGTTTAAGCGGCCCAAAAAGAGACTGTCAAAAATACACAGATCAAACGCATTCCCCCAGTTCAACCCCTCAGATGGGGAGTCTTGCAGATTATAGAAACGCCCTAGCAGCTGGGCCAATAGATGACGATTTTGCTGATGATCGATGCCCAGCAAAATTCGGTGCTGCCACTGCTGGTCGAGATCCGGAGGCTGAGCGGGCGGGTGAGGAAACAAATTAGGGTTCATCGTCGCGAGACTTAATAAATTCAGGAACTCCGCTTAAAATGCCCCGTAGCTGCGTCAGGGGGCGACCCACCTTGATGCCGTAGCGCGAAATTTCAAACTCCCGTAAGGTCTTTTCAAAGTCGCTGAGCCGCTTCTTCAAAACGCCGATCGCCCGCCGCATTTGGCCGCGAATTTCGAGATATCGCAGAAAAATGATGTTGTCGGCCAGGTAGGATACACCCAGCTCTGTCGCCTTAAAATCGCCCGTGATCGACTCAACCTCGTTGGTCAGCAGGGTGGTAATGCCTCGGCCCTTGAGGTACTGGCAGAGACTGTGAATATTGCGAATCAGGTCATCCTCCTGAAAGGACAGCTTGTAGCCCAGCACGCTGTCGATCATGATGATTTGGGTGTTGGCTTTTTCGACCTCCAGCCGCACCTGGTTGGCAAACTCATCGGGGGAGTACAGCAGGGGGTCAACCTTAAGCACCGACAACGTGCCCCGTTCTACCATGGCCCGCACCGGAATGTTGATGCCCTCGCAGCGGTTGAGCAGGGTATCGACCGCCTCCTCAAACAGGTAGACGACTGAGCGATCGCCCCGACCCGCCGCCTCTTTAATAAACTGCAGGCCCAGGGTGGTTTTGCCCACGCCGCTGGGGCCAGAAATAATTGTCACGGTGCCGCTTTCGATGCCGCCGTTGAGTAGCTCATCGATCTCGGGAATGCCCGCCGGACAGAGGTGAGGGGCTACCACCGAAATAGGGTTTTCACTCGCCATCAGCTGCGGAAACACGACCAGGCCGCGATCGCAGATGCGCATGGCGTGGCGGCCCTTGCGAAACGAGCTGCCCCGCAGTTTGGTCACTTCCAGAACCCGCCCATTGTCCTGCATTTGCAGGGTCAAAATGCCGTCGCTGATGAACTGCAGATCTTCATCAGGGGCCTCCTGACTGCCTTCGGAGGTAAACAGCACCGTCGCCCCGGCGGCGACTAAAAAGCGCAGAAACCCCACGGCCTGCTGGCGAAACTGGTAGGCATCGGTCGACAGGTAGCGCAGCTGAGTCATCGAATCGATAAACACGCGCTTGGGCTGGATCGCGTTGACCCGCTCAACAATGCGCTCTGTCAGCGGGGCCTGCTCGACCTGAGCCGCCGCAAAAATGTCGTAGCCCTGGTTGTTGACAAAAAATTCGGCATCGGGGCTTAGATCCAAGACCTCCACCGCCTCGACCGGAAAGCCCGAGGCTGCGCCGTTGCGCCGCAGCTGCTCAAAGGATTCGCCCAGGCTGATAAACAGTCGGGGAGTGCCATCGTCTAGGGCGGTGGTGAGAAAATGCCACCCTAGGGTTGTTTTGCCGCAGCCCGGCCCACCTCTAACCAAATACGTCTGCCCCGATGGTAGCCCTCCGTCTAAGACTTCATCGAGTCCCTCAATACCTGACGAAAGGCGATCATTCTCATGCATTTTGGTCGAGTCTACCTATAGCTCACAGTAGCGGCCGCTCTTTAGCCCTATCGAGCCAGGAGAGCCGCTAGCTCTTCATCGTGCCACCAAATGCTCCTGCCAAACGATTGATGATTGTAAATAATAGCGATTGTAATAATAGGGGGCTACCGTCCAGGCCGCTGAATGATCTGCTCCATCACCCGCTGCTTGGTTTTGGGATCGATGCCGATCAGCCGCACGTAGTCCTGGGCGTAGTCGCCCAGACAGCGTTCTACCGCCGCGCTGGCGGTAGCCGCATCCTGCCCGGAGATGGCGGGGCCGCTCTGCCAGGCGTTGGTCTGAAACCGCCGCTTATCCACATGCTCGATGCCCAGGCGATAGCCCTGGGAGAGGATGGCGTTGATCTGCTGGCGCAGGTCGGGGGGGAGGGTGGAGGAGTGGGAGGGTGAAGGGGTGGGAGCGTAAACGGGTGGGGTGGGGGAGTAGGTGGACTGGGAGGAATCGGGCATGGGGCACGAGCCGCCGTTGCCGTTACCAGATGCTCTGGCGGCATCGCCACTGGTAGCGCCCTCAGCAGCGGCGGGGTTGTCGTTGGGGTTGTAGGCGCGGTAAAAGCTGTCTGAGGAGGGCGCTGAGGATGCGCCAGCCGATAGAACGCGGTTGTACTCGTTGGCGAGGCGCATGTCGCTGACGCGGCGCTGCTCGCGCACCAGGCGATCGCCCACCTCAAGCAAGTGCGACAGGCTAAAGTCGGGCTTGCGGAAGCTGGGGGGCGTGGTGGTGTTGACCACGCTGCGGGAGACGTTCTCTAGCCCAACGGAGTAGATAAAGTCGCGGATTTGCTCGTTGTAGATCTGGGCGCGCACGGCCCCAAAAAAGTCGATCGCCTGGTTGGGAAAGGTATCGACCAGAGTATTAATGTCAGACTGCGAAAGGCCATCGGGCTCAAAAATGCCGCCCACAATGCCGATGCGATCGCTCCTGTCCGGCTCCCAGTAAAACTTCTCCATGCGGCCATCGCGAATCAGCGGCGCGTAGAGGGTCGAGAGGTCGTTGCCGGTGAGAATAATCGGCACCCGCTGAATCTCATTTTCGTCGTAGCTGCCGGGCAGCTGAACATTGGTGGGGTTGTCGGCAATGTTCATCAGGGTGTTGTTGACGAGCTGCGTGTTGACGGTGTACTGCGTCAGCGCGTCAAAGCGGCCCGCCCCGGCGTCGATGTCGTTGATCATCAGCACCGCCATTTTGCCCCGCACCCGCACCAGCTCGGCGGCCTCGCGGTAGCGCAGGCGAATCAGCCGGGCCGGGTCGCCCGCGTCGGGGCTCTCCAGCTCGCCACCGGAGATGTGAACCACCTCGATGCCCATGCGCTCGTACACCAGCTCGCACTGAAAGGTTTTGCCCTCACCCTTGCGACCGTGGACGCCCAAAATCAGCGGAATTTTGACCTGCGGCAGCTTCAGGTAGTTTTTGGTGATGTGCACCGCCATCTTTTCGAGAAACCGGGGGGAGAGGTAGTAGGCCATGGGGAGGGCGATGCAATAGCGGAACGACGGCAAGAGCAGGGGCTAGCAATTTGCCACCCCCAGCAAAAAAGTATCAGCTTTTACATTATCTCGCAGCGGGGCTTCGTCAATGGTTCAAAAGGCTGAAGGGAGACATAAGCGATCGCTATGGGTGATAGTTATCCATCGTAGCTAGCCTCAGCGCCCGCTCAAGCCCCCGTCATGGCCTTGACCAAAATCCTCAGGTGGAAGGAGGCTCAGCACCAAATGTCCGCTGTCCTGGTGCGATAATAGACGAAAGGCAGCCTCCCAATGTCATCAAGCGCAACGCTAACTTAGAGTAAGGCTCATGGAACCAACCACCTCCCTCGACGCCCAGGCCCTTAAAGCGCTAATCAAAGAGAGCGTTCGGGAAGTGATGCGCGAAGAGTGGTTCAAGTTCTTTCAAATGTTAATGCCCTACGTGGATGACGACGAACAGTCCGATATCGAAGCGAGTTTTTCCCCCGAAGACTACAACGATGAGGACTTTGTTGACGTAACCGACTGGTTTGGCGATGAAAGTCAAACTCAGTAAATCAGCCGACCGCTTTCTAATACTAAATCCGACTTGGCTACCCCTGAAATGGTGTAGGATTAGGGAATGCCTAGACCCCTCCATCTCGAACCTCATTTTTCAGCCGACGAGCTTAAAGCGCGGTATCGCGCAAGCGGTGACCCGGT
>NZ_JBNXVS010000003.1:0-241145 GCF_050565655.1 Nodosilinea sp. AN01ver1 | reverse complement strand
CGGGTCACCGCTTGCGCGATACCGCGCTTTAAGCTCGTCGGCTGAAAAATGAGGTTCGAGATGGAGGGGTCTAGGCATTCCCTAATCCTACACCATTTCAGGGGTAGCCAAGTCGGATTTAGTATCAGACCACACTTTTGGCCTTAATCTTGAACTCTAAAAGTTAACGTTGCCCTAATCTTTTTAATCAATAAAGCCCTCAGGCTTAATCTCATTTTTGAGCTTTTGTGAGATTATTCCTGTGGCAATCAGGGCAAGAGCTATCTGCAAAGAACAAGGCTTTGCAGGGGTTTTCTGTGCCTATTTGCAGGCTATCAATCGAATACTCTAGGAGAGCCCTCAAACCATGTCTTTTGATACAACGCAAGCATCGGAACAGACCGCTTCCCCTTCGGCAGAACTAACTGGCTTCGCCTCGCTGCCTGCCGATACTTTTGCCGCAGGCCCCGACGCGGGGGGCGACGACGGTACGGGTGCTCCGATCGCGGGCAACGGTCGCACTGGCCCTTTTGACGGTCAGCCAGTGCAGGGCTTTAGCGGCGTGCAGTTTGCCCCCGGTGGCGATGGCTCAGCATTCTGGTTTTTGTCGGACAATGGCTTTGGCGCGAAGGCCAACAGCGCCGACTACCTGCTGCGGATCTATCAGGTTGACCCCAGCCTGGCCGGTTCTGAAGGGGGCGATCGCAGCGTTGAGTTGCAGGGCTTTGTGCAGCTCAGCGATCCCAATCATCTGATTCCCTTCGATATTGTCAATGAGGGCACTGCCGAGCGACGGCTGACCGGGGCCGACTTTGACATTGAATCGTTTGTGATTGATGGCAACGGCGAGATCTGGGTTGGGGATGAGTTTGGCCCGTATCTGCTGCATTTCGACGCCAGCGGCGTGCTGCTAGACGCGCCCATTGCCACCCCGAACGTCAACACCCTCAATACGCTGAATGGACAGGATCCGCTGGTGATCGGCCACCGGGGAGCCAGCGGCCTGCGCCCTGAGCACACCCTGGCCGCCTACGAACTGGCGATCGAGCAGGGGGCAGATTTTATTGAGCCTGACCTGGTGGTGACGAAGGATGGGGTGCTGGTCGCCCGCCACGAGAACGAGATCTCGGGTACCAGCGATGTGGCCGATCGCCCCGAATTTGCCGATCGCCAGACCACCAAAGTCATCGACGGCATCGAGTACACCGGCTGGTTTGTCGAAGATTTCACCCTGGCTGAACTCAAAACCCTGCGGGCCAAGGAGCGAATTCCTGCTGTGCGCCCCGACAATACAGCCTTTGACGGCCAGTTTGAAATCCCCACCCTGGCGGAAGTGATCGACCTGGTCAAAACCGTCGAGGCGGAGACAGGCAAAAAAATCGGCATCTACCCCGAAACCAAGCACCCCACCTTTCTGGCCAAGGAGGGCACGTTTCTAGATGGCACGCCCATCAACCTCGACACCAGCCAGATCTTGGTCGATACGCTGATTGCTGAAGGGTTTACCGACCCCAGCCGCATCTTCATCCAGTCATTTGAGGTGCAAAACCTGATTGAAATTCAGGCCAGGCTAAATGCGGAGGGCCTTGGTGACATTCCCCTGGTGCAGCTCTACGGCGACACCACCACTGCGGCTGACCCCACCGATGCGTTCTCCTTCCCCTACGACATCCGCTACAACGTGGCCCAGGGCAACGACCTGACGGCGATTTACGGGCAGGCCTTTTTAGACGCCGCCGAAAACCCGCTATCGGCAGAGACGGTTTACGCTGACCTGGACAACGCTGCCATGCTGCAGGTGATGCGCGATACCTACGCCGAAGGAGCTGGCCCCTGGAAGAACAACATTTTGCTGCGAGAAGCGCTGGACAATCCTGTGGACGGCAACGGCGACGGCGTGGCCCAGATCACCTCGCAGCTGACCGGGGAAGTGACCTCGTTTATCGACGATGCCCACGCCGCTGGGCTGCAGGTGCACCCCTACACCCACCGCAACGAGGAGAACTTTCTGACGCTGAATGCTGACGGTACGCCCCAGACGCCTGAGTCGGAGCTGGCCCAGCTGATTTCGATTGGGGCTGACGGGTTCTTTACCGACTTTCCTGGCACTGGGGATGCGGTGCGCGATCGCGTTGTGGCTGACGACGTTCGCTCTCCCCAAAACCCTGCCGTTCTCGCGGGTGAGGCGCTGGCGAATCTGGGCGGCTCGCGCGGGTTTGAGGGCATGGCCTTTAGCCCCGATCGCGCCACCCTTTACCCCATGCTGGAGGGCACTGTAGTTGGTGACCCCGCTGGCTCGCTGCGGATCTATGAATTTGATATCGCCAGCGCGGCCTATGAGGGGCTAGCTGGCCTGTACCAAATGGAGTCGGCGGCCCATGCGATCGGCGACTTTACCCCCATCAACGACAGCGAGTTCCTTGTCATTGAGCGCGACAACAACCAGGGCGAAGCGGCTGAATTCAAAAAGATCTTCAAAGTCGATCTATCGCAGATTGACAGCGAGGGCTTTGTCGCCAAAACAGAAGTGGTCGATCTGCTGAACATCAGCGACCCCAACGACCTCAACGGCGATGGCGAAACCACTTTCTCCTTCCCCTTTGTCACCATTGAGGATGTGCTGGTGATCGATGCCGACACCATTCTGGTGGCTAACGACAACAACTACCCCTTCTCCCTCGGACGGGGGCCGGATATCGACAACAACGAGATCATCAAAATTCAGCTCGACCAGCCCCTAAACCTGGATGCTCGTCTGGGCGTGGCTGGACTGTCCGGAGGCGCTACGGAACTGGTGGATCTGACCGGGTTCGATGGCGATGTAGCTATCAACGTTACTGTAAGCCGCGAGGCGGCCTTTGATAACGTGCTGAAGTTCTACGAAACCGATGCCCAGGGGCGTGTGGATGGCCTAATGGCTGGAGATGCGGGGTATAAGGCGGCTGTGGCCACCAACCTACTCGATACTGAGCTGTTTACCGACAACCTGGTGACAACTGATGTCAGCTTCACCCTGCCCGGCGGCACCTACTACGCTCCGGTGCTGCTGGTAGATGGTGACATCAACAACCTGGCGACCATTGGTGACTCTCGCATTCAGCGCGAGGGCAATGTTTGGAGCTTCGAGGATCTAACCGACTTCGACTTCAACGACCTGGTGCTGACGATCAATGCTGTTGAGCCAGCCGTAGCCTAGAGTCGTCAATCCCCGCCAGAAGCCCCTGCCCTGGGACAAGGGGAGCAGGGGTTTCTGGCGGGGACTGCTCCTAGGGGCAATAGAGCGTCTCGCGGGTCTTGCGCCCCGTGACGGGGTTGGTGCCCTTAGCTACGGTGCAGAGCATTTTGTTGACCTTGGGGTCGAGCAGCACGTCGGTAAAGTCGGCCCCGTCGATGGTGGCCTCACGAAAGTCGGTGTCAAAGGCGTAGGCCCCTTCGAGAATGGCGTTGGTCAGGTTGGCCTGGTAGAACCGGGCTCCGTCGAGGGTAGCGCCGCTCATGTTGGCTCCTTCCATGTTGGCGCGGGCCAGGGTGGTGTCAAATAGGCGCACGCCGCGCAGGTCGGTGTGGCTCATGTCGGCATCGGCCATGTCGGCGCGGGTGTAGTCGTTGCCGCGCAGATCCTGGTTTGACCAGTCGCTCATTCTCAGGTTTTGGCGATCGTAGCTGGTGGCCTGAGCCGGGCTGGCCCAGCTTAGGCAAAGGGTGAGCACCACTAGCGTGGCTACCAACATCCGACACAGGCTGGATCGACTAACCATGGCTCCTAATTTGCTCAAATCCTACATTTCTGAGTTTACAGGTTGAGCCGAGCCAAACCCAAGCTTCCGGCGATAGGTATTCAAGCCTCAGCCGAGCTATATTGTCTGGAATCTTGCCGCCGCCTCTGTAGTTATGGATGAATTATGGATGCCTGCGGTCGGCAGGCGTGCGACATTGTCCCTTCGCCGCCAGGAGAGCATTGGCTATGGCTACCGACTACGTTTTGGTTGTGCACGGCGTTAAGCATCGCCGTGCCGACGAGTTTAACCGCATGGTTGAAGCGCTACTGCAACGGGTTGGTCAGACCATTGGCCTGAATGGACGCACGATTAAACCCATTCCTATATTTTGGGGCGACCTGAACGTGCAGCCCCAGGCTACTCTGCGCCAGGGGCTAGAGGCCTCTCCGCAGTGGCGCAAGCTGTGGATGACCGATTTTCGCGTCAGCGAGGTGATCGAGTTTGCTGGCGATGCGGCGCTGTACCTGAGCCGCCACGTGGGCGCTCAGGTGGTGCAGCGGTTTCAGCAGATGGCGCTGCCAGCGCTGCAATCGGCCCAGCCGGATGACCGTCTCCACCTGGTCACCCACAGCCTGGGCAGCGTCATTCTCTTTGACCTGCTGTTTGCCGCCCGCTGGGATGACCCCAGTTTGGACAACGACGCCAGCACCCGCCAGACCCGCCAGATTGTAAAACAGCTGCGCAATGCTCTGTTTGGCCTGGGCCAAACGCCTGGCCAGGGGCTGCCGATCGCCAGCGTACACACCCTGGGTTCGCCCATCGCTCTGTTTAGCCTGCTGTCGGTGACGGGCGATAGCACCCACGATTTGACTAAAGATCTGCGATCGCTGCTGCAAACCCTTTACCACCAGCGGGGCAAAAAATCGCTGCCCTGGTACAACTACATGCACCCCGGCGACCCCCTGGCCTATCCCCTACAGGGGCTCATGCCTCACCTGATGGGCAATGCCCAGCTCTACGTGCATCTGAAGGATGTGATCACCGAGCATCGGGGTCTGCCGATTACCGTGGGGCGGCTGCCGCTGCTCTGGGGCGGCGATGCCCACGGCAGCTACTGGAAAAGCGACACCGTGGTCAAGACCCTGGCCGACGCGCTGCGGTAAGGCTGAGAATCAGCCCTGACCTGAAAACAGGCGGCTAAAGTCGCTGTTTTCGGGCAGTCTGAGCTTAAAAATATCGGTCAGCACCATCTCTAGCTCGGCGGCATCGGTAAGGTGGCGTTTTTCAGTTGTTCCCGTCAGGAAGTGGGTGGCCAGTTCGGTATTTCTCAGACCGTAGCGACGCTCCCGCGCCGCCCGAGCTGCAATCAGGTTGTTAACAAACAGCGACTTGGGATAAGTAGACACATGCCAGTTGCTGACCTCGTAGTCGCAGGGGTACTGGGCCTGTAGCTCAAACTGGTACAGGGGCTTCCAGTCTTGAGCGATTTGCGCCTGTAGAATCCAGAACCCCTCCGATTGAACCAGGCGAAAGGGCTCGTGGGGAGTCTCCTGAACCAGGTCTGGCACCAGCCGCAGTGGCGCGGTCAGGGTGAGCCCGCCAAAACCCACATCGGCAATGTAGGGTTCGCTCGCCAAATCTACCAGCAGCACCATGTGGCTGCGGGGAGTGAGGGTATCGGGGGGCAGGTTCCACAGCACCCGCGCCCCCAGCCCGGTGACTTGAAACCCCAGCGTGGTGAGCACCGATCGCAGCAGCCCGTTTTGCTCAAAGCAGTAGCCGCCCCGCCCCCCGTAGACCAGCTTTTGCACCAGCGAGGACAAGTCTAGCTCCACGGACTGGCCCAGAAACGAGCTGAGGTTTTCGAAGGCGATCGCCTGGGGGTGGCGCAGATGAATGCCTTGCAGCGTAGCCACGGTAGGGGCATGGCTCTCGTCGTAGCCAATCCGTTGAAAATAGGCATCAAGATCAGCCGCATCGAGGGTAGGAGCCGATGACATAGGTTCGTTCAGTCAGAAATTAATCTACAGAATTCATTATGAGATGACTCTAGGTTCTATAGCCGCTGGTTTCAATCTGCTGATGGGGTGCTCTCTTACCGCAGTCATTGCGCCGCGCCCGATTTCGGTGTTGAATCGTTCTGTTAGCATCCTTTTATAATGGGCCTTTTACGCGCCCCTACGCGCCCCTGCCATGAGCGTCGTTCTCTACAACACCCTGAGCCGTCAAAAAGAACCCCTCGCAACCCTAGAACCGGGGCGGGTGAAGATGTACTGCTGCGGCGTCACGGTGTACGACTACTCGCACCTGGGCCACGCCCGCTGCTACGTGGCCTGGGATACGGTGCGGCGCTACCTGCTGTGGCGGGGCTACGCCGTCCACTACGTGCAAAACTTTACCGACATTGACGACAAAATTCTCAACCGCGCCAAAACTGAAAATTCCACCATGCAGACGGTGGCCGAGCGCTACACCCAGGCGTATCTCGACGACATCGCCCGCCTGAATGTGATGGAGGCCGACGAATACACCTACGCCACCCAAACCCTGGATGGCATTCAGCGGCTGATTGGCGAGCTAGAGCAAAAGGGCTACGCCTACCCCGCCAACGGCGACGTGTATTACTCGGTGCGCAAGTTTGACGGCTATGGCAAGCTCTCGGGCCGCAGGCTCGACGACATGCAGGCTGGAGCCAGCGGTCGGGTGACGACGGAAGAGGCCATCAAGCAAGACCCCTTCGACTTTGCCCTGTGGAAGGGCGCAAAGGAAGGCGAACCCTTCTGGGAATCCCCCTGGGGGCCGGGGCGACCCGGCTGGCACATTGAGTGCTCGGCCATGATTCGCGATCGCCTTGGCGAAACCATTGATATCCACGTTGGCGGCAGCGACCTGGTGTTTCCCCACCACGAGAATGAAATCGCCCAGTCGGAGGCCGCCACGGGCCACCCCCTCTCGCGCTACTGGATGCACAACGGCATGGTCAACGTGGGCGGCGAGAAGATGTCAAAATCCCTCGGCAACTTCACCACCATTCGCGACCTGCTGGATGGGCCAAATGCCCCTGACCCGATGGCGGTGCGGCTGTTTTTGCTGCAGGGCAACTACCGCAAGCCAGTAGACTTTACCGATGAGGCGATCGCCGCCGCCCAGACTAGCTGGGGCACCGTGCGCGATGGTCTGCTGTTTGGCTACGAGTTTGGGGCCAGGCTGGGCTGGGCTGATGCCTCAGATTCTGCCTTTGGCGATCCGGCCGCCATGCGGATCGATCGCGACAGTGCCCCGGTGCAAGCCTTTCAAACCGCCATGGATGACGACTTCAACACCGCTGGTGGGCTGGCGGTGCTGTTTGAGCTGGCCAAAGACCTGCGTCGGGCAGGCAACCTGATTACCCACACAGGCGAGGCCGACACCGACAGCGCCACCCTGCGCCAGCAGTGGCAAACCCTGGTCTGCCTGGCCCAGGTGCTAGGCCTAGAAGCCCAGCCCAAAGCTGAAGAATCTACCTTGGGCGGGCTATCGGATGGTGAGATTGGGGCGTTGCTGACCCAGCGACGAGAGGCGCGGGCGGCCAAGAATTTTGCTGAGGGCGATCGCATCCGCGACCTGCTCCAGGCCGAAGGCATTACGCTGATCGACAAGCCCGGCGGCGTCACCGAATGGCATCGCTAACTCTGACAGCGCTCCGCCTCGGCATAGATAGGCGGTGGCTCTGTCGTTTGGAAGCAAGTACCAAGCCACTTTAAGGACATTTCAGATAAAACCCGGAAACGAGTACTGTTCACAAAGTGACAAAGTTTTAGGACTTTTGTCAGTCAATCAGGCAGCAGCCTCAGCGGCTGGCATACCATTCCTCCAAATTCATTCCCAAAATTGACCATGTCAACGCCTTCCGATGCTCGTCGCCATGCTCCCGCCACTGAGCGCAACCGCGAGCCCATCTTAGCGGTACTCCAGCGAGTGCTGCCCCCCGCTGGCACCGTACTTGAGATTTCCAGCGGTACAGGAGAGCACGCCGTATACTTTGCGCCGCGTTTGGCTCCCCGGCAGTGGTTGCCCTCTGACCCCGATCCCGGTGCCCGAGCCAGTATCGCCGCCTGGCGGGAAGTAAATCCTGCCGCCAACCTGCATGCGCCCCTGCCTTTAGATGCGGCGGCTCCCCTGTGGCCCGTCGAATCTGAGAACTTTAGGGATTTGTGCAGGGATTCACTCGCTGGGCCAGACCTGCAGCAGCATCCGATCACCGCCCTGGTCAACATCAATATGATTCACATTGCGCCCTGGGCGGCCTGCCTGGGGCTGCTGGCAGGGGCGGGGCGCATTTTGCCACCGGGCGGCATTTTGTACCTCTACGGCCCCTACCGGCAAAACGGGCAGCACACGGCCCCTAGCAATGCCGCCTTCGACGCCAGCCTGCAGGGCCAAAACCCAGACTGGGGCGTGCGCGATTTAGATGCGGTGGTCGCCACTGCCAAGGTACACAATTTGGCGCTGGTCGAGACCATCGCTATGCCTGCCAACAATCTTTCGGTGGTGTTTAGGGCGATCGCTTAGCGCTATGTAGCGGATTGTGACTGAGTAAAGTGCCCCGTAAAGATCCCCCTGTCCCCCTAGCAAGGGAGATGCACGTCATAACCGCTTTATGAACACTGTTTCGTCAAGGCTGTTTCGTTAAACTGTGGCTAATCCGCACTCTGAGGTCGCCATGATTGTCAGCAGCCTTCAGTTTTTAACCAGCGATGCCACCTATCACGACCTGGCCCTGCGCTGCCAGGAGTATCTGCACTACCGGCAAGGCTGGGTCGACCAGCGCGAGCTAGCCGAAGACATGCTGTTCAACCTGCTAGTGGAATATTTGGTTGAGGCGGGGGTGCCCCGTCCTGCCGCCGAACAGTTCTGCACCGACAGCGACAACCTAACCGAGCTAGCCATGCGCATTTCATCTACCCTTGGCCCGGTCGTGGCCTAACCGTCTAGCCCCGCTGTGCCGGTGCCGCAGATCAGGGCGCAGACGACTTCGCCGGGCCGGGGTTGATATTGGCCGGTCATCAGGGCTGCGATCGCGGCACCCCCACTGAGTTCTGCCGCCACCCCTAGCTCAAACCACAACCAGCGGCAGGCCTCGGCCATCGCCTCATCGCTGACCAGCACAAAGGAGTCTACACAGCGGCGAATGATTTCCAAGTTCAGGGCTTCCGTCCTGCGGGGGGCGAGGGTATTAGCCAGGGTGGGGGTGGCCTCTAGCTCAACAATCTGACCTGCCTCAACGCTGGTTTTGAGGGTGGGTGCGCCCACCGGCTCAATGCCGACAATGCGAATGCCGGGCTTGATGGCCTTCGCCGCCAGGCTGATGCCGCTGATCAAACCGCCGCCGCCGATTGCCACCAGCAGCGTATCCACCTGGGGCAGGTCGGTCAAAATCTCCAGGGCCAGGGTGCCCTGTCCGGCGATCACGCGCGGGTCGTTGAAGGGGTGAATGTAGGTGAGCCCCTGGGCGTGAGCGATCGCCATAGCGGCGCGGTTGGCGTCATCCCAGTCGTTGCCCTCAAACACCACCTGGGCTCCCCACTGGCGCAGCCGTTCTGCTTTGGCGGCAGGCACGTTGCGGCCCAGGTAGATGGTGGCGGGTACTTGGGCCAGCCCGCCCGCGTAGGCCACGGCCAGGCCGTGGTTGCCCCCCGACGCGGTTATAATGCCCCGCTGTAGCTCGGCTTCGGAGAGGCTCTTGAGCGTATTGACTGCCCCCCTGGCCTTGAAGGAACCCGTTACCTGCAGGCAGTCGAGCTTAAGCCACAGGTTGGGGCAGCCAGAGATAGGCTGCTTGAGGGCGATCGCGGGCACCAGCGGCGTATGGCGAATGTAGGGGGCGATGCGACCGCAGGCCGCCTTCACATCAGCCAGGGTGGGAAATAAGAAGGATGTCACAGCATTGCTCTAAATATAGTGCTCTAGATAAGTTGCTGACTGTGGAGAAAGAAGTACACCAGCCGAGCCAGGCTGAGGCCAATGAACGACACCAGAATAATAGTTATGGAGACAGTGACAATATCTCGAACAGCTTTCATGGACGTCCTAAAGCGCTATGGTTGATCAGTATTCTCCCCTGGAGAGGGAAGCTGAGGGGCAAATGCTCATGAATCGTCGCAGCTTTTTGGCGGGTGGGCTAACCGTCACGGCCCTGTTAGCCGGGTGCCAGCGCGTCTCTGGCCCCAGCCTGCGGTTGGCGATGTTGGCCAATGCCATACCGGCTCAGCTGCTCAACGCCTTTCAGCAGTTGCCCCAGGGCAGCAACATTGCCGTTACCCCCGAAGAATCGCTGGTGGAGCTGTATGGGTTGCTGCAGCAGTGGCATGGCCAAAGCGCGGCTACGCTATCGACGGCTGACTGGTTGAGCCTGGCTGACTACTGGCTGGCCCCCGCCATTCGCCAAGAGCTGGTGCAGCCGCTAGAGGTGTCAGCCCTCACCCACTGGGACGAACTAGCGGCGGTGTGGCCCGAACTGGTGCGCCGCAGTGCCGCAGGCAGGCTCAGCCCCGACGGCAGCATTTGGGCGGTGCCCTACCGCTGGAGTCATTTGGTGGTGCTGTACGATCGCGATCGTCTCCCTCGCAGCAGCGCTCCACTCGCGACCTGGGCCGACCTGCTGCGCCCCGAACTCAGGCGGCGGCTGGTGCTGCCCAACCACCCTCGCCTGGTGCTGGGCCTGGCCCAAAAGGCGCTAGGTGCCTCAGCCAACACCGAAGACCCGGCGGCTGTAGAGGGCTTAGCACTCTTTCTGGCCGATTTGCAGAATCAGGTGCGCGTCTACGACTCCGACCACTACCTCGAAATGCTGCTGATTGGCGATGCCACCGCCGTGGTGGCCTGGTCCGATGACGCGCTGCCGCTGCTGAAGCAGTACCGCAATCTGGCGGTGGCCGTACCGCCCGAGGGCACGCTGCTCAGTGCCCAGCTTTGGGTACGCCCCCAGGCGATCGCTTCCGTTTCAGAGCAGACTGCATCCACCGCCCTCAGCTGGCTCGACTTTTGCCTGGATGCCGACTTTGCCACGCAGCTCGCCATCTTTGGCCAGGGCACTTCGACTCGGCTGTGGGGAATTGAGCGATCGCAGCTACCCGAGCCGCTGCAAATGCCGCCTGCTCTTGCCTTAGCTCCCGATGTAGCCGACCAGAGCGAGTTTTTGCTGCCCCTCAGCGCTGCCGCCGAAGCCCGCTACAGTCAGCTGTGGCAGAGTTTGCGCAGCTAAGCACCCCCGCCCTGTCGGGAATGCCGCGCTAGTTGGCAATCGGCGGTGATGTTACCTCGGCACGTTGCAAACTGTTCTCAGCCGCTGCAGCCTGGGCTGCCTGCTGGCGGCGCTCACTCTCGGCCAGCAAATTGCGCTGAAGCAGCACAATCAACCCCGCATCTAGATTAGCTGAGCAGGTTTGAACGTTGTCCTCTAGGGCCAGGGGGCCACTTAAAGGAGCACTGGGCTGATCGACAAAGTCACAGGCGTAGATGCCCATCATGCGGTAGTTGCGAGAATTCCCCTGGAAGAAGCGCACGTTATAGCCAAAGTCGCGGGCGGCGGTGCCAAATTGGTTAAGCACAGCGTATCGCTCGTTATAGGTCAACACCGACCACATCTGGGGGTTGACGATCACGTCTACCACTGTCGTACCCGAGTCTTTGATCTGGTAAGAGATCCAGGAGTCGACCAGGCGGCGACCGCCCAGGTGCGAGGTTAGCGAGTCGCGGTTCCACCACAGGCTGGGCAGGGTCATGGTGTCGGCAGAGGCCTGGCGACTATCGCTCGATAGCGACCCGTCGACAATACGATCGGTAAAGGTGTCGCCGTTGGGCAGCGTAGCGGTGGGAAACACCAGCAACTCACAGAAGGTTTGATGAATCTGGGGCGATCGCTCAGGCCAGTAGGGCGTTAGCATCTCGCTGGGGCAGTCTGTCTGAGCCTTAGCTGAGGTTGGATGCGGTGCAGTCATCAGCAGACCTGCGCCTGCGATCGCCAGCAAGATCCGCCGCCCCAACCCAACTCGCGGCCTCCAGCGCCCCCCCCGAGCACAGTCCCATCCCTGGCCCTGACCTTGCGCCCGATCTTGCCCTGAGCACTGCCCTGCTGATAAATGGCCTGTCTCTCTGTCCATGATCCCGCCCTTTCAGGGTTGCCCTAACTAAAGATTAAGCGGCTGCGATGCACGTGCTGTAGGCCTATGGTCTGGCTCGCCACCTGCTCTATTAGGGTGACGACTTGCTCCGGGCGCAGCAGGTTCCCGTCGTTGCGACAGTTACCAATCGCCCTCAGCCAACCTCCGTATTCTCCCTGAGCATATTCTAGCCCTGGCGGCAGAGGTTGATCGGCTGTCACCAACGCCAGCTCATGCAGACGTTCCCGCAGGTTCACCAGCTGGGTTTTGCCCGACTTGGTTTTCTTCTCCCACCAAAATTCTTCCATAGCCATCACCGCATCGATCCACTCGCTCCACGGCGCGGGACCGTCGTGCTCTGGGGTAAGCCGCAGGTAGTACTCGGCCCGGTCCAGGCGTTTGGTGGCCGAGGGCTCATCGAGGGGCACCTCGGCAATGTCGTAAAGAGGAATCTCCGGCGGCAGCTGGGCGGCTAGCTGCCGCAAAAACTCGGCGGGGGCGATCGCGCGGGTCAGCTCAAAATCGACCACTTCGCCGCTGCTGGTGGCTCCCAGCGGCAGCGCATTGGCAGGCGACAACCGTGGCCCAGGGTGGAAGCCGCCGGTAAAGGCAATCGGCAGCCCGGCCCGGCGCAGGGCGCGATCGAACAGGCGCACCAGGTCGAGGTGGCCCAGCAGAGCCATCGAGCCGAGCTTACCGAGGGTGACTCGCAGCCGCTGCACCCGCTCAGAGCTGGGCTGGCTGTGGCCCGCAAAGGCCGGAATGGGCGGCGGCGGCACCACAACGTTGTGGCCAAAGTCGGGGCCGCACACGCCGCAGTGGCTGCACCCCTCAAAAGAGCAGTCGGGTACCGTGGCCGCCGCCAGGGCGCGGTGCAGATCCTCTTTGAGCCAGGTTTTGTCAATCCCCGTATCGAGGTGATCCCAGGGCAGGGGGGCATCCAGGCTGCTGGCCCCCTCGGCGGTGTCCATCACGTTCCATTCGCCCTGGTCAACCTGGCGATATTTCAGGGTCAACCCGGCTTCGTCGATGGCCTGGGTCCAGGCGTTGAAGGCGGTTTCCAGGCTTTCCCACCAGCTGTCCATGCCCGCCCCCAGTTCCCAGGCGCGGCGCACTACGGTGCCAAGACGGCGATCGCCCCGACCGACAAAGTCTTCCATAGCCGAAATCCGCACGTCGGTAAAGTTGACCTTGGCCCAGCGCAGGCCCCTAAACTCCTCCCGCAGCAGCCGCTGCTTGCGCAAAAACTCCTCTGTCGATACCGAGTGCCACTGAAACGGCGTGTGGGGCTTGGGGGTGAAGTTGGAAATGGTGATATTGAAGGACAAAGGCCGTCGCCCCTGCACCATGCAGCTCTGGCGCAGCCAGCGCACGGTTTCGGCAATGCCCAGCACGTCGACGTCGGTTTCGCCGGGCAGGCCGATCATGAAGTAGAGTTTGACCCGACTCCAGCCCTGCTCGTGGGCGGTTTTGATGCCGCGCAGCAGTTCTTCGTTGGTCAACCCTTTGTTAATAATGTCGCGCATGCGCTGGGTGCCCGCCTCGGGGGCAAAAGTCAGCCCGGTGAGGCGGGTGCCGCCAATGATGTTGGCAATATTTTCGTCGAAGCGATCGACCCGCTGGCTGGGCAGCGACAGCGAAATATTCTCGTCCTTGAGCCGGTTTTTGACCTCGACTCCCACCGCTGGCAGGGCCAGGTAGTCAGAGCAGCTCAGCGACAGCAGCGAAAACTCGTTGTAGCCAGTTTTGCGCATGCCCGTTTCGATCGCATCGACCACCGCCTCGGGCTCCACATCGCGGGCCGGCCGGGTGAGCATACCCGGCTGGCAAAAGCGGCAGCCCCGCGTGCAGCCCCGCCGAATCTCGACTGTCAGGCGATCGTGAACGGTTTCAACGTAGGGCACCAGACCCATGGCGTAGGCGGGGATCGGGGTCGCCACTCGGCGCAGCACCCGCGCAGGTACATCGGGTCGGTTGGGGTGCACCGAGCCGTCGTCCGCCATGGTGTAAAACTGGGGCACGTACACCCCCGGCACCTGGGCCAGATCGAGCAGCAGGGCGTCACGGCTCAGACCAGCAGCTTTGCCCTCTTCAATCACCAGGGCAATTTCGGGCAGCAGCTCTTCGCCATCGCCGAGAGCGACAAAGTCAAAAAAGTCGGCGTAGGGTTCGGGGTTGGAGGTGGCGGTCTGCCCACCGGCAAAGATCAAAGGCCAGGAGCCTGCCTCTACGGCAAAGCTCCCGGCCTGGTTGCGCTCTTGCCAGGTCAGGGGAATACCTGCCAGGGAGAGCATTTCGAGAATGTTGGTCGCCCCTAGCTCATAGCTGAGGCTAAAGCCCAGAATATCGAAGTCGGTCAGCGATCGCTGTGACTCGACGGCGAACAGCGGCGTCTCGGTTTCCTTGAGTTTGGCGGCTAGATCGGCAGCAGGTAGATAGGCGCGATCGCACAGCTGTCTAGGTTGGGCATTTAAGATGCTATAGAGAATAATGTGGCCCAGGTTAGAAGCCCCAACTTCATAGACCTCGGGGTAGGTTAACACCCAGCGGACCGCGGCTTGATCCCAGGGCTTGTGAACAGCGCCTAACTCGTTGCCCAGGTAGCGACCTGGACGAGAGATATTCGCCGCAACCAATGTATTAACTGATACAGACACAACCTAGCCGCCCCAACGCTCACAAGTATGACCTCCATACTATAGCGAGCTGAGGGCAAGACTCTGTTGAGATTGTGGTTTAAGCGGCCGCAGGCAGAGTTTGGGGCAACTCATCGACCATTTCAAAGGCACGATCGAGCTGAGTCAGCTCAAACACGATGCGGATGGTGGGCGGCACAGAGCACAGGCACAGGCGCTTTTGCAGCTGTCGGGCGTGCTTAAGCGCCGACACCAGCGAGATTAACCCGGCACTGTCGAGTGACTCTACCTGGCTCATGTCCACAAATAGCCCGCTTGCTAAGTCAGACTGAATGTTCTGCATGAGCGACGTGTGGAAGTCGTGGGCGTTGGAGGCGTTTAGGGAGCCCTGAGCTTGAAAGATAGCCATTTCCTTAGTCATCGTCTGCATACTGGGTACACTCCAGATTATGGATAATGTTAAAAACTATTAAAGCCGTCAAGCTACTTTACGAAGGTAATCGGAATCACTTTAGCTTGGTCACGTTTCGTCGACTTGTTGGCCGTAACTTGATATAGATTCAGACCTTGTTAATTAAATACCTGCGTGAATCTACTGAACATATCTCCAAGGGATGAATCCGTTTGTGATTTGGATCACGAATCTTTGTGGTAGATTTCACACCGTTTGAGGGGCTTGGTCACTGGCTAGCTGAGGCCTAGGGCCGACAATAGACAGGAATCAAGTCACGCTTAGGTAATGGTTCATGGCCCCCACATTTTCCATTCGTAGACTGGTAGAGCAGGCCCTTCACAGTGGGCTACTAACTCCTGACATTGAGCAGGGCATTAACTCCGAGCTCACCCGCCTTGGGTACTTACCCATTGGCGATTCCGAAGCGTTAGAACTCCTCATGTACGAAATGGACGAAGGTCGCATTCGCCTGGTTCCAGGGCTGGGTGTCTGCGGTGAGCCACTGCAGCAGCCGATATCTGGCTAAATTGGGTAAAGACCGAAGCACCAGCGGTGCTGAGCCTGACCCGATTGCTTAGCATTGTCAGGGCACTGCCCAAATTTCTTATCGATGACTCAGTCATCTTTGTAAAAGCTTCACACGATCGATCCGGATTTTTACGGATCCCTGAGCCAGGCTGTTTAGGGCCGATGTGAACCTTGCCCTAGTCAGGTGAACTAGCTGTAGTTTGACGGTCGGCCCACAGCGATCGCACAAACTCACTCATGCTAATTGGCTGCCGATTTGGGTCTGGCGCTGGGCTGGGGGCAGCGTCTTTGGCAGACAGCGTTGCCAGTAGGGGAATAACCTCGGTATCCAGGGCCGGCTGTAGCTGATCTAGGGGCCAAAGCATGTCTGGCACCGCAGCCTGATTGAGGTCGAGGGTGGTGGTGTCGAGGGCCGTGCCCAAAGGCGTAATCTCCATTCCGTTGACCAGCGCTAGGGGCCGTATCCAGCCCGTGAGTCGAGGTTCTAGCACCTGAATCACCTCAGCGTAGAGGCGAATCTGGCGGCATTCTAAAAATACGATTTGGCCTGCAACCAGGGATGTCATGGGTCGATACGGGTTAGTCGTCGTAGGTGGATTGACCGGGATTAGTTTTACTAAGGGGGCCGTCGCGGTAGATCACAGCGATCGCGGCGGTCGTCTGCTGCTCTATGGTAGCCATTGCGCTACCCTGACAGCATTGGCGAGATTACCTGAGATAGCCATCAAGCTAATATCACCAGCCCGGGCAAAATTGCGGCACGTACTGGTAGTAGCGATCGCCTCGGTACAGGATGAAGAACGCCCTGGCCATTTTGGCAGTGGCTATAGATTTGGCCTAGTTCACCCCTGGTACCCTGCCAAAGCCATCGTGAAGTTTTATGATGAGGGTGGGACGAGCCAAGGGAGAGCTGCCGTCAGTGGGTCTCGCCTCGGTGTTTCCCTGGGCCGCGTTGATTAGCTGGCTGCGATCGGCCCCTAGTTTATCTTTTAGGTCGGGCGTGGCAAGGCTTGATATACCGAGCTTTTGGCCACAATTGATGACACGCCCTAAGATGAATTGTAGTTTCTCCACTTGCCCTTACATCAAGCTCCTTATATGCAGGCGCTTTGAATAGGCCCTTTGAAGTAGGCAAAGAGGTGTTGCTGTGTCAGTTGAGACCATCGAGCGGACAACCACGTCCACGATCAAAAAACCTGCTCCCCGCTACCGAGTGTTGCTCCACAATGACGACTTCAACTCGATGGAATACGTGGTTGAATCGCTGATCAAAGTCGTGCCCAGCCTGACCATGCCTCAGGCCGTCGATATTATGATGCAGGCCCACACCGCTGGCGTGGCTCTAGTCATTACCTGCGCCATGGAGCACGCCGAGTTTTATAGCGAAGGGCTATGCAACCTAGGTCTGAGCAGCACGATCGAACCGGATGAATAAGCGGCCCTGGCCTAAGTTAGCCAGCTTTCCGCCCCTGGGGCGGGTGCTCATCTTCTTGCTGATCGTGGTCACGTTCTGGCTACCCCTGGCGCTACCGCTCTACTGGCTGTCTGGGCAGGGAGTACTGCCCGGCGGCGACCTATTCCCGACGGCCCTGCTGTACATTATTTTTTTGGTGGTGCTGCCCCGCTGGGAGCGACAGGTGCGCGGCGAGCCTCATCCCTGGACCCAGATCGGGTTTGCGGGTCGGCGAGAACTCGCCCAGGGAATGGCGACTGGAGCCACAATTGGGGCATTGAGTATTGCGGTGCTGGCGATCGCGCAGCTGCTCTTGGGTTGGGCTGACCTTGACCCCGCCAGGGCACAGGGGCCAAGCCTGCTTCAGGTTGGCCTGGTGGGGGCCTTGGCGGCTACCGCCGTGGGCTGGTCGGAGGAAGTGCTGTTTCGCGGCTGGCTGCTGCGTGAGCTAGAGCAGGGCTGGCGGCCTGGGGTGGCCCTGGGCGGAACCAGCTTGATTTTTGCGATCGCCCATTTCATCAAACCCCTCGACGCCATTTTGGCGCTGCTGCCTCAGTTTGTGGGGCTGCTGCTGCTGGGCCTGGTGCTGGGCTGGGCCAGGCGAATCCCAGCTGGCCCTGGTAAAACAGGTTTGGGGCACCCGGTTGGGCTGCATGCTGGGCTGGTGTGGGGCTATTACCTGCTAGAGGTGGGCAACCTGCTGCAGCCCACCGGCACGGTGCCCGCCTGGGTAACCGGCCTCGATGGCAACCCCCTGGCCGGACTGCTGGGGCTAACGCTGCTTGCGGGGCTTGGCGCTTTGATGTTTCGCTGGAGCCGCCCGCTCCGCTAAGGAACTGCTGGCCATGACCATCAGCTCACCCTGGGCACTACGCGTTGCCTCGCCCTGTTTAGGGCGGCGCTGATGGTAACGGCCATCGGCAGCCATATCCCAGGCCTGGCGATTGTCCTCTAGGCAAAGGGTCAAGATCGCCTTTAGCTCTTTTTGTAGGGCAGGCTCAGCAATAGGTACCATGACCTCGACCCGGCGATCGAGGTTGCGAGGCATCCAGTCGGCGCTGCCCAGCAGGAAAATTTCCTGGCCGCCATTTTGAAAGTAAATGATGCGGGAATGTTCTAAAAACCGTCCGATGATACTGATAACTCGAATATTCTCGCTTACCCCTGGCACCCCTGGCCGCAGGCAGCAGATGCCTCGAATAATGAGATCGATTACGACTCCGGCCTGGGATGCTCGGTAAAGTAGGGCAATCAGGTCGGGATCGACCAGCGAGTTCATTTTGGCAATAATGCGCCCGCCTTTCCCTTTCACTTGTAAAGAAATTTCCTGCTCGATCAGTTGCACTAACCGCTGACGCAGGGTGAGGGGGGCTACCAGCAGCTGGCGGTAAACCTGCTGGCGCGAATAGCCCGTGAGGTAGTTAAACAGGTCAGAAATATCGGCCCCAACATCATCTTGGGCGCTGAGCAGGCCTAGATCGGTGTAGAGCCTGGCGGTTTTGGGATTGTAGTTGCCCGTGCCCACGTGATAGTACCGCCGAATCTGCTGGCCCTCGCGACGCACAACCAGCGTCACTTTGCAGTGGGTCTTAAGCCCTACCAGCCCGTAGACCACATGCACGCCCGACTGCTCTAGCTTGCGAGCCCAGTTAATGTTGTTTTCTTCGTCGAAGCGGGCTTTGATCTCTACGAGAACCGTGACCTGCTTGCCGTTTTCGGCGGCTGAAATCAGGGAGCTGACGATGGGTGAATCGCCCGAGGTGCGGTAAAGCGCCATTTTAATAGCCAGCACCTGCGGGTCGTGGGCCGCCTGGGTAATAAACCGCTGCACGGTTGCTGAAAAGGAATGGTAGGGGTGGTGTACTAGCTGATCCTGTCGCCGCAGCAGCGAGAACAGGTCTTCAGCGGTTTCCAGGGTCGTATCGTCAGCATCTACTTTGGGCGGACTCAGGCTTTCGATCGCCGGGGGAACCGTGGCTGTCCAAACAGGGGCTTTGAGATCGGGCAGGGGCAGGGCCATAAAGGTCATTAGATCGCCCAGTCCAATCAGCCCATCGATGTCGTAGACATCGGTTTCAGCCAGAGCCAATTCTTCCATCAGCATGGCCCGGACCGGACCGGGGGTGTGCCGCTGAATTTCCATCCGCACCGCTGACCCGCCGCGACGACGCTTGCGCAGCTCCTGCTCGATCGCCAGCATGAGATCGTCGGCTTCGTCTTCTTCCACGGCCAGGTCGGCATTACGGGTGACGCGAAAGCCGTAGTGCTCTTGCACCACCATGCCGGGAAACAGCGTGGTCAGGTTGGCGGCAATCACCTGCTCCAGGGGCACCCCCAGCCAGAGACAGGGCCTTTCTGAATCTTGGGCTTCAGGATTGGGCAACCGAATAAACCGGGGCAGCACCCGGGGCACTTTGACCCGAGCAAAATGCGTCTGCTGGGTACGGGGGTCTTGCACTACCACGGCCAGGTTGAGGCTGAGGTTGGAAATGTAGGGAAAGGGGTGCCCCGGATCGACGGCTAGCGGGGTCAAAACCGGAAAGATTTGCTCGTCGAAGTAGTCGCGGCAGTAGATCTGCTGAGCCTCGGTGAGGTCGGCGTGGTCGAGCAGCCAGATCCCCTGGTCGGCCATCTGCTGCCGCAGGTTGTGGGTAAATGACTGGTGCTGGTTTTCGACCATGGGGCGCAGGGCGGCGCTGATGGCGCTGAGATGCTCCTCGGGGGATAGCCCGTCGGGCGATCGCTTGCTGACCTGGGCCTCGATCTGCTGCTTGAGGGCCGCCACCCGCACCATGAAATACTCGTCCAGGTTGGTGCTGAAAATCGCCAAAAACTTCAGCGCTTCCAGTAGCGGGGTGCGATCGTCCAGCGCTTCGTGGAGCACGCGACGATTAAACTCAAGCCAGCTCAGCTCGCGGCTAACGTAGCACTGAGGATCGAGGGAATTGGGGGCCGTTTTACCACTGTGGCGTTCACCGCTAGAACGTTCTGTTGTAGCCATCGTTAGGCCTCCCCTGATGATGACTCCCCGGCTCCAAAGACGGCCTCCTCCTGCCCCTGCCACCATTCGCCTAAATCCATCAGCGCCTGGTGGAGCGTGGCGAGCTCGGCAGCATAGGTTTCGGGATCTAGCTGAGGCCGCTGCTCTTGCAAGAGCCGAAGCCGCCACTGAATGAGCAGCCAGGGCTTAGAGAGCCCATCGGTAGCTTCGATATAGCTGGCCCAGTCCTTGCCATCCATAGATGCCTCTTGTGCTGAATTGGGAGCGGCCCTTTCAATCAATTGGCCAACAGCGCTGTAGTTCTGAGCGCGATAGCCACCAGTTCTATAGCTGACAATGGCCAAAGACTCAATTGTTAAGGCTGAGTTAACCATACTAACGCGCATCAGGCCGGAGACCCAGTCCCCGACCTGATGCGGTTGAATTATGCGGTTGTAGCTACTGGCGCTGCTTAAAGGAGACCAGCCACTCGCGCAGCTCGGCAGCGGCAACCTCGCGCCCGCCCAGGCCAAAGGCGATCGCGATCGCCACGGCGATCGCCCCCAGCAGTAGCCCAAAGGCAAGGTTGACAATATCTGGGGCAACTCCCATCTGCTGCAAAGCCATCGCGCCAACAAAGATTAAAATGGCAATGCGAGCCGCCTGGGCCAGAATCCTAGCCTGCCCAGAACCCATCGAATTGACCAGGCGAAAGGCCAGATTAGCCAGGTAGAGGCCAATCGCAAATACCACTACGCCGCTCAGCACTCGCGCCCCAATTCGCAAAATGGCGCGCACCATGTCTGTCAGACCGGCAAAGTTGAGAATTTCCGTGGCCGTGACCACGCCAAACAGCACGATCGCAACCAGGGTGATAATGCCCACCAGCTCTGAAGGCGTGCGGCCTGGGGTCTGCACAGATGCGATCGGGCGGCCTTCGGCATCAAGGCCAGGTTGTACCGTAGCTCCGCTGCCCAGGTTTAGTTCTGGCAGACCGAGAATGCCCATAATGTTGTCAAAGCCTGCCCCTCGCAGCAGGCTTGTGACCAGATCAGCCACAAAGCGCCCGACAAAGTAGGCCGCCGCAATGACTACTCCAGCCATAATGATCTGAGGAATGGCGGCCAGCACCTGCTCCAGCATCAAAACGGCGGGAGCCGAAATGGCTTCAATATCGAGTTCGTTCAGGGCAGCTACCACAGCCGGTATCAGCACCAGCACGTAGGCCACGGTCCCTGCCAGGCTCGACAGGGACATACCTCCGGTCGCAGTCGAGCTAGTAGATTGAAGCCCCATGCGACGGCCTAGCTGATCGGCCCCAGCAGCCAGCAGCAAATTGGTTACCACACCGCGCACAATGCGGGCGATCACCCAGCCAATGGCAAGCACAATAGCCGCCGTTACAATCCGAGGAATGGCCTGGAGGAAGGAATTAATCAGGCCTTCCACTGGCGCTAGTAGACCGGGCAGCTGCAGGGTGCCTAAAATCAGCGGAATAAACAGCAGCAGAATAAACCAGTACAGCACGTTACCGATGGTTTCGTTTAAAACGATCGGGCTGCTGCCCCGCTCTACGCCGGTCTGCTCGGCCAGGCGATCGTCTAGGTTGAACCGCCCTAGGCCATTGACGACCAGCGATCGCACCAGGGTTGCCGTCAGCCAGGCCACGCCCAGCAGCAGCAAGGCTCCGCCGATGCGAGGCAAATAGAGGAAGATCTGGTCTAAAAAGTTGTTGAGCGGTGCCGACACCCCAGCCAGGTTGAGGACGTTCAGCGCCGCTATGATGGCAAAGAGAAAAATAACCCAGTACACCACCGTTGAGACCCACTTCTCAACCTGTACCGGGCTGTCTGCCGGGCGACCCATCGCCCAATTTGCCAATCGATCGTCTAGATTGGTACTGCGTAGAAGTTTACGTACGGCTAGGGCTACCAGGGTTGCGATCAGCCAGCCCAGCAGCAGTACTGCGATCGCCCCAAGCAAGCTGGGTAAAAACTGCCCCAACCTGGTAGTGGCTTCTTCTATAAAACGATTGGGAGACGTCACCGGATTGGCTAAAGGCTCACTATAGTCCGGCTCAGCTCCAGGCTGTGACACCTGGAGCAGCGTTAATGAGAAAAAATCAATCATGATCCTTGTAGATGAGAGCGTGATGAAAAAGAGCATCGTGCATGGGGGCAGCTTGCGCGATCTCGACAATGGCTATTCACTACAGGAAACAAACCGCCCACGCCAGCTTAGTTGAGTAGGCAGACTACCGCATCAACCCAGAGACATAAGACTGCCAAGGTTCGGTACGATAGCTATCGCCGAGGAAATGTTCCCGTACCGCCGCCCGGGCTGATTCTCTCAGGAGACCGTCAGGATGTCTACCCGTCACGTGTTTGAACACAGTATTTCTGTGCGCGCTAGCGCTACCGATGTCGAGCAATGTCTGACTCACCTCGATCTGATGCATCGCTGGCTCAACCCCGCCCTTCGCTGCGAACCCATCGGGCAATGGAGTACCGATGTAGGTGCCCAGAGCCGGTTTATGATTCAGCTGCCCTTTAAGCAACCCACCCTGATCAGCACGGTGGTCGAGCGAGCCCCAGGGCTAATAGTGTGGTCGTTTCAAGGTTTTTTTGACGGTCGCGATCGCTGGGAGTGCTGCCCCGACGGAGCGAGTACCCGCCTGCTAAATCGCTTTGAATTTGAAATGTCTAATCCAGTCGTGCAGGCTGGATTCAACTGGTTTGCCGCCGATTGGACAAAACGCGATATGGCCGCTCAGCTACGTCGCCTTAAACAGGTGGCCGAGACTTTGGAAAATTACTGCTAGCTCCAAGGTTTTAGGAGGTATAACCCGAGTCAGCTTGGGTAGAACGCTTTCGCGCCTGGTAACGTCTCATCAATACGCTTTTCAGCTACCGTTAATGGCCCCAGCTACCGGGCCAGCGCAACAGGTCTTTAGCGACCGGATCAACGCAAAAGCCGCAGAGCAATAAGTCTCTGCGGCCCAGAACAACCTATAGATTTGACATCTATCTAGCTAGAGGTAGTTTGAGCGGCCAGCATCTGCTTGAGCTTCTCCAGCTCTCCTGCCCAGCGTGGATCAGGCTGAACAGCACCACTGCTAGTGGTCGCTGCTGTCGTAGTCTTGCGAGCGCCACCCCCCTTACCGGAGCGCTTGCCGCTAGCTTCACCGCTAGGGCGCGTGTCTGCTTCGCCCTCAGGCTTGGTACGGGGCAGAGCCTTTTCAATCTTGAGAGGCATATCCGCCAATACCTGCCCGTTCAATTTCTCTACGATTTCGTCGGCCTTTTCGTCAGTTTTTACGGTGACAAACCCAAACCCACGACATTTTCCGGTTTTTTTGTCGGCAATAAGCTTTACCGAGACTAGATCGGCATTAAACTCAGCAAAAGCGTTTTCAAACTCCTGCCGCTCTAGGTCTTTAGAAAGATTGCCAACGTAAAGGCGAATTGACATTTGAGATACCTCTGGTGTTCTAAAACTAAAGGCAAATGAATCGATATCGATAACCTTGCCGAATCAAATTTGGGTTTAGGCCAACGGCCACCTGTTTACAATGTTGCTAATTCAACCAACTACTATTAAGATTGCAGACTCTGACATAACAATACCAACCAGGCTGCATCAAAAATCTCAAATGTAAGTCTTTTAGTAGCTTAACAAATTCCGGCTCTGGAACCCGCCCAAATTCATTGCTAAATCGTCAACACCTGAACATAAATTAGGAGCAGAGAATAATGAGTACCTATCTCGCCCTATTGAGGAGTTTTATGACAGGTAGCTTAAGCATCACAAAAGCCGCTTAATTTAGTCATCTCTCCCAAGAGAGAGCCACTTTCAGCCCATTGGGTAATGTCGAGCACCCTACCTGGCTAAGTCAGAGTTTCACCAGCTAATTACATCACTTATCAAGGTAACACGGTATTGCCCCTTGCCTGGCTAAGTTGGTGAACTCAAACTTAGCCTTAAATAAAAACCAGCCAACAAGGGCTGGTTTGTTTGCTGTGTTGAGAGTAGGAGAACCCAGTACCTAAGACCCCCCTTAGGCCAACTCGTCGAGCGGTCAGGGAATTCAGGCATGTGTTTCTGTAAACTAATGTAACACCTGCGGGGGGATTACTGCAACATTGCTTTACACTACGTCGTCTAGCCGCCTCTAAAAATGGTCAGAATACCGATGCTGCTGCTGACCAGGCTAATTAGAGTGGCCCAGATGGGGCCATAGGTAGAGAAGCTGTGGCGCTGATCAATTTTTACCTGGTCAATATCTACCCAGAGCATGCCGCCACCGTAGCGGCTCCAGCCGGTAACCGTCGCCATTCGGCCTATCCAGTTGGCTGGATGGGTGTGAGGCTGAAGTAAGCCCTGTACAGTTCCCAGCGGTACAGGGTTAGCTAGCCTTACCAGCCCCGATGAGTCATCGATGTAAAGTTCCTGACAGCCCCAGTTGCCGGCTCCGGTCATACCCCGCAGCTTGCCCCGCAGGTTGACCGGCTGTCCTTGTACTGGTAAGGGTGAGGGATGATGCAGCAGGGTAGCTACGCTATTCTCAGACGGCTGCCTGGCTAGCGTGGGTTCTGGAAAAAGCACGTTGATGCGCAGCAGCAAGCCTAACCCCAGCCCTAGCCACAGCCCGCCGATTAAAATGCTGGGGTCCTGGTAGAGCCAGCTCAGGCGCTGCCAACCCAGCCGATTGACGACTCCTCCTATAAACCAGAGGCTCATAGCCAAACCGCCACCGGCTACCAGACCTGCCAGGGGGCCTTTTTGCAGCAGCAGCCGGGGAAGTGACATTGCCGTTAAGGGGGGCTGCTGAGGTGACTCGAATTGAAGAGTGAGGCCAGGTTGGCCCCGCAGGAGTGCCTGCTGATGAAACCAGAGCAGCCGCTCACCCAGCGGTTCGTGGCAGGCGTTGACCCACAGCCACTGACGGTAGGGGTTAAAGCTATCTACGGCTAACAGGGTGCTGAGTACGGCCGCGCGATGGTCGGAGACCGGCCCCCCAGGGCCAACGCCCTCTGAATCCGCCAGCAGCCGACCTGGGGTAACCGCTTGACGGCTGCTGACCGGCATCAGGACCTCTAAGCTGGTGTGGAGCGGGTGCAGGGTGCCGTGCTGTTGCAGGTAGGATGCGATCGCAGCCGTCGCCTCCACGATGACCTCAATGGTCTGATCGGGGTGCTGGGTTAGGGCCACAACGCGGCGATCGCCCCAGCGGCCGCACAGTCGCGACAGCCACAGTACAGCCTGTCGCAGCAGCCAAAACAGGCCATAGAAAAGACCTGCGCCGCTGCCCAGCAGGCTCCGAATTGGCGGCTGACTGAGAGCATTTGCCCTCTGGGCTAGCCAGTAGTACCCCGTGTGCAGCAGCAGCAGCGGCAGCCCAACGGCTGACAGCACCGGCAGGCTGCCGTTGACCATTCGGGCCAGTTCGTAACTGTAGAACGTGGTCAGAGCCTGATCTGACATCTGGTCTAAAAGACCCTGGCTAACCACAATTCGGGTGTTGCGAGGCAGCCAGCCGTAGCTAAAGCACAGGGGTGCCGAGTCGGCTATTAGCCGCAGTTCTGGCATTGGCCATCCCTGCTGACGGCACACCTGCCGCAGCAGGCGCAGCGTCCCCGGGCTGTGGGTTTGCAGCTGACGAATTGATAGGGGGCGCTGGCGGTACCAGGTCGCCAGCAACCGATCCATGAGCCAGGGGCTAGCCAGCGCCAGCAGCACCAGCCCAACAACAACCCAAACCGTATAGCTTTGATAAGCGCCAGGCAGACTCAGCTGCACGGGCCAGGACACCCAGCGCAGCAGTTTGTCTACGGTTCTTAACGTGAAATGCAAGGCCCAGTTAATGACCCAGATCAGGGCGATCGCCGTTAGCCCCTGGCCCAGCCACAGGGCTAGGGGGCGCTTTGGTAAAGGCACCTGGCGCTGGGTTCGAACCTGCTGAGGCCCAGTCGGCGGCGCGGCTGGCACCGGCACAGCCGGCTCAACTGGCGACGATAGTGGGGATGCCGCACGGGAGGTTCTGGTTGATCGTGCCTGTGTACTTTGCGGCTCTGCGCCAGGCTGCTGATTGAGCTGCTGGTAGTGAAATAGCGATCGCACCTCAGGCTCGGCAGCATCTTGAACCGGCGTGGGCTGAGCCGAATCAGCGACGTCCTGGGCTACGGGCTGAGCCGGTCTAACAAGCTGATCGGAGGGGGTAGGCGTAGGCGGCTGGGCGGCGGCGGGCCGCTGCGACAAGTTCTTGGCATGATCTAAGGGAACAAAGCCACTCAAGTCTGCCCCAGCGGTAGCTGGCGGTTTAGCGTCTGGGGTACTAGCGCCTGGCTCAGTAGCGATCGCCGCCGATTGAGACGGGTTCAGAACCTGCTGAGCCCACTGCCGAGCCTGTGGTGAAGGGCTGTCGAGTAGCTGGTGACAGAGTCGTTTGACCCGATCATCCTGGCCCAGGCGCTGGTGCACCCGCACTCGACCCATCAGGGCTTTGAGGTAGTAGGGCGATGTCGTCGGTAGCTGCTCCAGGCGCTGAAACCGGCTCAGGGCCAGATCGTAGTCCTGGGCCTTAAAGGCTGCGATCGCCTGTTGGTAAAAGGCCTCAACCGACAGTTTCCCGGCATGCTTAGAACCAGAGGCTTGAGAATTGGAGTCTATGGGCTGCGCCATACGCCACTATCAAAACTAGAAAAGCAGGAGGAGAAAAGCTCAAGCATAACCAACTATTCCCTATCTGTTTCTGTTGGCCTGCGCCTAGACGTTAAATAGTTGGGGATATAGCCATCGCCGCCTGAGTCAGGAGATGATAACAGCGAAATACTGGACATGGCGATCGCGCCCCAGCAGTATCCCGGCCAGAGCTGAAATACCTGAATATATTTTGCACTTGCTGGCTAGCGCTGTCACCCGTGGGATAGCACACCGCGACTGAGGAGCATGGTCGCTGCCTAGACTAAAATCCTAGTCACAGTGTTGCCGCAACCTATGATCGCCTTGAGCTTATTTGTGGCCAGTTTTCTGGCCTGGTTTCTCAGCATGCTGGCAGGGGGCGGCAGCCCATTTATTTTGATTCCCATGATTTCGCTGCTGCTGGGTACACAGGCCGTAGCCCCTGTTATTACCACCGGGCTGCTGATTGGGAATGCGCAGCGGGGGTTAGTGTTTTGGGGTGACATCGACTGGAACGTAACCATATGGTACGTGCCGGGTGCCACCATAGGCGCTCTTCTCGGCTCCTATGGGCTAACTCAAATTCACGTCGAGGGTCTACAGCTACTGCTGGGAGCAGGGCTATTGGTCATGGTCGTTAACGACCTGTTGCCTGCCCGAGAGAGCGGCTTCACAATTCAGGCCTGGTATTTTTTGCCGCTGTCTCTGGTCAACGCCATCGGCTCGGCGCTGGTTGGCAGCACCGGCCCAATTATGAACCCGCTGTACCTCAACTACGGGCTAGAAAAAGAAGCCATGGTGGCGACTAAAGCCTTTAATAAGGCGGTGCTGCATCTCGTTAAGCTGCTTGCCTACGCCGCTTTTGGCAGCCTGAATGGGGAGTACTTAGCCTACGGGCTCGTAATTGGGTTAGGGGCCATACCGGCTAACTGGCTGGGTAAGCAGGTGCTCGCAAAACTATCGGCCCAGCAGTTTCGGCAGCTAGTCTTTGCCTTTGTCGCCGTTAGCGGTGTGGCTATGATCTGGCAGCAGCGACACTTTTTCACGGTTTGGTTTATGTGACCCACAGTCGGGGCAGGGTATCCTGCAGCTTATTCCTGAGATGCGGCCTGCGGCTGTGGCGCGGCGATCGCATCATCAAGACCCAGCAGGGTTTCTACCAGCCCATAGAGATCGAGTTCATCGGCCCCAGCCAGCTGACGATCTTTGAGGTCGGTTAGCCCCCGAGCCAGCTCTGGAGCCCGAGCTTTGTAGTCGCGGTGGGCCGTGAGCATATCCTCAAAAATAGATTGCTCAATTTCAGCCCGGTTTTGGCCCTCGCTCAAAGGCGTTTGGTAAGCTACGTCTTCCACATCGTATTTGACCAGAACAACCAGCGCGTTGCTAGCCGCTTTGATGCTCTCCTGAAGGCGGCGCGTATCTAGCTCCAGGCGATCGAAGCCTACCTGACCCGTAATCTTCAGCTCTAGAATAGGGGCCGTATCGCCCTGATGCTCGGCGGCAGCCGCGATCGCCTTATCCAGCGCCATTTGGGTCAGCGCATCTAAGCTCTCATGGCCTTTAGCTACCACCTCCAGGCGCACAATGGGGCGCTGAAAGTAGTCGGTTTGCAGCTGTGCGTCAATGCCCTGGGGCGACAGCTTGACCAGGTAAGCGCCCCGCTGAAAACGGCTTTCTTCTACGTTGTTCGCCTCCAGCGAGCCGGGGTTAAACACCCAGCCCTCAGCGGTGTAGTTCTTATGAATGTGGCCCAGGGCGAGGTAGTCTACCCCAGCATCTTTGAGCGGCAGCAGCTCGCTATAGCGCAGCGCTCCGGCGTAGCGAGCAATTTGTCCCTCCAGACCGTGGTGAAAGAGCAAAACCGTGTAATCAGGGCCATTGGGCAGCTCGCGAATCGCCCCTGACAGCAGCTCAATCGCGCGGGGAGCGGTAGCACCGTACCAGTTTGAGCCCACGACGCGCACCCCACAGGGCAGGTCAATATAGGCCCCAGAGCGAGTGGCTTCGTCCCAGGGGGGCAGGCGATTTTCAGCATCGGCTCCGTCGTTGGGCTCCAGCAGCTTGAGTAAATCCCACTCCGCCAGGTATTTGAGCCAGCTGGTGCGGGTACCGTAGGGGCGATTGTCGTGGTTGCCCTCGATCGCCAGCACCGGAATTTCGGCATTCTTCAGGGCCTGAAGGCAGACCTGGGCCTGGTTGAGGGTAGCAGGCTTGATGTTTCGGTGCTCGAACAGATCGCCCGCGATCGCTACAAAATCGACCCTTTCCTCGATGGCGTAGCGCTCCAGCACCGTCTGTAAAGCACGAAAAAAGTCTTTGGTGCGCTCTGGAGTATCGTAGCGGTCAAACCCGAGGTGAATATCGGCAATGTGGAGAAACTTAGCCATACGCTTTCCTCAGGCAACAGCTAAAGACTGGCCTGCCAGGCCAGCGCAACTCACCCAGGCTAGCACCTACACCGGAGAAGATGACTCAGCAGCTAGTTCTTCTAGTCGCTCCTGTTGGTCCCGACTAATGCACGATTGAATCAGCACATCAACATCCCCTTCCAGCACTGGGGTGAGGGTAAAGTTTTGGTTGAGGCGATGGTCGGTGACTCGATTATCTTTGTAGTTGTAGGTGCGAATTTTCTCCGATCGCGCCCCCGTCCCGACCTGCGACTTGCGCATGGAAGACACGGCCTCCTGCTGCTCCCGCAGCTTCATATCGTAGAGCTTGGCCCGCAGAATCTGCATTGCTCGCTCGCGGTTTTGCAGCTGCGATCGCTCCTCGGTACAAAAAATTCGAATGCCCGTCGGCTTGTGGAACAGGTCCACTGCCGTTTCCACCTTGTTGACGTTCTGGCCGCCAGCACCGCCCGATCGCGCCGTCGTCAGCTCAATATCCTTAGGGTCAATCTGCACCTCCACATCGTCCACCTCAGGCATAATCGCCACAGTAGCGGTAGAGGTATGGACGCGCCCGCCCGCCTCAGTCACCGGCACTCGCTGCACTCGGTGCACCCCAGCCTCAAATTTAAGCTTGCTGTAGACGCGATCGCCCGCAATCTCCAAAATCGCCTCTTTAAAGCCACCCATATCGGCGGTAGATTCACTGAGTAGCTTCACCTTCCAGCCCTGGCCCTCGGCATAGCGGGAATAGAGCCGCACCAAATCGCCCGCCCAAATGCTGGCCTCGTCCCCGCCGGTGCCAGCCCGAATTTCCAACATGATGTTCTTGTCATCGTTAGGATCGCGGGGCAACAGCAAAATCTTGAGACGAGTTTCTAGCTCCGCCAGCCTTTCCTCTAGGCTTTGTACCTCTAGGGCCGCCATTTCCTTCATCTCAGGATCGCTGTTTGCTTCCTTGTAGATTTCCCGCGCGCCTGCTAGCTCTTGTTCAGTAGCTTTCCACTCATCGTAAGTGGTTACGGTTTCTTCCAGCGAGGAGCGAGCCTTGGCAATACGCTGAAACTCATCGGGGTCCTTAGCCACATCAGGGTCAGCCAGTCTCCGCGTTAGCTCCTGGAACGTTTGCTCCACAGAGTTGAGTTTTTCAATTAAGTACGCCTCAGCCATGATGTCCTCTTATCTGCCGTCTAGCCAGAATATCTACTCTAAGTGCTACAGCAGAGTGAGCTAAGCGTTGTCGGCAGCTTTATCCTCAGTGGCAGCGGCAGACGTATCGGTCATGCCGTACTTACGCATAAAGCGCTCCACTCGGCCCTCAGTGTCAATAATTTTTTGGGTGCCAGTGTAAAAGGGGTGATTCCCAGACCAGACATCTACATGTAGCTCAGGCTTAGTCGACCCCACGGTCATAATTTCTTTACCGTCGCAGAACACTTTGGCTTCGGGATACCAAGTTGGATGAATTTCAGACTTTGCCATGATGATCGGTTAAAAAACGTTAACAAAAACAGACGAGATTGGTTAGAAAGCTCTGGCAATAGGGAGCTGAGATAGATTCAGTACCTTCCACAGAGCAGACTAACCACACGTAA
Organism: Nodosilinea sp. AN01ver1; assembly: GCF_050565655.1. NCBI lineage: Bacteria > Bacillati > Cyanobacteriota > Cyanophyceae > Nodosilineales > Nodosilineaceae > Nodosilinea > Nodosilinea sp. AN01ver1. Next base: position 210,592 of record NZ_JBNXVS010000003.1, on the reverse strand, counting down.
TAAATCTAGCGTTTGGAGAACTGAGGTGCCTTACGGGCTTTCTTCAAACCGTACTTACGCCGTTCCTTGGCGCGGGGGTCACGGGTGAGATAGCCCTCAACCTTCAGCGGTTTACGGTTTTCAGGGTCAAGCTCACACAGCGCTCGGGCGACCCCAAGGCGAATGGCATCAGCCTGACCAGTTAGCCCACCGCCCTTGACGTTAACCAAAACATCGTAGGAGTTTTCCAAACCCAGTACCTCTAGGGGAGCCTTAGTAGCATTTAGGTAAGCCGGGTTGAACTGCAAGTAATCGTCGCCTGGACGCTTGTTGATAACCAACTGACCGTTGCCAGGAATTAAGCGCACTCGAGCAATCGATGTCTTGCGGCGGCCAGTGCCCCAGTACACAGCCTGTTGAGATTGATCGGTAGCCTGCATTATTTCGCTTCTCCAGGAATGGTGTTTACAATATGAACTTCAGGATTTTGGGCCTGGTGAGGATGCTCTGGCCCGGCATACACCTTGAGCTTGGTGAACTGCCTACGGCCTAGAGAATTTTTTGGCAGCATACCCTTCACAGCCTGCTCAATAATGCGTTCAGGAATGCGGGCCTGAAGTTTATCGAAAGTTTCTACCTTCATGCCGCCGGGACGACCGGAGTGGCGGCGATAGAGTTTGGTACTGGCCTTACGACCGGTAACCACAACTTTCTCGGCATTAACCACAACGACGAAGTCACCCGTGTCCATGTGAGGTGTAAAGGTGGGTTTGTTTTTGCCGCGCAAGATAGTGGCAATTTCAGTGGCCAGCCGTCCCAGGCGCTGACCTTCAGCGTCGATTACGTGCCACTGCTTCTGTACAGAATCGTGGGGGGGAATGTAGGTCTTAGTAGTCATAGCGCTTGAGCTGCCTTTCTTGGATGAACCACACTAATGAAACAAACGATCTAATCAAACCTGAACTGACTTTAGGCCACAGCTGACCCCCAGAAAAAATGGGGCTGGGTGTCAAACCAGACCTCCGGGGCAAAGGGAACATCATCGTAGCCGACCCGGAGCAGGCACAATCCTTGAGCTGGGGCGGCATATTTAACGCGGTGACGCTGGCGCTGCTGCCAAAGCTGGCCGAACTCCGCCGGAGATAATTCTCCAATGCCCACCTTCACTATTAGCCCCATGATCAGCCGTACCATACCGTACAGAAAGCCTTTAGCCTGAAGCTCAACGGTCAGGAAGGTATCCTGACGACGACATTCAGCAACCTGAAGGTCAACCCAGGAGTGGCTTTTGCCCGATCGGGCTCGATGAAAAGCGGTCATGTCGTGATGGCCAACCATAGCATCCAACGCCGTTTGAATCTTGCCCTGATCTAAGTATTGGCGGTAGTAGTGCCATACAAAGGGGCGCACAAACAGGTTGGGTCGCTGTCCGGTGTAAAAGGTGTAGCGATAGCGCCGCCAGCAGGCCGAGAACTGGGCATGCCAGGTATCGGGTACTGTGGCTGACGCTCGAATAAGGACATCGTCAGGCAGACGGGCGTTGAGCACATCAGCCCAGCGGTGTGCCGGAATAAAACCCGGTGCATCAAAGTGGGCGACCTGAGCGGCCGCGTGAACACCAGTGTCGGTGCGCCCTGCGCCGCTGAGGCGCACGTCGTAGCCTAGCACTGAGCGAATTGCAGCCTCGATCTCGCCCTGTACAGTACGAGCATTGGGCTGCCACTGCCAGCCGTGTAGATGAGTGCCCACGTACTGCACCACCAAAGCAACCCGCTGAATTGCCAGGGCAAACTCGGCGGGCTGGCTCTCCAGACTGCGCTGTATGGGTGATGACTTCTCCATGGGACACGGACAGGGAGGGACAGGGACAGAAAGCAAATGGACACAGGAGCCGAACTAAGTAAATTTTGAGAGACGCTTAAGTCAGCTCAACAATGGCCATTTCGGAATTGTCGCCCCGACGGCGAACGGTTTTGACGATACGGGTATAGCCACCGTTGCGATCGCCGTAGCGCTCAGCGGCTTGCCCAAATAGAGCATGCACGAGCTGCTTATCGTAGATATAGCCCAGAGCCTGCCGACGAGCTGAAAGCGAACCATCCTTAGCCAGAGTAATCATGCGGTCAGCCTCTTCGCGCACCGCTCTAGCCCGGGCTTTGGTAGTCGTAATTCGACCGTGACGGATTAGCTCCGTAGTGAGGGAGCGAAGCAGAGCTTTGCGCTGGTCTGCAGGCTTCCCGAGTTGATGAACGCGACAACGGTGACGCATGGTACTGAACTCAGATGAACAACAAAATTAAAAGCAACACAGGAAAAAACGGAAGATGCTAGGGTTGGCCCCACATCAACCCTCGTCTTAAGCCGTTTTCGAAGCCTTTTCCAAAGGCAGGGTAATCCCTAAACGCTCTTGAAGAGCTTCGATTACCTCTTCAGCAGACTTTTGGCCAAAGTTTTTGATCTCCAGCAGATCTTCCTGGCTGAAGTCAAGCAAATCCGCCACCGAGTTGATCTGGGCGCGCTTTAAGCAATTGTAGGCCCGCACCGAAAGCCGCAGCTCTTCAATAGGAATCTGATTGTTCGGGTCTTCTTCCTTAACCTCTTCGTCAAACTTAGGCTCAAGGGTGACGTCTTTTAGCGGTACAAAAAGACTGACCAGAATATCGGCGGCCTGACTCATCGCCTGCTGAGGGGTGATACTGCCGTTGGTCCAGATATCCATGATCAGCTGATCACGCTGCATAGAACCAGAGACAACTACCTCCTCAACGGTGTAGTTGACCTTCTTGACCGGCATAAAGACAGAATCAATCTGAATGAAGTCAAGCGCCGTAGTGTCGTCTTTGCTGCGCTCCACAGCCCGATACCCCTGACCTCGCTCAATTCTGAACTCCATCTCCAGGGTGTGGCCATCGGCAACGGTCGCCACATACTGCTCAGGGTTAACGACCTCAACTTCCGAGGGCAGCTCAAAGTGCCCGGCGGTGACTCGGGCTGGCCCCTGAACCAGCAGACGACCAATTTGAGGCTGACTAGAATAGCTCCGCAGAACAATCTCCTTCATATTTAGGAGAATGTCGAGAACGTCTTCTCGGACGCCAACAATAGTGGAGAACTCATGGGTGGCCCCAGCAATTCTGACGGCTGTAATTGCAATGCCCTCCAGGTTGGAGAGCAACACTCGTCGTAGAGCATTGCCTACCGTTGTTCCCTGGCTGCGCTCCAGGGGTTCAATTACAAACCGACCGTACTGACTCTGATCGCTTTCAACGACAGACTCTACGCAATCAACATGAAACTGTGCCAAAATCCTGCCTCCCTTAAACCTCGCAATACCCTATCCACCGATGGAGCTAAATTCCTAACGTTTTAGACTCGACGGCGTTTGGGTGGCCGACAGCCGTTGTGGGGAATAGGAGTAACATCACGAATCAGCGTAATTTCTAGGCCTGCTCCCTGTAGGGCACGAATGGCCGTTTCACGTCCGGCTCCTGGCCCACTGACCATGACTTCGATCTGGCGCATACCCTGGTCCATGGCTCGTCGGGCAGCACCATCTGCCGCTGTCTGAGCCGCAAAAGGAGTGCCTTTTTTTGCTCCTTTGAACCCACTGGATCCTGCCGAGGCCCAGGAGATTGCCTCCCCCGACTGATCGGTGATGGTCACGATGGTGTTATTGAAGGTTGAACGAATGTGGGCTACCCCACTGGGAACGTTCTTTTTGCTCTTGCGAGGTCCGGTCTTTCGGGTTGGTTTGGCCATAGCGTTGTCACTAAACTCAATTCAAGGAAACTTAGATCTAAATCACGTAGCTGTCGGTGAGCCGTCGAAATCAGCAAGCACCGCTAAACAGTCGGAAAAACTCGCCACAAAGGTCAGCGAGCTTTACATGCCTCAACCCTCCAATGGTAGCTGGGAGTTTGAGAAGTAGGACTAACTCTACTTCCGCGGCGCTTTCTTCTTACCAGCAACGGTGCGACGAGTGCCGCCTCGGCGGGTGCGAGAATTAGTGCGGGTACGCTGGCCACGGACGGGTAGACCAGCCCGATGCCGCCGACCCCGGTAAGAGCCAATATCCATGAGGCGCTTGATGTTCATGTTCTCAAGTCGCCGCAGATCACCTTCTACCTGGTAATCGCTTTCGACAGAGTCCCGCAGCTTGGCCACATCGCTGTCCGTCAAATCTTTAACCCGCACATCAGGACTGACCCCAGTTTTAGCCAGGATCTCCTTAGAGCGGGTAAGGCCAATACCGTAGATGTAGGTCAAGCCAATTTCAACTCGTTTGTCACGTGGTAAGTCCACGCCTGCTATCCGTGCCACCTTAACTATCTCCCCCAATACTTGGTTCTAACCAAACAGCCCAGTAGCGGCTAACCCAGTAACTTGACTTAGACTGCTGCCCAGACCCAGAAAGCTCTACCTAAAGACTAAGACAAACTATCTCAGCCAACGTAATCATCTATATTTGTTCATCACCTGTTTGGCACTTGAGCTCTTCTCAGCAGGAAGAAGCTGAAGCACTAAACATCACCCTTGCCGTTGCTTATGCTTAGGGTTTGAACAAATCACCATGACCCGACCGCGGCGGCGGATAACACGGCACTTATCACACATCTTGCGCACAGACGCACGGACTTTCATGTCCAACTCGCACTTTACTACAGAATTGCTATGCTAGCAAACTGATGCCAACCCGTCAATTACAAATTTTGCCCTGCGCTACGGGGTCACTGACTCGGCGTGACGACGAGGGTGAGGGTTATGGCCAAAAAGAAACCGCCTACCGGCGGTTTCAGCTAATTAATCAGTTTGCTCGCAGGTTTCTAGGCTCCTCGGTTAAGGGCAGATTCTACCTGTTTGAGTTCCTGCTCGACTCTGGTTTTAAGCTTCTCGGGCAGGGGGCGGTTGGGGTAGCTGCTGTAGTGCCCCGCGATCGCGTTTAGCGCGGTCCGCATGGTGGTGAACGAGCTCAGGTTAGCGACTGAAGCGTCTCGGCGATAGCGAGAGGCAAAGTCGCTGATGACGGCTTTAGCCTCGGCCTGAGCCTCAAGTTTTGCCGGGTCGTCGTCAGGCAGCTCAATCGAATTTCTGAGGCTATCCACCAGCATCAGCGTATCCTGGCGGTAGTCGCCAGTCAGCATGCCGCTAGTGCCTGCACTGCACCCCGTTAGGCCAACGACGGCCACCAGTACCAGGGCAAAAAGACGAGCAATTAAGGATTTCATAGGCTTCTTTGAAAGAGTTCAGGCCGAACGATAGGCCCTGAAGAATAGGCACTGAGTCCTGCGCGAAAGCAGCGCTGGTGTCGTTTCGGTGCTCTTATTCTATAGCGCCCTGTGGCCATAGTATTTTGGGTTTTGATGCAGCCTCTCTGCCTTAGGCTGGATAAATACGCAGTCGCCGGTTGGGTTCTTCGCCACAGCTGAGGGATTTAAGCCGGTAGTGTTCGGCCAGCTCGTGCTGCATTTTGCGGATGCGGGCCGATCGCGGCAGTAGCTCCACCGGCTGCCCCTTTGGAATCACAATTTGCTCCACCGCCAGGCGAGCTTCTTCCAAAGCTTCTAGCTCGTCGTCGCCGCCGCTGTGGCTAAAGAGCTCTAAATCGACGGCAGCGGGATTGTCGTCCATGTCCAGCAGCCGCTGTAGGGCGCGGGTAATTTGGGGAATGCTGTTGGACTTCACCAAATGAACCGGAATTTGCCGCCCCTGGGCCATATGTTTGAGCTTGGCCTGGGCTTTGGCGTGCGATCGCAGCGCCAGCACCGCATCCGCATTATCCAGATCCTTAGTAACAACCACCGGCATGTGCAGGGTCTGAATCACCCGCTCTAGCTGGTGACGGCTAAGACCGTAGGGATAGAGGCGCATGGCGTCTTCCCCGTTAGGACCAACGATATCGCCGTCATCGACCGTATCTAGCAGATGAGCAAACAGGGGGTCTGTAGTCGCCTCAGGGTGAAAAGCCTGCCCAAGGGGGCGAACAGTCCTACCGTTGCTCAGCGTGCGTTGAGCAACAGCAGAGCTAGCCGTAGGCGGTACCATCTGCCCTGCCGCTCGCCAACCCAGACCCGACCGGGAGGGTTTAGCGACCTCTCGGCCTGAACCAGGCAGCTCGTGGGTGATCACCACTTTCTGGTTTTCATCTACCGTGCGAATTTGCAGGCCGGGCTGACGCCCCCGCAGTAGATTGTCGATGGTGACTGTCACATCGTCGTGGACAGCCCAGCGCTGGCGCTCCAGCATTTCTACCGCAATGTCAAAGGTGGGGGGCGCTTTGCGCTCCAGCACACTCTTTTGGCTGCCTCGACGGCGGGCTTCCTCATCCCCCAGGGTGACCGATTGAATACCGCCAATCAGGTCTGAGAGGGTAGGGTTTTTAATCAGGTTTTCAAGCCGATTGCCGTGGGCAGTGCCAACGAGCTGTACCCCCCGCTCAGCGATCGTGCGAGCGGCGAGCGCCTCTAGCTCGGTACCGATTTCGTCGATGACGATGACTTCGGGCATGTGGTTTTCCACCGCTTCAATCATCACCCGGTGCTGCTCTTCGGGGCGGGCTACCTGCATGCGACGAGCGCGACCAATGGCCGGATGGGGAATATCGCCATCCCCGGCAATCTCGTTGGAGGTATCGATGATGACCACCCGCTTTTGCAGGTCATCAGCTAGAACGCGGGCAATCTCGCGCAGAGCGGTAGTTTTGCCGACGCCGGGACGGCCTAACATGAGAATGGAGCGTCCCGTTTCGACCAGGTCGCGAATCATGCCGATGGTGCCAAAGATAGCCCGGCCCACGCGGCAGGTGAGGCCAATAACTTCACCAGACCGGTTGCGAATAGCGCTAATCCGGTGCAAAGTTTTCTCAATGCCAGCGCGGTTGTCGCCACCAAAGGTACCTACTCGTTTAATGCAGTGGTCCAGGTCGACGTGGGTGACAGGTTCCTCAGACAAATACTCAACGCTGTTGTAGAATCGGGCCTCGGGCAAACGGCCCAGATCTAGAATGACCTCAATTAGGTTTTGGCGTTGAGGGTGCTGAGTCAGCCGCAGGCGAATCGCAGGCGGCAAAATGCTCAGCAGCTGATCTAAATCATCGATAGGGGGGGCTTGGGCAGGGGCAGGCTGGTGAGTGGCTGTCCCTTCAGGTTGAGTGGGTAAAAAGTCCACGGCAAGATGATGAGTAGTAGCAGAAATGTCGTTAGCGGGGCTTTTAGCAGGGGCATCGTTGCCCAATCCATCGTGTGTTTCGTTACTTACGCGGTCACTGTCGCTATAGCTAACCATACCGTGCTGGCAAAAAATGTCTATCCATCTTGAGTTGGCCCACTAGCTGCTGGGCTAGCGCCAACCCCTGACCTAGGGCACTGTCGTCAAGTCGCTGCCAAGGGGCAACGAGGGCTGCGTCAGACTCAGGATTAACCTGTTGACCACCAGAAGGCTGGTTTAGAGAAGCGTTTTCTAACCAGGGCTGAAGTTCGTGGTCGATGGCATCGAGCAGTGGTAGCACTTGCGATCGCCCATAGCTACCGTAGGCAATACCCGAAATTGTTTTGTGGACTAAGCCAGAGCTATGGCCGACCATCCCACCGCTCTGGGGGAATGCCAAGCCGCTAGGGTGAAAGTTTGAGTAAGAAGCAGAAGGCGCGTTGTTTATCAAGCCGAGATCGAGCAACTTACTTACAGTGTAGCCATTGGTGCCGCCAGCGGGTTGCACGTAGCCCGGTAATCCAGCCTGTAAAATCTTCTGGGCCAATCGAATCGCGGCATGGGTCGTGCCTTTGCCTAGGTCACCGCTCATCGGGCGGCCGTCGGTCTGCCAGATCAGCGGCACCTCCAGGGGAGCCATTATGTTGTAGAGGTCTTGCAGATAGGGCACCACCTGATCGTGGTCGGGGCAGCTGATGGAGATTAGCTTGAGGTGAGGTCGCCAGGGCTGAAGCCGCTGCCAGAGTCGCTGAAATTGGACCTGATGGCCGGTCTGAGTATGAACCTCAACCGCATCGATTTGGGCTACTTGTTCTTCAGAAAACGCCTCTGGCCGAGCCAGGTAAGACCGCGCTTCGATGTTGTCTAGCGGGCAGATGGTAATGCAACGACCGCAGCCGTAGCAGAGATCTGGCTTAACTCCGCTCTGATTGATCGACTGGAACTGAATGGCGGCGGTGGGGCAAACGGTTTCGCAGGGGCGATCGCAGCCGGGCGGGCAATGAGCAGCATCGAAGTGCGCCTTGCGAAAATGGGGATCCTCGCTGTCGTTGAGGCTGACCATCAGCCAGGGTAGACCGCGACTTTTCAACGCGGACACATTGCGAGTCTCTAGAGACGTCGCACGATCGCCCAAGTGCCCAGCTAGCCATACCGCATCCTCCAGGCCGTGGCGAGCCGCAGTCACCACGGCCCCGTCGGCGGCTACGTCAATGCAGTCGACCCCAGCCAGAGCATAGAGCATGGCTAAGCGCCGTACGGCTGGCATGTCCTGGTAGCTGGCACCGCAGATCAGCTTGACCCAGTTCCCCACCTGTAGCGATCGGTAGGGAGAGGAGAACAAGTTTTCTACAGCATAGCTCCCGGCAGCGGTCCCAGGGGCAGTTTCACTATCCATGCAGGGGCAGGTCCTGACAGAGACATCCAGCTTTTCTAAAGTAGTTCAGATGTGCAGGCTGGCTTAGAAGCTGGGGTAGTCTAGATTAAGTTGGCTAGTGGCTCCCAGCTAAATTGGCGATCGCCACCTACTTCGACCACCACCTTGGTCCGAGGCTCAATGCCGGGCAGGCTAACCAGGTAAGACAGCTCCTGGTGCGACAGAATATGGCCCTCTATCAGCCAGAGCACCATGCCCTTGGCCTTAGGTGACACCGACTCCAATCGATAGGTCAAGGCTGGGGGAATGAAATAGGTATAGCCCACAGCCGCGCCGCTGCCCACCGTTTTTTTGCCCAGGTGGGGCGGGCGCACACCGTGAACAGCCGTCAGGTAAGACGATAGATCACCTAGACCGCGGGCCGTCAGCTTCATCGTTTCGTAGCCAGCGGCCTTGAGGCGGCGCTCGTAGCGGCCTTCAAACCCGCCTTCTAAAGGCATGCGCACGGCGATCGCGCCGTTGCTTTCCAAAGCTTTGATGAAGGGTTTACCCGTTGTCAGCAGCGCCATAGTGCCCTCAGCCAAACAATACAGGTGTTATTGTACTGTGCTCAGGGCAGAGTAACGTCAGCCTTGAGTTCCAGTCGCCTGGATTTGTCCGCTGGCCAGAGAGATTTCTGCGCTCAGAAAACTTTTTCAACGAAAGGTATAGACAGATTCAGGTTGGGAATGTACCATAGTAAATCGCCGACAAAAAGGATACTGAGTGGCTCAAAGAGCTGCCCAAGTCCTGGCATTTAGCTGTTCTGATGCCGCGCCACCTCTGGTGTTTGCGGGTTTGGCTAGGAGTTTGCCTCACCATTCAGACCAAGCTGGTTTTCTTTTGAATTGTGACCGGTTGTATCGGTACCACTCGCCCCGGTGAGTTTCTCCAGTGTGGGGCGTTCAAAAGTTGATGTCGTTGTAGATGCGCAAAGCTCTCAGTTCAAGAGAGTCCTGCGCATTTCGTAGTGTGTTAATAGGGAGACAGGACTGTGGCAGTCGGTATTCTTGGCAAAAAACTGGGCATGACCCAGATATTCGATGAGGCAGGCAATGCTATCCCCGTTACGGTGGTGCAGGCTGGCCCCTGTGTAGTCACTCAAGTCAAGACTCAAGACACCGATGGCTATGCGTCCATTCAGCTTGGCTTTGATGAGGTGACTGAGAAAAAGCTAAATAAGCCTGAGCTGGGCCACCTCGCCAAGTCTGGTAGCGCTCCCCTGCGTCACCTGAAGGAGTATCGGGTAGAGGCTGCCGATAGCTTTGAGCTAGGGCAGACGGTCACGGCTGAAACCTTTACGGCTGGTCAACTAGTAGACGTGACCGGCAAGAGCATGGGTCGTGGCTTTGCTGGCTATCAAAAGCGCCACAACTTCCGCCGTGGTCCGATGGCCCACGGTTCTAAAAACCATCGCTTGCCGGGTTCTACGGGTGCAGGTACCACCCCTGGTCGGGTCTACCCCGGCAAGCGTATGGCCGGTCAGTACGGCAATACCAAGGTGACCATTCGCAAGCTAGAAGTAGTGAGAGTAGACAGCGATCGCAACCTGCTGTTGATCAAAGGCGCTATCCCCGGCAAGCCCGGTGGGTTGCTGAGCATTGCCCCAGCCCAATGGGTTAAGGCTTAGGTCTCAGCAGACGGCGGACGGTTCGGCCTCTAGGCATTCAGAGCTTTTTAAGAGATAGGTTCAGACAATGGTTGAGTGCGTTGTAAAAAACTGGGAGGGCGAAGAGGCGGGTACGGCATCCCTAGATCTTCAGGTTGCCAAAGCAGAGACTGCCTCTCATATCGTCCATCGCGCCCTGGTGCGGCAAATGAACAATGCCCGACAGGGCACAGTTTCCACCAAAACTAGGGCTGAGGTTAGGGGCGGTGGTCGCAAGCCCTGGCGGCAAAAAGGAACGGGACGGGCTCGCGCTGGGTCTAACCGCTCTCCCCTGTGGCGTGGTGGTGGCGTAATTTTTGGCCCCAAGCCGCGTGACTACAGCGTCAAGATGAACCGCAAAGAGCGGCGGCTTGCCCTGCGTACCGTTCTTCAAAGCAGAATTGACGATTTGGTGGTGGTTGAAGGGTTTGAGGATAAGTTTTCCCGGCCCAAAACCCGCGAACTACTCAATGCGATCGATCGCTGGGGCATTGACCCCAACGCCAAAATTTTGCTGGTGATTGCTGAACGGCAAGAATTAGTTTATCTATCGGCCCGCAACATTGAGAACGTCAAGCTAATTACCGCCGCCAATCTCAATGTTCACGACTTGCTCAACGCTGACCATCTCGTAATTACGTCCCCAGCCCTTGAGGCCATCCAGGAGGTTTACAGTGATTAATGCCGCCAACACCCCATCTCTGGCTGATCTAATCCGTCGGCCCCTGGTGACCGAAAAAGCCACGCTCCTGCTGGAGAACAATCAGTACGTCTTCGAAGTTGACCCCCGCGCTAACAAGCTGCAAATTAAGGCGGCGATCGAAGAGTTGTTTGATGTCAAAGTGGTTGCGGTCAATACCTACAACCCTCCTAAGAAAAAGCGCCGGATGGGTCGCTTTGTAGGTAATCGTCCCCACTACAAGCGCTCTGTGGTCACCCTAGCCGCTGGCGATTCCATTCCCCTCTTCCCCGACCTTTAACGGGTTGGCAGAGTTGAGCTTTTCACTTGTCCGACCTTTAGCCGTGTAGCCAGCAAGTAATCCCATGGGCATCCGTTCCTACCGACCCTATACCCCTGGTACTCGTGAGCGAACTGTTTCCGAGTTTGCCGAGATCACCCGCAGTGAACCTGAAAAGTCGCTGACTAAGTCGAAGCATCGTCCAAAAGGGCGCAACAATCGCGGAGTAATCACCTGTCGTCACCGCGGTGGTGGTCATAAGCGTCTGTACCGCGTCGTTGACTTCCGTCGCGATAAGTTAGGCATTCCTGCCAAGGTAGCCTCCATTGAGTACGACCCAAACCGCAATGCTCGCATCTCTTTGCTTCACTACGAAGACGGCGAGAAGCGCTATATCCTAGCTCCCGGCGGGCTAGCCGTTGGCAGCACGGTCATCTCTGGGCCGGACGCGCCCTTAGAGGTCGGCAACGCTTTGCCTCTCTACAAGATTCCCCTGGGCACGACGGTGCACAATGTTGAGATGCAGGCTGGCAAGGGCGGACAAATGGTGCGCTCGGCTGGAGCTGGGGCTCAGGTAGTCGCTAAAGAAGGCGATTACGTCACCCTCAAGTTGCCTTCCACCGAAGTGCGCATGGTACGCCGCGAATGCTATGCCACCATTGGCCAGGTAGGTAACGCCGACGTTCGCAACGTCAGTTTGGGTAAGGCAGGCCGCAAGCGCTGGTTGGGTCGCCGTCCCGAGGTTCGGGGTAGCGTTATGAACCCAGTCGACCACCCCCACGGCGGCGGTGAGGGCCGGGCTCCCATTGGACGCTCTGGTCCGGTTACCCCTTGGGGTAAGCCGGCTCTAGGCTACAAAACCCGCAAGAAAAACAAAGACAGCGATAAGTACGTGGTCCGTCGTCGTCGTCGTGTGTCGAAGCGGGGGCGCGGCGGTCGTAACGCCTAGGCGTTGCCGACAACCAGTGTGTCTCGGTTGGCTGTTTCTTGAACTGTTATTGGCGCTGAAGCATCATGTCTCGCTCATTGAAAAAAGGTCCCTTTGTGGCCGATCACTTGCTCTCTAAAATTGAAGCCCTCAACACCAAGGGCGACAAGCAGGTGATTAAAACCTGGTCACGGGCATCGACAATCTTGCCCCAAATGATTGGTCACACCATCGCGGTGCACAATGGCCGCCAGCATGTGCCGGTCTACGTCACTGAGCAGATGGTGGGCCATAAGCTAGGCGAGTTTGCTCCCACGCGAACCTTTCGCGGCCACGCTAAGACCGATAAAAAAGCTCGTCGTTAGGTATTAGGTAGAGGAACTGGAGAAATGGCTGTAGATACCTCAGAGCAGGTTAAAGCGGTGGCCCGCTACGTGCGCATGTCGCCCCGGAAGGTGCGTCGAGTGCTCGACCAAATTCGCGGTAAAAGCTATCGGGATGCGCTCATCATTCTAGAGTTCATGCCCTACAAAGCCTGTGAACCCATTATTAAAGTATTGCGTTCGGCGGTTGCCAACGCTGAACACAACAACGGACTTGACCCTGCTGGGTTGGTAGTGAGCGAAGCATTTGCCGATGCTGGTCCAGCGCTAAAGCGATTCCGTCCTAGAGCACAGGGGCGAGCCTACCAAATTCGCAAGCCAACTTGTCACATCACCATTGCCGTAGCTCCGGCTGCCGAGTAGTGGGCGTTCGCTAGATCGATACCGCCGTTCAAACACCAGTTGTTCAAGCACCAATTTCCAGAGGGTTAGTTCGTGGGACACAAGATTCATCCAACCGGGTTTCGCCTTGGCGTGGTTCAAGAGCACCGCTCTCGCTGGTTTGCCGAGGGAACTCGCTATCCTGACCTGCTTCAGGAAGACTACCGCATTCGCGAGTATGTTCAAAAGACGTTGAGCAATGCTGGCATTGCCGACATTCGCATTGAGCGTAAGGCCGACCAGATTGATCTTGAAGTGCGAACGGCTCGCCCTGGAGTGGTCGTAGGTCGCGGCGGCGCTGGCATTGAAGCTCTGCGTGTGGGCGTGCAGAAACTGCTCAAAGACTCCAGTCGTCAGATTCGCGTCAACGTGGTTGAGGTGAATCGGGTTGATGCTGATGCCGCTCTGGTAGCGGAGTACATCATTCAGCAGCTAGAGCGTCGGGTTTCGTTCCGTCGGGTAGTTCGTCAGGCTATTCAGCGGGCTCAACGAGCCGGTGTTGAGGGCATCAAAATTCAGGTAAGCGGTCGTCTCAATGGCGCTGAAATTGCTCGTACTGAATGGACTCGCGAGGGTCGAGTGCCTCTTCATACCTTGCGGGCTGACGTTGACTATGCTTACACCACGGCTCAAACTACCTACGGCATTTTGGGCGTCAAGGTGTGGATCTTTAAAGGCGAAATTATTCCTGGACAAGAAGAGGCCCCGGCGGTTCCCAATGCTCAACCTCGCCGCCGACAGCCCCGCCGCCGACCGCAGTTTGAGGACCGCTCTAACGAAGACTAGAGCCTTCCCTACGTTGCTTTGATTGCTCCAATTTTTGATTGCTTTTGACCTGTGACTTCACGAGTGCCGATCCATGCTTAGTCCAAAACGAACTAAATTTCGCAAGCAGCACCGCGGGCGTATGCGCGGAATGGCTCAGCGGGGCAGCGATATTAACTTTGGAGATTTTGCCCTCCAGGCAATTGAGCCCTGCTGGTTGACGTCTCGCCAGATCGAGGCCGCTCGTCGGGCGATGACCCGCTATGTTCGACGGGGTGGCAAAATCTGGATTCGCGTTTTTCCCGATAAGCCCGTAACCATGCGTCCGGCAGAAACCCGGATGGGTTCGGGTAAAGGTAACCCCGAGTTCTGGGTCGCGGTGGTGAAACCAGGTCGCATCGTCTTTGAAATTGCCGGGGTGCCCGAGTCGACCGCCCGTGAGGCCATGCGGCTTGCTGCCTTTAAGCTGCCCTTCAAAACCAAGTTCATCGCCCGCGACAGCAAGGAGGCATAAGCAATGGCACTGTCAAAAATTAAAGAGGCCCGCGATCTCGGCGACGAGGAGCTACTGACTGCGATCGCCGAAACTAAACGCGAACTGTTTCAACTGCGTTTTCAAAAAGCCACTCGGCAGCTCGATAAGCAGAACCACCAGTTTAAACATGCTCGGCACCGCCTGTCTCAGCTGATGACGGTTCAGCGGGAGCGTCAGCTAGCCGCCCTAGGCGAAGAGGCGGCGGCTCAGGCCAGTGCAGTGGTAGCGGCCACAACAGAATCGGTATCAGTGTAGGGAATAGGTAAAGCAAATGGCGGTTAAAGAACGAGTGGGGATGGTAGTCAGCAACAAGATGGACAAAACCGTCGTAGTTGCTGTAGAAAGTCGGACCTCCCATCCTAAGTACGGCAAGATTGTGGTGCGCACTAAGCGCTACAAGGCCCACGACGAGGAGAATTCTTGCCAGGAAGGCGATCAAGTGCGAATTCTTGAAACTCGTCCCCTGAGCCGAACCAAGCGCTGGGTGGTGGCTGACATTGTTAATCGCGCGGCAGACGCATAGGGGGAGATTGTGATTCAGCAAGAATCGTACTTAAACGTGGCAGATAACAGCGGTGCTCGGAAGCTCATGTGTATCCGTGTGCTGGGCGGCAACCGTCGCTATGCCGGGGTCGGGGATGTAATCATCGCCGTAGTCAAGGATGCCCTACCCAACATGGGCGTGAAAAAATCGGATGTAGTGCGGGCCGTAGTCGTGCGTACTAAGAAGGGGTTGCGCCGCAGCAGTGGAATGAGCATTCGTTTTGATGACAATGCTGCTGTGATTATCAACCAGGACGGCAACCCTAAAGGTACCCGTGTGTTTGGCCCGGTTGCCCGTGAACTGCGCGACAAGAACTTTACCAAAATTGTGTCGCTAGCACCGGAGGTTCTCTAATGGCAACAACATCTAAGACACCCGTGCGCCATAAGGTTCACGTACGCAAGGGAGATACGGTTCAGGTAATTGCTGGGCGCGATCGCGGCAAAGTTGGTGAAGTCCTCACCGTTATTCCCAAAACCAGCCAAATAATTGTGCAAGGCGTCAACATTCGCACCAAGCATATCAAGCCTCAGCAGGAAGGGGAGTCGGGACAAATTGTGACCCAAGAGGCTCCCATCCACAGTTCCAACGTCATGCTGTACTCCGAAAAAGAGAAAGTAGCGAGTCGGGTTGCTTACACCTTTACCGAAGACGGTCGTAAAGTGCGGATGCTGAAGAAGACCGGAGAAATTATTGACTAGGCCCACTGGCCGACTCTAGAAATCTAGTCCTGACCAAGCCCAGGAAAGCAGAAGAAACGACCCATGACCGACCAGCTCAAGACCATATACAAAGACACAGTAGTACCTAAACTGATGGAGCAGTTTAAGTACGAAAACATTCACCAGGTGCCCAAGGTTATCAAAGTAACCGTCAATCGGGGTTTGGGTGAAGCATCTCAGAATGCCAAAGCGCTAGAGTCTTCTCTGAGCGAACTGGCCCTCATTACCGGTCAGCGCCCGGTCGTTACCCGCGCTAAGAAGGCGATCGCAGGTTTCAAAATTCGCCAGGGTATGCCCGTTGGAATTATGGTAACCCTGCGCTCCGATCGCATGTACGCCTTTCTAAATCGACTTATCAACCTGACCCTGCCCCGCATTCGCGACTTTCGCGGCATTAGTCCCAAAAGTTTTGATGGGCGCGGCAATTATACTCTGGGTCTGCGGGAGCAGCTAATCTTTCCTGAAATTGACTACGACAGCATCGATCAGATTCGCGGTATGGATATCACCATCGTGACCACCGCCAGCACCGATGAAGAAGGCCGAGCGCTACTCAAGGAATTGGGTATGCCGTTCCGTGACAACTAACACAGGTTTATACGCGTACTAGAACTATGGCTGCTAACGACACAATTGCGGATATGTTGACTCGCATCAGGAATGCGAATCTAGCGCGGCACCAAACCGTGGGCATTCCTTCAACCCGGATGACCCGGAGTATTGCCAAGGTACTGAAGGAGGAAGGCTTTATCACTGATTACTCTGAGACAACCGTTGAAGAACGGCCTCAGCTAGTGGTCGCCCTCAAGTACAAGGGCAAAACCCGTCAGCCCATCATTCGTAATCTCACCCGCGTTAGTAAGCCTGGCCTGCGCGTGTACTCCAACCGGAAAGAGCTGCCCCGGGTGCTGGGCGGTATCGGCATTGCCATTGTTTCCACATCCAGTGGCATCATGACCGATCGCGATGCTCGCCGTCAGGGTATTGGTGGTGAAGTGCTTTGCTATGTCTGGTAGTCAGGCCAGTTCGGTAAGGGGTTCCGGCAAATGTGTCATTCCCCTGCCACTAGTCATTAAGGGCGTTATCGAGTGCTAAGGATTTAGGAGTTTTGCATCATGTCACGTATTGGCAAACGGCCAATCCCAGTCCCGGCTAAGGTGTCAGTCACGATTGACGGTCAGGATGTTCAGGTTAAAGGGCCCAAGGGTGAGCTGTCTCGCACCTTGCCCAATGGCGTTGTAGTAGTTCAAGAGGGCGACACCGTATTGGTGAACCGCAAAGATGACTCCCGGCTCGCCCGTGAGCGTCACGGTCTATGCCGTACCCTGGTTGCCAACATGGTTGAAGGGGTTTCCAACGGTTACCAAAAGCGTCTGGAGATTCAGGGTATTGGCTATCGAGCTCAGCTACAGGGCCGTAACCTCAACCTCAGTTTGGGCTATAGTCATCCCGTTGTCTTTGAACCGCCTGCGGGCATTGAATTTGTCGTTGAGAACAACACCAACGTAGTTATCAGCGGCATTGATAAGGAGTTGGTCGGTAACATTGCCGCCAGCATTCGGGCGAGCCGTCCTCCTGAACCCTATAAGGGCAAGGGCGTGCGCTACGCCGGTGAGCAGGTCAGACGTAAGGCCGGTAAGTCAGGGAAGAAGTAAGCCATGAAAGCAAGTCGTAAAGAATTAACTCGTCGCCGTCACGCCCGCATTCGTCGCCGCGTGTTTGGCACCCCTGAACGGCCACGTCTGGCCGTGTTTCGCTCGAACCAGCACATCTATGCTCAGATCATTGACGATACGGCCCATCACACTCTGGTAGCGGCTTCAACCGTTGAGCCAGATGTTTTGAAGGACGAAACGGGCGCGACCCAGGGCTCAGCTGCAGTAGTCGGCAAGCTAGTGGCTGAGCGAGCGCTGAAGGCTGGTATAACTCAGGTCGTTTTTGACCGGGGCGGCAAACTTTACCACGGACGAGTGGCTGCTCTGGCTGATGCGGCTCGGGAAGCTGGTTTGAGCCTCTAGGATTCGATCCGTCAGTTGCAAATCGAAAACATTTCAGAATATTCCATCTAAAAAAGTGTCTGTTCTACAGACTCCGAGCTCAACAAACGTAGGCTTATCTGACCGACATTCTGAATAAGTATTTAGTTGGAACGTTCTAATTCTGCTTGATGTAAATAAGGCTGGGGAAAGGCATGGCAAACCGTCGCAAAGAAGCGCGTACTAAAGAGAAAAAAACAGACTGGCAAGAGCGCGTCGTTCAAATTCGCCGCGTGACCAAGGTTGTGAAGGGGGGTAAAAAACTCAGCTTCAGGGCCATTGTCGTGGTTGGTAATGAAAAGGGACAGGTTGGCGTTGGCGTCGGCAAGGCTGGGGATGTGATTGGCGCTGTGAAGAAGGGCGTAGCCGATGGCAAGAAGCACTTAGTTGATGTGCCTCTAACTCGCTCCTACTCGATTCCTCACCCCTCTAGCGGTATTGGCGGTGGTGCGAAAGTGTTCATGCGCCCTGCGGCTCCTGGTACTGGGGTAATTGCTGGTGGCGCTGTCCGCACCGTATTAGAACTGGCCGGGGTACGCAACGTGCTGGCTAAGCAGTTGGGATCTAATAACCCCCTCAATAACGCCCGGGCGGCTGCAGATGCCTTGGCCTCCCTGCGCACCTTCGCTGATGTAGCCGAAGAGCGCGATATTCCAGTCGAAAATTTGTACGTTTAAACCAAGTTCAGTTCGAGATCTGTGGTTTACCCTTAGGTAACACTTCACTTTTGGACTTGAACAAGGTTTAGTTCCTTTCGGTATCGCTGTTTCTATTTTCCTCAGCCATGAGAATCAACGACGCACAACCACAAGTAGGCTCTAAGCGCCGCCGTCGCCGCGTTGGTCGCGGTATTTCGGCGGGGCAGGGGGCTAGCTGCGGCTTCGGCATGCGGGGCCAAAAATCGCGATCGGGTAGCGGCACTCGCCCCGGTTTTGAAGGTGGTCAAATGCCTCTTTACCGCCGCATTCCCAAGCTTAAGCACTTTCCTCTGGTCAACCAGAAGGAATACACCATCATCAATGTCAAAGGATTAGCTGACTTAGCTGCGGGGACTGATGTATCCCTTGAATCATTGCTAGAAGCTGGCATTTTAACCACCAACGATGGCCCCTTAAAGGTACTGGGTGATGGTGAGCTGGGCGTAGCCTTAAATGTTAGGGCAGCTGCATTTACCCAAGCGGCCAAGGAAAAAATTGAGCAAGCTGGCGGCACCTGCGAAGTGGTCGCATAGCGAGATGGTTCTCCTATCCCTTAGACTGGATGGGGAAGTATCTATAGAAGATATAGGTACGAACTGCCGTCAATGTATTGCTAACCGTAGGGCTGAGGTGTTGTTGCATGGTCGTAAGTCGGGGTAAGAATCCCAGCGCGCAGGAAACCTTTATGCAGATGGCGCAGGCTGCTGGCCTGCGCAGTCGTCTGCTGGTGACTCTGGGACTGCTGGTATTGGTCAGACTTGGAATTTTTATTCCAGTGCCAGGAATTGATCGTCAGGCCTTTGCCGCCTCGATTCAGTCTGGCAGTCTGGCAGGCTTTGTGGGGTTTTTAGATATTTTCGTGGGCGGCGGTCTGTCGGCTCTGGGTATCTTTGCCCTGGGCATTTTGCCCTTCATCAATGCCTCGATTATCATGCAGTTGCTGACCGCGGCTCTGCCCCAGCTTGAAGATCTACAAAAGAACGAGGGTGAGGCTGGGCGACGCAAGATTTCTCAGATTACTCGCTACGTTGCCTTGGGCTGGGCGATTTTACAAAGCACGCTGCTGTCGTCATTTTTGCTGTACCAGTTTGCAGAAGTTCCGGGTCCGGCTTTTGTTGCACAAACAGTAATTGCCCTGACGGCGGGCTCAATGTTTGTGATGTGGGTAGGTGAGCTAATCACCGAGCGCGGTATCGGTAATGGCGCTTCGCTGCTGATTTTTCTCAACATTGTGTCGACGTTGCCACGTTCTTTGGGTCAGACCATTGAGCTAGCTCAAAGCGGCGATCGCGGTTTAGTCGGTGGCGTCATTATCCTCATGCTGGCCTTTCTGGCCATGATTGTCGGCATTGTCTTTGTCCAAGAGGGCACTCGCCGGATTCCAATTATTTCTGCTCGTCGCCAGGTGGGGCGCAAGCTGTATCTAGAGCAGAGCAACTATTTGCCCCTGCGCCTCAACCAGGGCGGTGTAATGCCGATCATCTTTGCCTCTGCGGTGCTGGTGCTGCCCATTTCGCTAACCCAGTACGTGTCTAATCCGGCGTTTGGTCAGTTTGTGAACAACTACCTGAACCCGACCTCCTGGTTCTACGTTTCGCTCTACCTGGTGCTGATTCTTTTCTTTAGCTACTTCTACTCGTCGCTGGTGATGAACCCCGACGATGTTTCCCGTAACTTGAAGAAGATGGGAGCTAGCATTCCCGGCATTCGCCCCGGCAAGGCTACCACTGAGTACATCAGCCGTATCCTGAATCGCTTGACTTTTCTGGGTGCTATTTTCTTGGGGATGGTGGCGGTTGTGCCTAGCGCTGTTGAGAGCCTGACACGGGTACAGACCTTTCGCGGTTTTGGTGCTACCTCACTTCTAATTTTGGTCGGAGTTGCCATTGACACCGCTAAGCAGATCCAGACCTACGTAATTTCCCAGCGCTACGAAGGAATGGTGAAACAGTAGTGACGCGACTTATTTTTCTAGGGCCACCGGGGGCAGGCAAGGGGACTCAGGCTGCGTTGTTAGCCAAAGATTGTGAGGTACCTCATATTTCTACCGGGGATATTTTGCGATCGGCGGTGGCAGCAGGCAGTGAACTTGGCCAAAAGGCAGATCACTACATGAGCGCTGGCGAACTTGTGCCTGATGAGCTCATCCTCGATCTGATTGAGGAGCGCCTAGGTCAGGATGACTCTCAGAAGGGTTGGCTGCTGGATGGCTTTCCTCGAAATGTGCCTCAGGCGGAATTTTTGCAGAAGCTGTTGGATCAGATCGAACAACCTGCCGACTTTGTAATCAACCTCGATGTTGAGGATGATGTCATTGTCGCTCGCCTCCTGCAGCGAGGACGAAAGGATGACGAAGAGTCGGTGATTCTGAATCGACTTGAGGTTTACCGTCAGCAAACGGAACCGCTGATTGATTTCTATCGCAGCCGTCAGCAACTCGTATCGGTGGACGGAAATCAGACCATGGAAGCCGTATACGCCGACCTTAAGCGCCTGGTAACGGAGTAGGTGCTGGGGTTATGCTAGAGTCAGCCTGTTATTTTGTACTTAGGGAGAAGTCAGCTTGTCTAAGCAAGACCTAATTGAGATGGAGGGTACCATTACCGAATCGTTACCGAACGCCATGTTTCGGGTTGATTTGGATAATGGGTTTAATGTGTTAGCCCACATTTCAGGAAAAATTCGTCGTAACTACATCAAAATTTTGCCGGGCGATCGCGTCAAGGTAGAACTCACTCCCTACGACTTGACCAAGGGACGCATCACCTATCGCCTCCGCAAAAAGTAGCCTGGCCTAGGCCAAGATTGGTGCCAATAGTTTTTCGGCCCCTGTACGGAAGATGTCTGCACAGGGCAAATTTGTTTGTGCTTCAACATGTTGCACGGCAGCCTTGGCCTCAATGGCGGTAAGGTGGCCGGTGTTGAGGGCGATCGCAACTACTTTAGCCGGGTAAAATGCCCCTGCTGCTGTAGCCACCTGTTCGTACAGTGTCACCACATTGGGTAGATCGGGAATTTTGACATTGGGAAAGTTGTGAATATGGCTCTGCCCCGCCCGATGGACCAGCACCAAGTGGGTTGGCTGAGTGCCCCTTAGCAAAGGCAGCGTTGCGGTTGAAGCTGGATTGAGCAACGACCCCTGCCCTTCTACAAAAATAAAATCGTGCTCTGGACCGTAGCGCATGAGCTGCTGTTCAACTGCGCCTGATGCATAATCGACCCGAATAGCATCTAAGGGTACGCCGTCATCCCCCAGCATGAGGTTGGTTTGCCCGGTGGCAATGACCTTGGAACGCAGCCCGCGCCGCAGACAGGCGCGATGCAGTTCAATCGTGGCAGACATTTTGCCCACAGACATATCGGTACCCACGGTCAAGATGCGCTTGCAGGCTAGCTGCCTGGCCTGGCCACTGCCTACGATGAGGCCCTCGGGTTCTTGTCGTACATCCCAAATCCACTGGTATGGCCTGAGCCAGGGCTGTAGGGCAGGATGGTCGGCCATGGGCGTGTGCAGACCGTTGACGATGCTTAAACCAGCTTTGACGGCCTGCTCGATTTCCTGAAACCAGGCCTCGGGCAGCTTGCCGCCGGACGGGGCAATGCCGATGGTGAGCACATCTGGGGTGAAGGTGAGAGCCTCAGTCAGCGACTCAACCACGGGGATCGGTTTGTCGATGCCGGTTAGCTCAACCAGCGATCGCCCCGCCGCCTGGTAATCAATCACGGCTACAATCGGCGACTGGCTAAAGCGCAGCAGCGCCAGCCCGGTTTTGCCCATCGTGCTCTGGGTGCCCTCGTGCATGAGCAGGGCGATGCGGCTATCGGGCGTCAGGTGCATAGCTGAGTCCAAGTCCAGGTTGATGGGAGGGCAGCAGACGACCCTCGACCAGTGCGATCCCAGTAAAGGGATCGTCGCGCAGGTTGAGGTGGCTGTCGAGATCCAGGTAGTGGGCCAGGGGCGAGAGCTGCGCCATTGCGCCATTGGCCAGGCTGCTGTCTGAATAACAGCCAAACATGATCTGCAGGCCACAGGCCTGAGCAGTATGAATCATCCTGAGCACTTCGCTGAGTCCGCCTGCTTTCATAAGCTTAATGTTAATGCCATCCACTAAATTCGCTAGGTGGGGAATATCGGAGCTGCTAAAGCAGCTTTCGTCTACAAAGACTGGAATTGGCGAGTGCTGCTTCAGATTTACCAGATCGGCATTCTGGCTCACGGGCAGGGGTTGTTCGAGGTGGGTAACGCGGCGATCGCTCAGCCATTCCGCCATTGATTTAGCATCCGCCAGCGTCCAGCCGCCATTGGCATCGACGCTGAGGCTGACGCTGACGGGGACATGATCGTATACGGCCTGAAACATGGCGCGATCGGCCTCAATGCCGTTGGGGCTGCCCAGCTTTACCTTAAGGGCACGGGCTGAGGTTTGCTGTAGCCAATCCTGCGATCGCTGCCGGGCGGCCTCAGGCGATGAAATGCCGACCGTTACCGAAGTGGGCTGAATTTGGCTCAGGTCTAGCCCTAGCAGCCGCCAGACTGGCTGCCCGGTGGCCTTACCGCACCAGTCCCACAGGGCCACATCCAGGGCGGCGCGGCTGGCGGAGTGGATAGATAACTCGGCTACAACGGCTTCAATCGCTTGGCGATCGAAGGGATGAAACGACTCTAGCGCCTGATGCAAGCGGGCTACATCGGCCTGCAACATCTCCAGTGTTTGTTGGTGAGTGCCGATCGAAAACGGGGCCGCTTCTCCCCAGCCTTCGATCCCCTCGGCGCTGAGCCTGAGCCAGAGGTTGGTGGACTGGGCCGTGGTGCCGCGACTGATGGTGAGCGGTACGCGCTTGTGAACGGTAAACGGTTGGCAGGAAAGCTTCATGCGGCGCAGCCAGGGCGAGGGGGTATTTCACATATAGCGCTTTTGGCCGGCTTCTGAAAGGGTTTGGCGATCGCCCCGTCGTGCTCTGCACTCGTTATCTGTGCATCTGCTATCTGTGTCGCTTTACCTGCATCCAAATTAGAACGGTTGACGTACTGGATGTAAGTCTCTACCGACGGGGACATCAACTAACGGGTTGGATGAAAGCACTATGTTTACTAAACGAAAAAATCTGCAGAATGGCTTCATTGTCTTGGTGACTTGCCTATTTGTGGTTCTCTTATATTCCCCTCTGGTGGGCCGGGTGTTGGCTTATTCGCCGCTAGCGGTATCGAGGATAGCGGTGACCGCACCTACTTTGAACGACGGCTTTTCTGCAGGCGCGCAACTTGACGCTAACCTGGTGGCGGCAACGGCACCGCTGTTGGCCCAGGGGGCTTCCAGTAGCTCCATCGTTACCTATGTGGCGATGCTCAGCCCCCAGAATGTTGTGCCCAATTTGCCAGTGACCGATGCCCGTGGGGTGGTTGGGGCAGCGCTGGCGGGCGATCGCCTGGTAGTGCGAGGTAGCTTTCGAGAATTGACGAGCGCTATGCGCGACTACGGCAGCGATCCGGTCGATCCCCCCAACCCCAACATTACCTCGGCCTTCCACATCCATCGGGGCAGCCCCAGCGAAAACGGGCCGTTTCAGTATGCCTTAGAGGTAACCATGGACGACACCGGGCGGAGCGGCAGCGCCATGGGCGACTATACCCTTACCCCTGAGCAACTCCAGGCCCTGCAAAACGGCATGTTGTACCTCGATCTGCACACCACCCGCAATCGGGGCGGTGAGCTGCGCGGTATTCTGATGCCCGCCTAGGCATTGCAGTGCAGTATGCCATCGGGCAGCGGCGGCAAAGGCGGCGGCCCGATAGGATTCAATAGACACAAATCATGGCATTGTATAGAAAATGACTGTGGTACATCTTCGCCTCAGGGCAACCGAGACGGCGAGGCGAGTGTCTGAGCCTTCGGCGGATATGGACTTTGAACAACTGACCTCGACTGATGCCGAAACGCTGAGCGATGCAGACCTGTGGTTGGCCCTAAAGGCAGGGCAGGCGAGTGCCCTGGGAACGCTCTACGATCGCCACAGCGGACTGGTCTACGGGATAGCGCTCAAGGTGTTGGGCCACGCCCAGGAGGCCGAGGACCTGACCCAGGACATCTTCGTCAAGCTGGCCCAATCGACGGCCTACGACCCCCAGCGTGGTTCATTTCGAACCTACCTGGCCATTTTGACGCGATCGCGGGCTATAGACCGCCTGCGATCGCATCAGTCGGCCCGTGACTCCATCACTCGGCTCCAGGCCGCTGATCAGCCCTCTTCCCCTACTCCCGCCGACGCCCTGGCCCAGGCCGAACGCTCTGAGGAGGTGAGGGCAGCGCTGGCTCAGCTCTCGGCCAACCAGCAGCAAATCCTGCGGCTGGCCTACTATGAAGGTCTATCCCAGGCCACCATTGCTGAGCAGCTTGACACTCCCCTGGGCACCGTCAAGACTCACTCTCGTCGAGGGCTGCTCAAGCTCCGGCAAATCCTCCAAGATCGCTGCGATAACTAGTGCCATGACCGGGGCTATTTCACCCGAACAACTACAGAACCTGCTGGCGGGCTACGTTCTCTACGACCTCAGCCCGGAGGAATCGGCGACCCTGGCTCGACTGCTGGCGGCGGACCCCGGCCTGCAGCGGGAGATCGACCAGATGCAGCAGGCCCTAGAAGTGGCCTATGATGGCGATCCGGTTTCTCCTCCGGCTCACCTGAGGCAGGCTGTGCTGGGGTCGGCGAGGGACGAGCTGGCTACGCCCACACCGTCGGTGACGGCGATCGCGGGTAAACTGGCGTCTACCCCAATGGGGCGATCGCGGCGCTGGCCGCTGGCTTGGAGGGCTGCTGCCACGCTGATTGCGGGCTTGAGCCTCAGCAATCTGCTGCTGTGGCGCACGCTGCAGCTAGAGCGGGCCAGTCGCCCCAGCGGTAACACCATTACCGTTGGCCTGAGTTCGCCCGATGCCGCCACACCGGGACAGGCCCAGGTAGTGCTCAACCCTGATACTCTGGCGGGTTCGCTGACGGTAGAAAATTTGCCGCCGCTGGAGCCGGGCCAGGTGTACGTGCTGTGGACGGTGCTAGATTCCAACGCCCCGGCCACCGTAGATCAAAAGAACGCCATTCTGACTACGGTGTTTACCGTCGATGAGCAGGGCAATGTGACGCAGCCGATCGATTTGCCTGCGGTGTATCGTCGTGATCCTGGCCTAGTGCGGGCGATCGCCATTACCCAAGAACGAGCCAGCGCGCCCCAGGAACATCTATCGTCGCCGATCTTGATTCAGCCTCTTTAGGGCGTCGAGAGCCAAACGACAGAGAAGACTAAGGGGTGCTTCACAGGATTACTTTGCGTCGAGCGATCGCCTTGGCAGGGTCGCATTAGCGAGATAATTAAGCTATGTTCCCCCGCTAGAGGTGCCCGTTGGCTTTTCTTGCTCTGCCCGCCAATGCCTTTATTGACCCCCAGGGCCACAATCGAGCGGCCATTGAGGCTGTATTTCAGCAGGTAGCGGCGCAAATTCTTGACTACCTGGCGGGGGCGAGTGATCATGTGCCCCTGCCATCGGTTCAAGGCATTTCCTTTCAAGGAATTCCTGAACAGCCGACGGCGATCGCGCCCCTGCTCGACGCGCTGGGCGATCTGATGGCTCAGTCGATGAACCCATCACACCCCGGCTACATGGGCCATATGGACCCACTGCCCAGTACGGCGTCTATCGTCGGTGACTGGGTGGCGGCAGCGCTCAACAACAACATGCTGAGCGTTGAAATGTCTCCGGCCCTATCGCGGCTAGAGCCGCTGCTGCTGGCAGAGATCGCCCAGCTGTTTGGGCTGGGCGAAGCTTCTGGGGGGCTGCTGGCGAGCGGCGGCACCCTGGCCAATCTGCAAGCCCTGACGGTGGCCCGCAATGTCAAGCTCGGCTGTTTATACGAGGGGCTAGCCGGTGGGCCGCCGCCTATGATCTTTGCCTCAGAACTGGCCCACACCTCGATTCAAAAGGCGGGTATGCTGCTGGGGCTGGGGCTGAATGGGGTGGTGCCGATACCAGCCAACGCCCAAGGCCAGATGGATATCGGTACTTTGGAAGCAAAAATTCAGGGCGCGATCGCACGCGGGCAAAAACCCTTTGCGGTGGTGGCGACGGCGGGGACGACGGTGACGGGCAATATTGACCCCCTGCCCGAAATTGCCCGCATTGCTCAGGCCTATAGCCTGTGGTTACATATCGATGCGGCCTACGGCGGCGCGATCGCCTTCTCACCCACCCACCGTTACCGGCTAGCGGGCATTGAGCAGGCTGATTCGGTTACGTTTAATCCGCAGAAATGGCTGTACGTCACCAAAACCTGCGCTTCGGTGCTGTTTCGCGACATGGGCCTGCTGCACAGCCACTTTCGAGTTTCGGCCCCCTACATGAATACCGAAGCCGACTGGGCCAACCTGGGCGAACTGTCGGTGCAGGGCACCCGCCACACCGACGTGCTGAAGCTGTGGCTGACCCTGGCCCACCTGGGCAAAGCGGGCTGCGCCGAATTGATCGATGCCAGCTATGCCCTCACGGATCACTTTGTCGCCCAGGTGCGGCAGCGGCCCTGGCTGGAGCTGGCGAGCCACCCAGACATGAACCTGATCTGCTTTCGAGGCTGCCCAGCGGCCCTGCCACCTGACCAGTGGGATAGCTGGAATGCTGGCCTACAGCAGTATTTGCTGAACCAGCACCAAACGTTTTTGTCGCTGCCGGTGTTTCGGGGGCAGCGGTGGCTAAAAGCGGTACTGCTAAACCCGTTTACCACGGTAGCCCAGCTCAGCGACCTGTTTTTGGCTATGGATGAGTATGCGCTGAAAATACAGGCCTAGGGCTGGGACATTCCCCTGCCCGATCGCACCCCTATTCAGCCCGCACTTACCACACGTTATCCACAGCCGCAGAAAAATCTGTGGATAACGTGCTGCTTTAGCACGCTAAGAACGTAGTCGCAGGCAAAGAGTATTACCGAGTAAGGGCTGAAGCGCTCGCCCAATACATAGTCCTCCACATATGCCTGTGGAAAAGTATCGCCAGAACAAGCCTTTAAAGGCCTATCTATCGGCAAAATTTTCAGCCGCAATGGCCTGAGGTAAACATTGGATTTTCATCTTAAAGAAGCATCCCTAAGCAGGCTGTAAACCAGACTACGGTTTTAGAAAACTCTAAAGTACAGACCCAATCAGCCTGCTTAGGCACAGGCGCAGGCGGTGGAAGGCTAGAATCGGTATGCTAGAGAAACCCTCGTGTAACAGCGCCCCGCTGTTGCCGACCGACATTCACCGGGAGATTTTTTGATGGTTGGAACTCAACTCGCCGCACGGGACTTTTTTCGGGCGGCCTACGAAAACCGCTACACGTGGGATGCGGCCTTTCCTGGCTATACAGCTGATGTCACCTTTACCCACAATGGCCAGAGCCACACGGGCCAGGTCAAGGTCAGTGCCGACCTCAAGCTCGACGTGACAGGCATTGCCGACGATACGGCCCAAAAGGCGGTTCATGGCCAGCTGTTTGAGGTCTCCATTCACCGGGTTCGACGCGGGTTCGAAGACTCCCACGGCAACAACACCTTCAGCTACGGCGAAACCCTGCCCGATGGGTCGGTAGAGATTCTCATGGGTGGCAAAGCCGAGGGCGATCGCTACCAGGTCAAAAACAACGAGGTTTCAATGGTACACCGCCACATCCACGGCGTGGTCGTCACCATTCACACCTACAGCAGCCACGATACCGGGGCGGGCTATCTATCGCACCGCTACGACTCGGTCTACCATGACCCTAAAACGGGCGAACAAAAAGGTGGCCTCAGCGACTTTGAAGACGAGTATACCGAGGTGGGCGGCTACTATATTCTCTCTCGCCGAGCCATCGAAACCACAATTGAGAACGGCACCGACATGCAGGAAGACTCGCAGGAGTTTGTGTTCTCTAACATTGCTTTGCTAGCGGCCTAAGCACCCGATTGCTGGGTTAGTAATGCTGCTTCGCCCGCGCTGCCTGTTTCGGTAGGGCGGGTCTTTTCTTGTTTTGGCAGCGGCTGCTTCAATTATTTGTCGCTTCAGTACCCGTGCATCATCTTTTGTATGGCGCTAGTTCGTACCCAGTACCCCAACTTGCCCCGCCACGCGCTGATGGTGTGCGCCACTCTGGTGGAAAATCCGATCAATCTGGGCATGCTCTGCCGCACTACCGAAGCCTTTCGGCTAGAGGCGCTAGTGCTGAGCGACCTAACGCTGGTTCAGGACCGCAAGTTTCGTCAGGGAGCGGTGGCGACCCATCGGTGGCAGCCCTTAGCCGAGTGTGCAGCGGAGAACCTGCCCCAGTGGCTGTACCAGCAGCGACAGCGGGGCTATACCCCGATCGCCCTTGACCTACAGCCCCAGGCTGTGCCCTTAGCTGACCTGCGTTTTCCAGAGCGGGCGGTGCTGGTGCTGGGGCGCGAGCTGACGGGCATTCCTGCTGCCGTGTCGGCGGCCTGCGACCAGTCGGTGATGATCCCTCAGTATGGGGTGGTGCAGTCGCTGAATGTGCAAACGGCGGCCGCCCTGGCCATATATGCCTACATTGGCCAGTGGGGCATGGTTGCGGTTGCGTCGCCAGCCCCAACCCCTTTGGCCCCCACGCCCTTAGAATGAAGGTGTAGCTTTGAATGCAATAGTTGGCCTATGCCGCCCCGTTGGCCCCGTAAACCGACCCGAGAAGACCCTGCCTACCGCAAGTTAGAAGACCGCATTAACTTCGCGGTGCATGTAGCGGCATTTACTGCTGTGAATTCTGGGCTGTGGTTTTTTCATACCCTAGATCCTA
Organism: Nodosilinea sp. AN01ver1; assembly: GCF_050565655.1. NCBI lineage: Bacteria > Bacillati > Cyanobacteriota > Cyanophyceae > Nodosilineales > Nodosilineaceae > Nodosilinea > Nodosilinea sp. AN01ver1. Next base: position 181,589 of record NZ_JBNXVS010000003.1, on the reverse strand, counting down.
ACTGGGTTCCCTGGGTCGCTAAAGTAACGCTAACCTGGCTGCCCGTGCTCATAGGCAATGCCGTTTACATCTTTGCGATCGCAGACTATTCCCCCGTGCCGCTGTCTCCCACGGCTAAACCTGACCCCAATGGAGAATCTTAGTTATGTCTGATGCGTCTACAGCTCGGGCCATTGAAGCCCTGGCCGCAGCCATTGGCGACAAAGTTTACCTCGATGTCGCCAAGTGGCACTTGTATCTGGGCGATGCCAAACTGCACAGCCCCTTGGCCGAAAAGCTCTACCCGCTAGTGGTAGGCGATGAAGTCACAGAATCTGCTGTGACCGATATTCTGGCCAACACCCCTGTGGCCATTGGCGGCGGGCAAAAAACGGTGCCAATGGCCGATCTAATTCCGGCTGCTAGCAAAACCGATTTACTGGAGGCGATCGCCGACTACCAGCGCGACCTGTAACCCGTTCTAGCGACGTCGGGAGCGACCGTCGGTCCAATCGTCGCGGTTGTCTGAGCGATTGGGGGGGCGATAGAGAGGACGATCTGAGGGCAGATCGTCCTCAGGCCAGGGTTCCATTGCGTTGACGTCGATGGTGGGCACGTTGTCGTCGCGCAGGTTTGGCCCCGAAGGCAGCCCGGCGGTGGCATCGGTAACGGCTTCCCGCAGCTGGTTGCGCAGGTGGCGCGTGCGTTTTTTGACGTTGCCCAGCAGGCCGCCCAGCTTGTCTTGGGCCTCGGCCTGGAGCTTTTGGCGGCGGTCTTGGGCCTCGGCCCCCAGCTTTTGGCGCTGGTCCTGGAGGCGATCGCTCACCTGCTGCTGGGCCTGACGGGTGGTCTTAACGGCGGCATCCCAGCCCTGGCGGGGGTCGGGAACCCGGTCGAGGGGAATGCGATCAAAGGGCGATCGCGGCGCTGTAGGTTCTGGCGGCTGCGGTATGTCAGCCTGAATCAGGAGAGCTGAACGCAGCGCCGCGTCTTCTGCCATCATGCGGCGACGGCCCGTGCTGATTACGGCAACCGGGTCGAGGGCATACAGACCAGGAGCCAGACCGCTGCTCTCCTCAGGGATAAACAGGTATTGCAGAATGTTGCCGGTGGCCGGGTCGAAGCGATAGTCGAAGAGCTGGCCGGTGCGATCGCCGTGGTCAGACCAAATCTCGACCATGCCCAAGGGCAGGCAGTCTTGCAGGTGCTCGTCGATGGCCTCAATCTGCGCCCCCGCCCTGACCACCACGCCATCGCGGCCAATCGAGCCAATTTGAGACCACAAAAACCGCCGACTCTGGCGCTGGAGCAGCCCCCCGGCGCTACAGCCAACGCCTTGAACCTGGTGAGTGCGACCGTTGACCCAGACTTCAGCTATCGGGCCAAACTCTTCGGCAGTATCCAGGTTAATGGCCAGACGGTTGAGCAACTCGCTCTTCAGCATGCCCTGGGGAAATGGCCCGTCCATATCAACGCTCCTGCGATCGCTAGCCCAGGCCACCCTTGGCCTGGAGGGGACTATCTTCAATGGTAGTCGATCTGCCTTCTGGGGCTGAACCGCTTCCGGCCCTGCAATTACGGGTTAAAGTGAGCATTAATAGGTCATCTGGGACAGTGTTATGTCTGATCAAGCCGGAAATATTCTACTGGTAGACGACGAGCCCGGTCTACGGGAGGCGGTGCAGGCCTACCTAGAAGACAGCGGCTTTACGGTGCGGGCCGCCAGCAACGCCAAAGAAGGCTGGGATTTGCTCCAGCAGGAAACCCCCGATGTGCTGATCTCAGACATCATGATGCCCCAGGTCGACGGCTACGCCTTTTTGGCCCAGGTGCGCGACGACGTGCGCTTTAAGGGGCTGCCGGTGCTGTTTTTGACGGCGCGGGGCATGACCAGCGATCGCATTCAGGGCTACAACTCGGGCTGCGACGCCTACCTCTCCAAGCCCTTTGACCCCGAAGAACTGGTGGCGATCGTCAGCAGTCTGATCGGTCGCCGCGCCGCCCAAACCCCAGACTCCGGCGACATTCCCGATATCGCCGTCATGGCCCGCCAGATTGAAGAAATTAAAGCGATGCTGAGCCAGAAGGGCGGCATCGCCAAGGTGGCCTCCGACATTCGCATTGACCTTACCCCCCGCGAGCAGAGCGTGCTGGATCTGGTTGCCGAGGGGCTGATGAACAAGGAAATCGCCAGCCGCCTCGATACCAGCGTACGCAACGTCGAAAAATATGTCAGCCGCCTGTTCAGCAAAACCGGCACCAACAGCCGCACCGAGCTGGTGCGGTTTGCCCTAGAGCACGGCATGGTGACAACCTAAACAGAAAATTTAGACATCACGGATGGCCAGGAACCCGGTTCCTTGAAGGAACCGGGTTTCCTTTGCAAATAATGGGTCAACCCGTAGGGTGCGTTCACGAAGCAACGCACCAAAGCCTGCGATTGTGGAAGGTGCACTGCGTCTCAGGCAGACTAGCTCAGCTTTTGACCTGTGGAAATTTTAGTCGCCAATGCACCCTACGACTGCTTCAAACAATTGCCCCCGCTATTAGCCCCGCGATCGCCCCAGCGGGCACCAACTGCCACGTAGGGCGACGAAAACGGATCAGGGCTACCAGAGCGGCCAAACCTACAGTAATGGCAACGATGGTGCGGGGCAGCGTGGGCTGAATTAGCGCCGCAGCAGCGAGGGGGACAGCAGCGGCGGCGATCGCTCCCAACGCTGCTGGCAGCACCCCCTTAAGCGCGCTCTTAACCCAGGGGTTTTGCCGCAGCCGCAGCAAAAAGGGCGAAGCAAACATGATGAACAGAAACGACGGGGTGAAAATCGCGATCGTGGCCACCAGTGCCCCCACTGCCCCAGCCACCTTATAGCCCACAAAGGCAGCGGTAATCACCACCGGGCCGGGGGTGAGTTCGCCCAGGGCTACGCCATCAATGAACTGGTCACGAGTCATCCACTGAAAATCATTGACGACCGCCGTTTCGAGTAGCGGAATGATCACCAGGCCACCACCAAAGATAAACGCCCCGGTCTTGAGAAAAAAGGTGGTCAGGGGCAGAAAATAATTCTGAATGCGGTCTAAGCCCCAGAACCCAGATGCAGCGAGAGGTTCAGCCGTTACATTGGCGAGCAGATGAGGCCATCCCTGAGCGATCGGCCACAGGGGCGCGAGCCAGGCGCTGGTGCGGGCAGATGGTCCGGCGGGCGGTGGGGTGGTGGGCCGATACAGGGCCAGCCCGGCTAGGCTCGCCAGCAAAAATAGGAGCAGGATATTGACGCGAAAGGCGAGGGAGAGGATGAGAACTGCGATCGCGATCGCTACCCCCTGCCAATCTTTGATCGCCTTTTTGCTCAACTTCCAGCAGAAACCAAAAATAATGGCAATGACCACCGGCGAAATCCCCAAAAACAAGTCCTCGATTTGGGGCACGCCCTGAAACCGAAAGTAGGCCCAGGAGAGGCCCAGTACAATGAAGAAGGCCGGGGCAATAAAGCACAGCCCCGCCACCAGCGCCCCTAGCTGCCCCGCTCGCAGGTAGCCTGTGTAAATGCCGGTTTGAGTTGACGCCGGACCGGGCAGCATTTCGCAGATCGCTACCCCTTCGAGAAATTGCTCCTCCTTCATCCAGCCGCGCCGCACTACGGCTTCGTCGTGAATCATGGCAATGTGGGCCTGGGGGCCGCCAAAGCCGATCGCGCCTAGCTTTAGAAAGAGCAGAGCTAGCTCTTTCAGCCGGGTTGGCAGAGCTTCTGAGGGTGGCTCTACAGCTAAAGGGTCTAGATCGGGCGATTTATTCATGGACGCACAGAAATATCGATGCCAATGTATCGGAATTCGATGGCGAAGTCCTATATGGGGCAATACATTTACGAATCTGATAACTCAAACAGTTCGCCAAACAGCCCCTGAACTTATTGCTGGGCATCGTCTAAGCGCCGCTTGCCTAGGTCGGTGGCCCCATAAAAGCGCCGGGTTTGGCGACCCTCTGTCTCTTCTAAGACCCAAACCAAAACCGACATTCACTTGCTTTAACAACTTTTATGTTGCTAAACTCAATAAGTATTTCTACTGTGTATTGCCTGCCATGAATCAGCAATTGCCCAGCACAAAGGGAATTACCCTCCACCAAATGGAGGTTTTTGAGGCGGTTGCTCGCCACGGCAGCTACACAAAGGCGGCTGAAGAGCTGTATTTGACTCAGCCCACGGTTTCGATTCAGGTCAAGCAGTTATCTCAAACCATTGGCCTGCCCCTGTTTGAAATGGTGAGCAAAAAACTGTATTTAACTAAGGCGGGCGATGCCTTGCTGACAACCTGTCGCCAGGTCTTGGCCCAGCTCTCAACCCTAGATGAAGCGCTAGTGGCTTTTCAGGGGTTAGAGCAAGGGATGGTAAAAGTAGCCACGGTTGAAACCGGCAAAACGGCCCTGGTTCAGCAGCTAAAACCGTTTATGGATCGCTATCCAGGCCTGGAGCTTGCGATGCATATTGGCGATTATCAGCAGTTGCTAGAACGTCTGCAAAATAATGAAGACGATATTTATTTATTTAGCCTGCCGCCAGCGCTGAACGGAATAGAGGTGTTGCCCTGCATCGATGTGCCGCTGCATATTGTGGCGCACCAGCAGCATCCTCTTGCAGAGCAAACGGCAGTGACGCCGCAGCAGCTAGCCCAAGAGTCATGGATTTTAAGTGAACCAGGGTCAGCCAGTCGCCAGCTGCTGGAGGACTTTTTCACAGCTCAGTCTATTAAAGTTCGCAGGCGACTGGAGCTAAGCAGCAGCGAAGCCATCAAGGCCAGCATTCGGGCGGGGCTAGGCATTGCGGTGCTGCCGGCCTCAGAGCTGTCTAGCGCAGACCTTGAAACTGACCTGGCTATTCTACCTGTAGCCGAATTTTCGCTGCGGAAACAGTGGCACCTGGTGTACCTGAAAGGGAAGTGCTTGTCTCCAGGGGCAGCGGCGTTTCTTGCCTTTGTTTTGGAACGGTTTTGAGCCGGGAAAGGCGGATTGTTGGAGGGGTAGCCAGAAGTCTGGACGCATTAAGCCAGGGGCAGCGCGATCGCCAGCTTCATGCACCATTTAGTTGCCAAACCCTCGAAAGTGGCCGGGGAAAAGGTTAATGCCCAGGGCCGATTTGACCAGGTAGGCCAGCATCACGATGCTGGTGCTTAACGCTAGATTGAACCCCAGCAGCAGCGCCACGGCCATAACCCAGTTGCCCAGCTGCGTCAGCCGCGAAACGGGTACATGCCGCTGGGTGCGGCGGCGGTCTTTGCCCACCATTAGCACGATGAAATAGCGACTGATCAATAGGTCAATGGTGAACCGCAGATCGACTAGCTTAGGCGCTGGCTTGGGGATGGCCAGGGCAATCACGCGCTCGATTTCTGCCCGCTGCTGGGGGGTAAGACTGGCCTCGACCTCAGGGTGAAGCTGGGCCCGGTAGGTGGCAGGCTGGGGCGAAGCCCTTCGCGCCTTTGGAGACGTGGACGGGGGCACGGCTGGGGACGCAGCGCCAGCGGAAGTAAACTTGCGAATTTTATGCCAGTAGGCTCTCATGGGGCATTTGGACTCTAACTAATGTTTTTGAGATGTGAAGGCCGTAGGTGCTCTACGTTTCAGGTACTTAAAGATGTTCCCAGGGCACCCAGCCTGGCCAGTGGTGGTGGTAGAGGCTGGTTCCTGCCCACAGCGCCAGCAGCAGGCTGACCATCATCACGAGATGCCAGCGGCGGCGGGTTGACTGACTGTGCTGCAGCATCTGCCCAACATTGGCCATTAGACACACCAGGGCAACGCTGGACGCCCACAGGGCCAGCACAGTGTAGGCCCAGTATTTGTAGTGGATGTTGTCGGGCCAAAAGGGCGGGAAGATATCGAAGGCAACGACCAGGGCGATCGCACCGGAAACTACCGCGCTAGCGGGCACCACGCTACCCCAGCCCACCCCCAGCCCGTAGGCCACCAGCAGTCCGGTGATGACCACCACAGCTTTGGGCGCAGCCAGGGCCGCCAGCCACCAGCCCCAGTGACCCACTCCCACGATTAAAAGTCCTAGCCACCAGGTCAGTATAAGCACGGCATCACGGGCTTTTGAGCTTCCACAGACTATCCAAAAGTTCCCTACCGATGAGCCACAACTCTTGCCCGCAGGCTGGCTGGGCTCAAATTTACCAAGACTTCAAAATTAGGGCAGCGGCGACTGTCAAACAATGACCAAACTGAGCTGATGGCTATCACCAAGCTAGAACTGGCGCTTTGGGCCTTGAGAAAGCCTGTTTGCATCAGGAAAAGCTGCCATAATCCTCAGCATGTGGAGCATTGTGCGATCGCGGTTATCTGAGTCAGAGGGCGCTATGAAACCCTACCAGGCCATTCCTATCTGTGACTGTGGCGAACCGCTGGTGCCCATTGCGGGCGATCGCGTTTCTCTGGTTCAGCCCCACCCCTACCAGGTGTTGGGGGCACCCTACGGCCACCAGTCCCCCTACTACCTGCGCACAGGCGTATTAGCCGCCCTGCTCCAGGCCCAGGCGGTACTGCAACAGCAGCAGCCGGGCTGGAAGATTCAGGTGTTTGACGCCTTTCGCCCCCTGGCGGTGCAGCGGTTTATGGTGGAGCGCACCTTCTTAGAGCAGGTGCAGGCCCGAGGCTGGGTGGCTGATACCCTCACAGCGGCTCAGAGAGAGGCGGTCATGGCCGAGGTGATTCAGTTTTGGGCCGTGCCCAGCGACGACCCGGCCACCCCTCCACCCCACAGCACCGGGGCGGCGCTGGATGTGACGCTAATGACTGCAACCGGCACCGTGGTAGATATGGGATCGCCCATTGACGAGGTATCGCCGCGATCGCATCCCGATCATTTTGCCGCCAGCCCTGGCCCTATCGAGCAGCAGTTCCACACCCATCGCACCCTGCTAAATCAGGTCATGGCGGCAGCCGGGTTTCGCCGCCACCCCAACGAGTGGTGGCATTTCTCGCTGGGAGATCAGCTGTGGGCCTGGCAGCGACGCCAGGAAACCGACTGCGAAGACTTTTTGGCCCACTATGGGCGAGCCTCGGTAGACTTGTGGGTACAGTGATACCACCGGGTGGGCTTCGAGGAGGCAACAGCAATGAAAGCTTGGTCATGGATGCGCCTGTCGGCAGTCGGTCGGGTTGGGAATGCGTTGCCCATTGTGCTGGGGCTGGCCCTGGCGGCGGCGGTGCCAGCGCAGGCTCAATCTACGGCTATTCTGCGATCGTCGCTACAGCTGGCGGTGTGCCTGAATGATTGGGATAGCGCGATCGCCCGAGCTGGCGAACTGGAAAAAGTGCCCGATCTGCCGATTAAGACCCAGGCTGAACTGGTGATTCTGCGCCGCCAAATGCAGGTTCTTCGCCAAAACCAGGCGGTTGTGACCAATATTGACGCCTGTCAGCCGGTGCTGGAGGGGTTTGGCCTACCGGGCTACAGCGGGCGACCCTTACAGCTCGAACGAGCTGCTGCATCCCAGGTGGGCCTCAGCAGCTCTACCCTCATTCCTGATCAAATCATTCGACAGCTAGAAGCTTTCTGGCAGGCCGGGCTGGGGGTTAGCGCCGACACCCCGCTGGACCCGCTAGCCGAAGCTCGACGCATCAACACCCGCAGCGGCAGCGGCGTATCCACCGGAGCCGTCAGCCGCTACGTTGACGTGTACGCCTTCCTCGGTGCCGAAGGCGATACCCCCAGCCTAGACTTAGACGTTATTCAGCAGCGACCTGGGCTGTTATACACCGACGACAGCTCGCTTCTCTTTTTGTTTGACACCGCTGGCCGACTGCTGGCTGAAGCCCGCACTACCTCAGCGCTTCAGCCTCAGCTCGACAACCTGCCCCTGCCCGCTACCGGGGTCTACTACGCCGCCGTAACCACTCCCCAGCACCGGCCTGTGCTAGACGCAGGGGGATTTATAACCGGCTGGCAGGGCATTGGCACCAGCGCTGTCACCTATACGCTGACGGTGCGGGGGGTGACGCCATCGCCGCAGTTAGGGGTTGGGGGGCGGTGATGAGGAAGGGGGAGTGCAAAGTTCAAAATTGAGAATTCAAAATTTTGAATGTTGCCTTTGCCCTTTGAACTTTTTGCTACCCTGCACGAAGCTGCTCCGCGCCTATACCCCCTAATCTTCCTTACCTCGTTATCGCTCCACTTCCGACGACGGCTGGCGGCAAATGCCAAAGACCGATGTAAACCCGTGTAGAAATGTGGTCTGTCCCACGGGGCCAATTTCGCCGCCGCAGAAAAAGCCGCCTAGGGGCAGTCCCGGTAGGTACTGAGCGAACAGGCTGGAGTCAAAGTTGGCCTGATCATAGAGCCCTTCGCCTCGCCCAGCGCAGGCAAACATGAGCGCTCCGGCGGTTGTGGTAGAGGCCGGGGCTTGGTGCTGGTAGCGCTGCAGCAGGTTTTCGAGATCGATCGCGGAGGTGTGGGCATCGCGCAGGTGAAACTGCACTCGCTGACCAGGGCGCAGTCGATCGCCCACGGCGATCGCGCCCATTTTGGGGTCAACCCCCAGCAGAGTGCGAATCAAAAAATCGCCCTGGTCGAGGGTGAGCTTAAAGCTGTCCTGGGCGATGCCAATAAAGAGAGAACGCTGGGCTAGCTGGCGATCGCTTTCAGACAGCGTGTCAAATAGCGCTTGCAGTAGCTCCAGGGGCGGGCGAGGGTCGTCGCCATCGGCGGTACCCAGGGCCAGCAAAATGTTGCGCTCGGCTTTGTCTACTCGATAGACCGGGCCAATGGGGCGGCACCCCTGAGCCACAATGGTATCGAGCACTAGGGGCCCCGAGAGGGCGACCCCGACCACGCCTTCGCTGTACAGGGTGCGATCGCAAAAAAGTCCGCTGTGGCGGTTGAACCCGTCTATACCGGCCAGTCCACCAATTTTCACCCCGCTGGGATAGGCAAAATCTAGCCCCTGAAGCAGGTCATTGATGCCCGATGAAAAGGGATCCGCCATCAAAACAAACTGAGGATTTTGCGCTGGATCTACCCCAATCAGCTCCGACCAGGCTGAGGGCGGGCTGTCTAAGTCAGGCAGGTCGTCGCTCGACACATGAAAACTCTGCACCGATACCCCCGGCAGCTTGGCCACCGTCAGGCTGAGAGCAGGGGTGTTTTCGATCTCCTGGGGCTGGCCCTGGGCACTGGTACCAACAATACCGCCGCCGCTGCACCCAACCAGGGCGGGAATGGGCAACAGGCTTTGCAGCAGGGGCAACAGCCGGGCAAACTCACTGGTAAACGAGGATGAAATAAACACCAGCCCCAGGTCAGGGGTCGTCGTCAAGCGCCCCTGGAGCTGCTCAACTACCTCCTTAACAGCCCCTTCCAGGGAAGGACAGGTAGACACAGCGTTAGCCCACTCCATGGGCGGGTAGCCCGGTTGGGGAATATCGGTCATCGGGTATGTCCCCTCCTCTTGTGGTTCCAGTCTAGATCGGAATGCCCACTAACCTCAGCAGATCAAGCCTAGCGAACAATGTTCAGCAAGCACCCCTGCTAGGGTAGGGATGTGTAATATGGATACTAGGTACTTCTACTGGGTCTACCTACTGGACGCACCGGCTGGGCTCACCTCGGTGGGCTATCGACGGGCCGCGTCAGGCCAGCGGTTTTTCTGTCAAGGGAGTAACCCTCCCACCGTTGAGTAGAGTTTCCATCGCCAGGCCACTTAAACCGGTGAAGTATACTGGGCCTGAAGCCGGGATAGTCCATTGACACCAGCGGATGCATCCCCTTGAGCTGCCAGGCGTCAGTCCCCCACGATAGTTGTTTACATAACGGTAAAGAAAGCAAATGAGCGAGAACATCAAAGAGCGCATCGAGAAAGAAATTGAAGATGCCCGAAACGCCTGCGACGTCTCCGGCAGCAACTCTCAAGAGTGTGCCGCCGCTTGGGATGCCGTCGAGGAGCTTCAGGCTGAGGCCTCTCACCAGCGCGATAAGGGGACGGACAGAACCTCCCTAGAGACCTACTGCGACAACAATCCTGAGGCGGATGAGTGCCGGGTCTACGATACCTAAGCGATCGCGAAGTTTCTCCGAGAGCTTAAAACATTCTAAAGAAACGTCCTGGTCGCCGGGGCGTTTCTGACATTTTTGCCTTTCCTCAAGATTGTTAAAAACTTGACTTTTAGCTGAGCCGCTATGTCGCTACTTGTCTATGGCATTCCCAACTGTGGCACCTGTAAAAAGGCGCTGCAATGGCTCGACAGCCACGCCATTGCCTACGAGTTTATCAACACAAAAGACAGTCCCCCCGACCCAGAGCTGATTACCGACTGGGTAAATACCCTGGGCAGCAAGGCGATGCGCAATACCTCCGGTCTGTCGTACCGCGCCCTGGGCGACGAGAAACAAACCTGGGGCGACCCGGAGTGGATCAGGGCCTTTAGCCAGGATGCCATGCTGCTGAAGCGCCCCCTGTTTGTAAAAGATGGTAAGGCGGTGCTAGTCGGATTTCGGGCCTCTGAGGCGGTGCTAACGGAGACGTTGGGCAAGTAGGGGCGGTGAACTCATTAAAGTGACCTCAGGTAGGGACGCACCAAAAAACAGCCAAAAAAGGTTCCAATCCTAAAGAGAATTGGAACATAAACTAAGCCAGAGACTATCAAATGATGGGGATAAAGCTCTTTGGCAATGCGTTTGAGGCGCTCTTAGCCGATCGCACGCTTGGTTTGATCTTTGGCATCTTCAACGGAGTGGCGCACCTTGGCCTCGGCCTGCTTGGCCTGGCCTTTGACTTGGGCCTCGCGATCGCCGGTTAGTTTGCCGCCCGCTTCCTGAACCTTACCTTCAATATCTTTAGCCGTCGCCTTAGCCCGATCTTCTACAGACATGGTCTTTGACCTCCAAATGACGAACTTTTCCTGCATCCTACGCCCTGAGCTAGACCGCTCCTTCCGCAGAAGGACAGAGAAGGGACTCCACCAAAATGAAGGCATTGGAGTATCCTGAAGCATCATGGGCAGCTTGGTTAGAAACGGAACCTGAAGTCAGGGCTGGAGCTATGGAGTACTGGGAATTTCTGCTGCAAAAGGAGGGCGACCAAAGCTGGCTCCCCCTCGATGCTGCCCAGGTAGAAATTTTGGAGGGCCGCTACCGCGTAATGGCCCATACCAGTCAAACCAATACCCCCGTGCGGATTCAGATTAGTCAGCTGTTGCCCGATAGCCAGGAGCAGCGATCGGCCCTTCAGGGCAGAGTTCCCAGGCGGCGCACCCTGCGGCGTCAGAGCGAAACCAACAGCAACGGCCTGATGGTGGTTATGCCCTTTACCCGTCTGCGAGAGGGCACCTGGGATATTCAGTGCGCCAGCGCGAGTCAGCCTGACGAAGCCGCCGCGACAGCGGCTCAACCAGCCTGGGGCTACGCGGTACAGCTGCGGGTCGTGGGCCAAGATTCTGCTGACGATGGCGACTGGTTTGCCGACGACGGTAGCGAGGGTCTAGACGCGATCGCCGCTGCCGGGTGGCAAACCGATCCTTTCGCCTCCAGTGCTGGGGCTGATGTCGATCTAGACGCAGCCGCGGCGGCAATGGACGCCTTTCAGGCCCAGCTGGCGGCGGGCTTAGACGAGCAGGCCTACGGGCTAACCCTGCCCCACACCGCGCTGCTGGGCAGCGAAGGCGAAAGCCTGGGGCTCACAGCGACCGTGATGGGTCCGGCCCTTGGAGATAGCCCAATTCGCTCGCCCCTGACCCTGGTGGTGCGGCTGTTTGACCCCCAAACGGCCACTACTGTAGCTCTGGCCCCGGCTCCGCTGGCTATAGCTGCGCTACCCAGTACCGTTACGCTGACCGTAGCGGTGCCCCCTCAGCTGTCGACCCGACTGCTGCTGGGGGAAGTAGGGCTGCTGGCTGGGGCCGAGGTAGTGGCCCTGCAGCGATTTACGGTCACGGTAGATGTGGCCTCGCTGTTTGATGCGATCGCTAACCAGGCCGAAACCGACGCCGATCTAAACGTCGTCTTTCCGGCTGAGCCCGCCGATGCGGCAGAGGCTGTTGCCGCCTCACCCCCGCCTCACCCCGATCTCAAAACCTGGGATATTGCCAGCCGCGCGGCTCCACCGCGGGAAATGCCCATCCTGACCCTGCCCCGCAGTGGTACTGCCTTACCCCCCAAAATTTACTACCCTTCTCCCCATGAGACGGCGGCACATCAGCCTACGCTACCCCCTGTAGGGCGGCCAAAATCCTCTCCTCCGAGAGATCCCGTCCCTGCTCCAGAAGCTGCTCCAGAGGCTGGGGCTGGGGTTCCGGCCCGCGCAACGATTGCCGGTGCAAACCTGAACCGAGGGCTCAGTCTGCCGCCAGTTTCCCCCCCTTCCCAGCCTGCTGACCCCCTGGCTGCGCTGAGCGGCCACCCCCCCGACTCTAGCCACAAACCCCGCAGGCAATTGCCACAGCTCATCTCTCATGAGGACATGGGGTTTAGAGATTTGAAGCTGCAAGATCGCTTCTGGGCCAGACTCAATGAGCTAGCGGTCAATCTGCAGCAGGAGGCCTTAGACCGTCCCCAGCAGGAAACCACCGAGACCGAACCGATCGCGGTAGAGGATGCCGTTGAAGCACCGCCGGAGTTTATTCCCTTTGCGGGCGAGGTCGTGATCTATGAGGATGAAGACCCCGCCCTCAGCGCTGCCGCCAGGGCTGAGGCTGTGACGGTTGAGGAAGCTGGCCCCGAGGCGGCGGAGGTAATCACTCCGCCGATGCCAATTCTGCTGCTGCCCGAGGGCGATCTGACCGCTGGTGAACCCGTCGTGGCAACGCTGCGGGTACCGTTTCATCCCAACCGCCTGTACCTCAAGGTTTGGATTACTGATCCTCAAACTCGCAGCCTCGCCGATGAGCCTCGTCAGGTCATGAACCTGCTGCCTAATGGGCAGGGGCAGATGGAAGGTAATCTACAGCTTACGGTGCCCCTGGGCTGTCTGGAAGCCCGATTTGAGGCTATTTCTATCGACCTGGTAACGCAGCAGGAGAGCTACAAAGCCTCTGTTAGTCGGGCTATTACCCCGCCTGGTCTCACCTCGCCGGGGCTAGATGAGTTTCAGATCTAGGGGCTGTCGTCAGCTAGCGTCTGACGGCCTGATAGTCAACCGTTACAGCCCCTAGTAGTCAGCCAAGCTAATAGTGACGGGTATGGTTCAAGGTTTCAGGTTCAAGGCGAGCCTTGGGTCATATACCTTGAACCCTGCACCTAGAGCGGCTGGCCCTTGTCAGTATCAGCTTGGTCAAGTACTAGCCTGCCCTAGTCTGCCGTTTAAGGGTGGGGCCGGGCGGGGCAGCGCAGACAGGATCAGGATCGTGGCCAGAATCAATGACATACCGGGAGGGCATCGAGCCTAGGCTGAAGGCAGGGTAAAACCATGAGGTTTTGCAACAAATCCTAGGAAAACCTGCAAAAAGTGGGGTTGTACACCAGGGATGACCCTACAATAAATGGCGTCTTTTCAGGCCAACCAGCCCCATTGGCCCCCTGGGTCAACAAGACCTGGTTTAGGTTTGAGAAGTTCCGGTCGTTGCCCTGGGACGATGGTTGTTTGACCCCTGACTGATCTAGGTTTTGGGGCCTGGGTGAGTCCGGCTCATAATCTCAATGTTGAGCCGTAAACCCGTGTTGTCAGACAGTCTGGTAAGTGGTTGAGGGTAGAGTTTGCCCCCGATTGCCAGGGCTTAAGGTAGAGAAATCATCCCCACATCAAAACCGCTATCTACTATCTAGGAAACTAGGACGGGTGACAATGAATCCTATGTCGAAGCTTAAAGCGGCTGCGTTTATGGCAGCTACTCTCGGGGTGCTTGGTGGGGCAGGGCAGGCCGTTGCCCAAAACCGCACCCCAGTTCAGCCTATGGTTCGCGAGACGGGTACGCTACTAGCGCAGACCTTTGGCAACACTGATATCAATGCGGCCAACTTTCTGGTGGTGGCTGTGCCAGGCAGTACGTCTCAGCCCTATCGACTGTACATCGTAGAACAGCTCCAGCCCAATCCTCCCTGCTGGACGATCGCTAACCCCGGCGGTGAGCCCACTCAAGTCAATGCGCTGTGGAATACCTTTGACTTTACCGGCGTCTGCCGCCTACAGCGTGACACCAATGGCTATGCGGTTCGACTGGCAGGCCAAGACGTGTCGGGGGCCCGATTTGAGGTCAACCAGCGAGATGGCGATTTGCTGCTGCAGTTTGCGCCTAGCACTATCTCGCGCGATCGCATCACCATTGGCCGCGCTAACGGCATCAGCCCTACCGGCTTTACTCAAATCGATCTCAACCCTGGTTGGTCGCTGACCAAGCGCACCTTTAACGGGCAAATCGTTAGCTCTCACCTGGTGTACTTCACCAATGACCTCACGCTGGCCCAGCTGCAGGGTGGGCAAACCGGTGGCGGCACACCGCCGGTGACGCCGCCAGTGACGCCGCCGGCGGTGGCCTTCAACGACATTCGCGGCAACCGCTACGCGGCTGAAATTACCCGTGCTGCTAGCCTGGGTGTGATCTCGGGCTTTCCGGATAATACCTTCAAGCCCACCAGCCCGCTGACCCGGGAGCAGGCGGTGTCTGTCGTCATAGAAACAGCCGCTGAAATCCTGCCTACGTCGCTGATTGCCGAGCGATCGCAAGTTGTCTCTAGCCCGCCTTTCCCGGATGTGGCCGCCAACCGCTGGAGCGCGCTCAAAATTCAGCAGGCCAAGCAACTGGGCCTTGTGACTGGCGATGCCGGTACCGGCAACTTCCGGCCTACCGACAATGTCTCCCGAGCCGAACTGATGGCGATGATGTACAAACTAGCCCTAATTCGGGCTGATGCCGGTGCGGGCGATACGACCAGCACAACTCCAGTGCCAGGCCGCGACCAGGTAACGGGCGGGCTAATTCCCAATATTTCCAACCCGACCAACTTTACCGATATCGCTGGCCACTGGGGCGAAAACGCGATCAAGCAGATGGCAGCTGTGTGTGCGATCGCAAGTCCCCTCAACGAGACGGGGACGAACTTTGCCCCCAACACTAACGCGCTGCGCGACTATACCGCCGCCGCCGCCGTTCGCGCTATCGACTGCCCTGCGGCCCGGCCCCAGTAGGCAACGACAGTAGGGCAGCGTCCCTGTTGTAGAGACAACGGATTAGATCTAGGGTGAACGTCGGAGGGCGCTCACCCTATTTTTTGTTGTCTACGTCTTGGTATAGCTAGCTTCCGCTTCTTGGCCTACCGATCGCCTAGCGCACCGCACAGAGCAGCCCGTAGCGAATCAGACCGCTCTGTAACCCCTGGCGCATAGGAGCCAGGGCCAAGGCCCCCTGCAAAGTAACCGGACCAGCCTGAAGCAGCCCTGCCAGTCCCTCCGGCGTCAGAGCCGAGGCGATCACCTCATCCCAAAAGGGGGCCACCGCCAGCGACCAGTCGGCGCTGTGCAGGTGGCTAAACCCGCAGCTGTGCGCGATCACCTCGTAGTCAGGTAGAGCAATCACGTAGGGCAGACCGTAAACCTGATAAATCCAGTTGAGCTGCTGCTGCTCTAGCCAGGTTAGCGGTCCTGCCAGAGAGTCTGTAGGGCGGTGGCACCAGGTCGCCATCAGTAGCCTGCCGCCGGGCTTCAGCAGCCGGTAGCACTCCTGCAAAAAAGCCACCTTGTCGGGCATGTGCTCCCCACTCTCCATCGACCACACAAAATCAAAGCTCTGATCGGCGAAAGGGGTACTCAGCGCATCGGCTACCTCAAAGCGGGCGCAGGGGGACACATCCCCGCCTAGACCGGCAGATTGAGCCCGCTCCGTTGCTCGCTGGGCCTGACGTGGGCTGAGCGTAATGCCCGTTACCCTGGCGTTAAACCGAGTTGCCAACTCCAGCGCACTGCCGCCAATGCCGCAGCCGCAGTCAAGAATGTCTACAGCCTGGTCAATGCCCGCCCAGCTCAGACACTCATCAATTAAATCAATCTGGGCCTGGCGGCGATTTTTGCGCTGACGACCATCGGCACCGTAGTAGCCGTGGTGCATGTGCTCGCCCCAGATCTGCTCCCACAGCCCCGACGAGTCGTCATAGAACGTCTGAATTTTTTTGTACAGGGCATTGGCCATAGTCACTTAAACGCGAAAGAACATTGCCCCAATTGGAGCTAGCGGTTAAATCTTGCGGCATAGTGGTCGAGAGCGTCAACTCATGGAAATATAGGGTTGCCTCATTCCCCCTAACTCCCTGGATGCCTTGCTCATGCAGATGACGGTTCCTCGCACCATATGTCTTGGCTTTCTTGTACTGATCACCCTTGGCACTCTAGTGCTGTTTCTGCCCATATCCACGACCAATAAAGGGTGGGGTGATCCGCTGGTAGCGCTGTTTACGTCTACTTCCGCCGTTTGCGTTACCGGGTTAATTGTGGTCGATACCGGCACCTACTTCTCACCCTTTGGCGAAGCCGTTATTTTGACGCTGATTCAGGTGGGGGGGCTAGGCTACATGACTGCCAACACCTTTTTGGTGCTCTTGCTAGGGCGACGACTGGGGCTGCGAGAGCGATTGGCCATTCAGCAATCAATGGATAACACCGCCTTGGCCGGAGGTAAATCGCTAGTTCTCTCCATCATCGCCATGACGCTTGTCTTTGAGCTAACCGGGCTGTTCTGCCTTTATCCGGTATTCAGCCGAGACTACGGACCAGCTTATAGTCTGTGGTTATCGTTATTTCACAGCGTTAGTGCCTTTAACAATGCTGGCTTTAGCCTATTTGAAGACAGCCTGATCGGCTATGCACTCAACCCCTGGGTCAACGCCATTATTACGGCTTTGGTTATCCTTGGCGGCATTGGTTATCAGGTAATTATGGAATTTCTTACCTGGCTGCGCAACCGCATCCAGGGCAATCGCTGCCGAGGCCTGTTTTCCCTCAACTTCAAAGTCGTCACCAGTACCACAGCGGTGCTGCTGGCCGTAGGTACGCTGGCCTTCTTTGCCATCGAGTATCAAAATCCAGATACGCTGGGGTCAGTAAGCCCCCAGTACAAACTGCTGATTGCCTGGTTTCACTCCGTTATTGCCCGTACCGCCGGGTTTAACAGCATTGATATTGGGGCAATGGGAAATGCCTCACTGTTTATCATGATTGCTCTCATGTTTATCGGAGCCAGCCCCGGCAGCACGGGCGGTGGCATTAAGACCACCACTATTCGCATTCTGATTGCCTGTACTCGAATGGCTCTACAGGGCAAAGAGCAGGTACTCTGTTTTAGGCGGCAAATTCCAACGAGTCGGGTGCTGAAGGCGATCGCAGTCGTGGTCGGGTCAGCCCTGGTCGTGGTCGTCGCCACGGCCCTAGTCGCCGTCAGCAACCCTACCCTAAACTTCATCGAAATTCTCTTTGAGTCAGTTTCAGCCTTCGCTACCGTAGGGCTTTCAACCGGTATAACCGCCGATCTCTCAGACGTCGGCAAGTACGTGATTATCTGCACCATGTATCTAGGT
Organism: Nodosilinea sp. AN01ver1; assembly: GCF_050565655.1. Taxonomy (NCBI): domain Bacteria; kingdom Bacillati; phylum Cyanobacteriota; class Cyanophyceae; order Nodosilineales; family Nodosilineaceae; genus Nodosilinea; species Nodosilinea sp. AN01ver1. Next base: position 164,115 of record NZ_JBNXVS010000003.1, on the reverse strand, counting down.
CGGGTAGGAGTGCTACTGTTTATGGCTGCGCTGCTGGGCGACTCCAAACCCTCCGCCATTCAGTATCCCGAAGAAGAACTTTTGATCGGCTAAAATCTCTCAGTCCTAAGCCGCAGACTCAGCAAAAAGGGGAGCCAGTGACTCCCCTTTTTGTGGCTGGGTTGGTTTCTGCTGCGAGCGATCGCTGAGCCGCTGGCGCAGAGTTTGCTGCCGTTTTTGCAGCTGTCGCTGGCGGGCGGTACCACCTCGGCCCTTATCATTGCGGCCCGACTTGCGGGGCGACTCCCATCGCTTCAGGTGTTGTGCCATCACTGATTTCCGTACGTACTGATCCAATGCTAGCTCCCTCAACGGTGATTGGCTACCTGAGGGAGCCGCCATCTAGCGCAGGGAAAGGCCAACCAAAATCGAAAAAGCTCCCCGTGCGACCACGGGGAGCTGTCCAACACCAAGCCTTAGCGGAAAAGCATGGGGTTACTTGACAGAAACCTTGCCGCCAGCTTCTTCAATCTGCTTCTTAGCATCTTCGGCGTCTTCCTTGGTCACACCTTCTTTGACGGCCTTAGGAGCGGCTTCCACCATTTCTTTGGCTTCTTTTAGGCCCAGACCAGTCAGACTGCGCACCACCTTAAGAACGGCAATCTTCTTATCGGCGGGCACTTCTTCAAGAACGACATCAAACTCAGTCTTCTCTTCTTCAGGCTCAGCCGCTGCTGCGCCGCCGCCGCCCATCATGCCGGGGGCCATCATCATCATGCCGCCGCCAGCGGAGGCAGAAGCGTCAACACCAAAGGCCTCTTCAATTTGCTTAACCAGCTCAGAGGCTTCAAGCAGAGATAGAGACTTAAGCTGTTCGAGAATTTCGTCGGTTTTAGCAGACATAGTTACCGGTTAACTCCTGGTAAAAAAACAATTTAGACACAAAAAACGTGAGAGACGAGCCTAGGCCGCGTCTTTTTCGGAAACCGCCTGAAGAGCACGAGCCAGAGATGCAGGAACCTCTCTGACGCCCACTGCCAGCTGAGTTGGCACGGCATTGATACCCACGGCCACGCGAGTCGGCATTGCCTTGATAGCCCCGGCCAGACGAGCCATAAGCTCTTCTTTCGTAGGCAGTTCGGTAATGGCCTTAATCTGGTCTTCATTCAGGGCCTGACCTTCCATGACACCGCCCCGAAGGGTCGTTTTTTTAGTGTCTTTTTGGAATGCCTGGTACTCCTTGATGGCTCCGCCAAAATCTTCTTTGACCAGCACAAAGGCTGAAGAATCTTTGAGGAACTCAGTGATGGGCTGCCAGTTGTCGTTGCCCTCAACGGCAATACGCATCAGCGTGTTTTTGGCGATTTTGCACACCGCGCCCTTGGGCCGTAGCCGGTTGCGCAGGTTGCTAATCTCAGCCACAGTAAGACCTTTGTAGTCAATTACAAAGGCTAGCTGGGCCTCGTCGAGCAGCTCCTGAATTTCAGTTACCAGCTCTTTCTTATTCGCTAGGGTTCTCCCCATATCGATCTCACCTCCTTGTAGTTGGGGATAGGGAAACTTGATTACCCCATCCAGGACTTGCTATACCGCGATCGGCATTGGCCAAAAATAAACCCCGACAACCATGCCGGGGTTAGACCAACAACCGCATATGCTTAGCCTGAGCAAAAGCACGCCAGTCGTTACGTCAACCTCGGCAGGATTTATGCAGCGCTTGGCCAGCACCTGCTGTCTACGGTCGTCTATGCGGTTTTAGGGGATTATTTCAGCCTCTTAGTCTCCTGGTTGGTCTGGGGAAAACTTGGTTTGCCTGGCTGGTTAGCCTAGGCAGCATCGCTCATTTTGAAGTCACGCAGAGCGTTGACGTCTAGGCGAATAGCAGGCCCCATGGTAGAGGCAATAGCAACCGTGCGCCAGTAGCGCCCCTTAGCCCCAGAAGGGCGGTTGCGATCAACGCTCTCTTGCAGAGCTTTAAGGTTGACCATCAGATCGTCAACGCTAAAGTCTGCCTTGCCAAACATAACATGGACAATCCCGGTTTTGTCAGCACGATACTCTAACTTACCGGCCTTAAACTCGCTAATCGCCTGAGGCAGATCGAAAGTGACGGTACCGCCCTTCGGCGAAGGCATTAAGCCACGCGGACCCAGCTGACGACCCAACTTCGCCACCTGAGGCATGACATCGGGGGTAGCAATCAGGATGTCAAAATCCATCATGCCCTTTTGAATCTCATCAATGAGTTCTTCAGACCCCACCAGGTCAGCTCCGGCAGCGGTCGCCTCAGCCACCTTTTCGCCCTTGGCGATAACGGCCACTCGAATGGTCTGCCCAGTTCCCTTGGGCAGAATAACCGTCGTACGCAGCTGCTGGTCGGTGTATTTGGGGTCGATGCCCAACCGAATGTGGGCTTCTGCCGACTCGGTAAACTTAGCGGTAGCCGTTTCTTTGAGCAGTTCTAGGGCTTCTAGAGGCTCATAAAGACGGTCTTCTACCTTGGCCTGGGCTTCCCGCAGGCGCTTAGATACTTTAGCCATGGTAATCTCCTTGGGGTCAAACGAAGCGGTGCCTCTCCCCCGTAATGTGAACAGTTAAACGCTGGCTGAGAGCAAGCCTCTTGGCCTAATCGCCAATGGTGACACCCATGTTGCGAGCGGTACCCTCAACAATATTCATCGCGGCCTCAATATCGTTGGCATTGAGGTCGGGCATTTTGGTCTCGGCGATTTCTTTAAGCTGAGCCCGGGTAATAGAGCCAACTTTTTTAGTGCGGGGCTCGCCTGAGCCGCGCTCGATACCAGCAGCCTTTTTGATCAGAACCGAGGCAGGAGGGGTTTTAAGGATGAAGGTAAAGCTGCGGTCTTCAAAAACCGAAATCTCAACCGGTATCACCAAGCCCACTTTGTCCTGGGTGCGGGCGTTGTACTCTTTGCAGAACGCCATAATATTGACCCCGTGCTGACCCAGGGCTGGGCCAACGGGGGGAGCTGGGTTGGCCTTTCCGGCAGGAAGTGCCAGCTTAATCAGCGCTACAACTTTCTTAGCCATTAATTAACTCTCTTTTTCCACTTGGTTGAATTCCAGTTCCACTGGTGTGTCGCGTCCAAAGATGGACAACAGCGCCTTGAGCTTGCTGCGCTCGGGGCTAACCTCCACCACCTCGCCCTCAAAGTCTTTGAAGGGACCCGAGAGCACGGTGATCTTGTCTCCAGGGGCCATATCGACCTTGACCACCGGCTTTTGCTCTTCGGTACGCTTGAAGATGCGCTTTACCTCGCTCATACCGAGAGGCATAGGCTTGACGTGGCCACGACCGCGACCATAGGCTCGACGCTGTTCAGCCCCAACAAAGTTGATGACGTGGGGAGTGTTTTTAACCACCGACCAAGCCTCATCATCCATGTACATGCGCACCAGGACGTAGCCAGGAAAGACTTTTTCGTCAATATTTTGACGGGTGCCGTCTTTGCGAAGCTTAATGGCTGGAGTTTGAGGGATCTCAACCTGAAAAATGCGGTTGACAACATCTAAGGTGTTGACGCGCTGCTCAAGGTTGAGCTTGACCCGTTTTTCACAGCCGGAGGCGACCTGTACGGCGTACCACCGAGCCTTGCGCTGGTAGTAGCGAGCCGCTTCACCTTCGTTGCCTTCTTCTGTGGAAGGCTCAGCGCCCTCTGATGGTGATTCAGTCTCTAGCTCGTCGGCCAAAGGCTCATCGAGAGGAGCATCGTCGTAGTTGAAGTCTTCAAGCGCCATTAGAATACCTGCCCCGAAATCCACCCAAACAGTCGGTCAACCAGATAGATTAGGGTTGCAGAAAGGCTAACCATAAGAATGACAGCGGCAGATTCGCTAATCAGCTGCTGCCGACTTGGCCAAACCACCTTGCCCAACTCTTCTTTAGTGCCCTGCAAGAAGGTACCGACATTAAAGCTTTGCTCGGCACCCTGGGTATCTGTGGTCTTACCCTTAGACTCTATGGCAGTGTCTTTTTTAACCACTGGTTTGGCTCCTGTTGGCGCTTGTCCGAACTGTCTAACTGGAAGGATGAACCGGTAACGTTGACCTAACTAAGTAAAAGATTCAACTTAGTGACCTGCTGAGAGCCGCAACTAAACCTGGCCTAATCAACAGGTGTAAGGCAGTGACAATGCCCGCCGCGCTGAACTGTTTTAGAACAAAAACACCAGCTGCCTTGGAGATTGTCACCGCTACACCTCAGCGCGCCCTGGAGGACTCGAACCCCCGACATCGGGTTTTGGAGACCCGCGTTCTACCAACTGAACTAAGGACGCATGGAGCCAGGTGCTAGGCACCAAAACTCAGTTATACCCAATTCTAGTTGATTGGGCGGTCAAAACGCTGCTTCAGGCGAGTTGCTTTACCAACGCGATCGCGGAGGTAGTAGAGCTTGGCCCGACGAGCCTTACCGCGACGCAGCACGGTGATGCTGGCCACTTTGGGAGCATGGAGCAGAAAGACTCGCTCGACGCCTACCCCCTGGAAAATCTTTCGCACCGTGATGGAGCGATTGATACCGCCGTTGCGCATGGCGATGACGGTGCCCTCGTAGGGCTGAATTCGCTCTTTGCCACCCTCTTGGATGCGCACACCAACACGGATGGTGTCGCCGACGTAGATGGTGGGCAGATCGGTCTTTAACTGCTCCGCCTCAATTGAGCGGATGATTTCCTCTGCGTTCATAGGGCCTGCAAATGTGCACGGTCTACGATTATAGACTATGGGTGCAGTTAAGTCATAGCCTGCCGTAATCTTTTTCTGTAATTAGATCTTTTTAGTGGGCTGAATAGGCCATTGTCGAGCGGCTCTGGGCATAGTGTCTATAGAGCATACGCCCCTTTCTCTCGCCCCCTCTTTTACCACCAGCTATGTCTACCCTGCCCCCTGACTCTATTCCTACGGGAGAGCAGTCTAACCTCGATTTGGCTGCCAATGCTTCCTGGGAGATGCCCTGGGAAATGTTAGATGCGATCGCGGCCCCCCTGTGGATAACCGACCAGCATCACCGCTGGATTTTTCTCAATGCAGCCTGCACCCCGCTGGTGGGCAACGATCGTTCAGCCCTGCTGGGGCAGCGGCAAATGGATGTGCTGCCCCTGGGCGTGAGCCAGGAAGTGATGGCGGCGGGGCAGCGAGCTATGGCCAGCGGCGAAGCGCAGCCTTTTGCGGTAGAAATGACCGATGCTGCCGGAGACTACCGCCGCTTGACGGCGACGGCGTGGCGTTTCTTTGCCCCCAATGGTGACCCTCAGCTAATGGTCAGCCTGCAGGATATTACCCCGCTGCACCGGGTGGAGCAGACGCTACAGCGGCAGTCGGAGCGAGAGCGGCTGCTGGGGGCGATCGCCCAGCATCTTCTACAGTTCCTCAATTCTGAAGACCTGCTGCAAACTACGGTCAATGAGGTGCGCCGCTTTTTGCGCGTTGACCGGGTGCTGTTCTACAGCTTTGATCCAGGCTACAGGGGGGTGGTGGCCGAGTCAGCCCACAGCACGATGGTCGGATCGAATATGGCCCAGATGGAGCTGGGCTTTACTACGGCTGACCTGATGCGCTATCGCCAGGGAGAGCTAGACGTTATCGATGATGTGACCACCGCTGAGCTGGCCGCCGCCGATTTGGCTAAGTTTGAGCTGGCCCAGGTCAAGGCCTGCCTGATTGTGCCGATTGGGCAGGCGGAATCGCTCTATGGCCTCGTGTGTGCTCTAAACGGCAGTGGCCCCCGCCCCTGGGCGACCTGGGAGGTTGAGACGCTGCGAGAGGTGGCTAGCCAGATGGCAGGGGCGATTAAGCAGGCTCGCCTCTACAACCAGGTGCAGCGGCTCAATACCGACCTGGAGCAGCAGGTGACTCAGCGCACCGAGCAGCTGCAGACAGCGCTGGAGTTTGAGGCCACCCTCAAGCGCATCACCGACCGGGTGCGCGACAGCCTGGACGTCAACCAGATTATGCTGACGGCGGTGAAAGAACTGACCGAAGCTCTGGATGTGAAGGGGTCAAATACGTCGCTCTACGACCTGGAGCAGGGCACATCAACCATTTATTACGAGTACAACAGCTCTAGCCCTTCATACCAGGGGCGGGTAGCCCAGATGGAAGCCTTTCCGGAGGTGTACCACCAGCTGCTAGACGGACAGTACTTTCAGTTTTGCTCGGTGGAACCCAACCCGGTGCGGGGCTATGTGGCAATGCTGGCCTGCCCGATTGTGGACGATCGCGGCGTGCTGGGCGACCTGTGGCTAATCAACGGGCGCGACTACGGCTTTAACGACATTGAGATTCGCCTGGTGCAGCAGGTGGCCAACCAGTGCGCGATCGCCATTCGTCAGGCCCGACTGTACCAGGCGGCCCAGTCGCAGGTGGCCGAGCTAGAGCGGCTCAACACCCTCAAAGACGACTTTCTCAGCACAGTTTCTCACGAGCTGCGCACGCCAGTGACCAGCATGCGAGTGGCGCTGCAGCTGCTGGGGGTAACCCTCAACCAGGAGTTTGATTTGACCGCCGATCTGCAAAAGCCGAGGGCCGAGCAGACGCGGATTGGTCGCTACTTCAGCATTTTGCAGGAGGAGTGCGAGCGTGAAATCAGCCTGATTAACGACCTGCTTGACCTGCAAAGGCTGGACGTAGGCAATCACCCGATTCAGCCCGAGCCGATTTTGCTTGAAACCTGGCTAGCCGGCTGGATCGATAGCTTTGTGACCCGCGCCAAGAGCCGCAACCAGACTCTGCAGCTGGTCATTGCACCGGCGATGCCGGTGCTGTACACCGACTTAGCCAGCCTGGAGCGGGTGCTGGCGGAGTTGCTCAACAATGCCTGCAAATATACCCCGCCTGGTGAGCACATCACCCTTGAGGTTGCGGCCCGCCCCGACGCGATTGGTGAACAGGTCGCCATTGCGCTGACCAATACTGGCGTGACGATTCCGGCGGAAGAAATGCCCCGTATCTTTGACAAGTTTTATCGCGTGCCTAGCGCTGACCCCTGGAAGCAGGGCGGTACGGGTCTGGGGCTGGCTTTGGTTAAGAAGTTGGTGGGCCACCTGGGGGGCGATGTGGACGTCACCAGCGGCGAGAACCAGACCTGCTTCACCATTACCCTGCCCACTCAGATGGCGCTAACCCGATAGGCGCTAACTTGATAGGATACAAGTAAGGTTCCTCATCCTAGGGTGAACGCTATGGACAGCGCTGTCAATGAAACTCCTGTGGTGTACTCGGGGCAGTTTGGCGACTACACCATTACCGAGGGCGATCGCCGCGGCGTTGTGCTCTATCGGGCTGGCCTGGCGGTAGCGGCGCTGACCTTTGGGGCGGGCGCTGCGATCGCGCTTTTCTTTCCCCACAACCCGACGCTGGTGCAGGCCATCAGCGTGCTCTACACGCTATTTTGGCTGGGTTTGGGGCTCAGTTTGGCCACCATTCACATTTACCTGGTGCCCCTGCATCGGCTGCTGCAGGCGGCCTGGCTGGGTGGAGGAGTAGCTTCTCTAGTGCTCTCCCACGGTATTGACGGGCCTCTGGCCCAAACGGTAATGCAAACGCCCGCGGTGCTTTGGGGGCTGGGCTTTACTTTTGTGGCTCTCACCGGCATTTTTTTCAAAGAAGCTTTTTGCTTTGATCGCCTGGAGACCAAGCTGCTAACGCCGCTGGTGCCGCTGCTGCTGCTGGGGCATTTAGCGGGCTGGCTGCCCCTGGGTGTGGAGCAGGGACTGCTAACGGTCTGGGCTGTTTTGTTTTTGGTATTTGCGCTGCGCAAAGTCGTACAGCCGATCGTGCCAGACATTGGCGATAAGTCAGTATTCACCTACCTGAAGCAACAGCGCTCAGCGACTCAAAAGCTCAGCTAACCCCATTGAAGATGGATTTTAGGATGGGCTTCAGGGAAAGCTAGCCCGATTGCATCCGCATTTATACTGAGATTAGAGCCCTGCACCAACTCTGGTGCATTGACCACCGGCCAGGGTGGTTGGCCTGTTGATAGCCATTGGCTAGGTAACCTGCGTCCTGATTCGTCACGACCATACGAGAGCACCATGAGTATTTCCCCCAGTCCGGATAGGGCCTCGGTCTCTGTTAACTCAGGGGCTGATTCGCCAGAACTTTGGAGCCTGAACTCGGCTTTCTCACCCCCCGGTAGTAACTCGCTCAGTGCTGACCCCTGGGTCAAGGCGCTATTTACGGTCAGCCAGCGAGCGGCGGCTAAGAAGCGATCGCGCCGCCCCCTGCAATCGCACAGTGCTTCGGGCCCTGGTGTTTACCCTAAACCTGAGGCACCCCAGGACGGAGCAGCGCCGCCGTCTCCCTACTCCCTGGCCAACGCTGCACCTCTGCTGGCCAATCCGCTGGACCCTCTGCGCGATCGCGATCGTCAAGCGTTGGGAGACATGTTTGCCCATGACCAAATGGCGGCCATTGAGGCCGATATTCTCAATCGGCTGAGCCACCTGGTACCTGAACCAATCTGGGACATAGAACCCTACGAGTTTCTGCGGGAGTTTTTGTAGCCTGAGTTGAGCCTTCGCGCCAGGGCTGCCACGCTGCCTTGGCAATTGATCACCTTAATTCGGCAAGATCTGGCCACTACATTAGTAGAGCGGGTCAGCAGTTGTGTACCTCGCTCCATCGAGAACTGCTAGTACCGAGAAGAGACCCTAGACACTGATTAAGGGTCTTTATTAATAGCTCTTAAGCTTTTCTAAACGTAACCTTACCGCTAACATCAGGCTTTCTTAGGATTTGAGCTATAGGCTCTCAAATGGCGAGTTTGATAGTGTTTAGCACGCCACGGAGAGTGTTGTATGGTTCTCAGTAAGCAGAAATTTAACCGCTATGCGCTGGCCGGGGTAGTTACCACCGCTGTGGCAGCGGGCATTGCTGCTCCCAGCGCATTGTCTCAAAATTCAGTTATTCAAGTCGATGGTTCTAGCACCGTCTTCCCCATCAGTGAAGCTATGGCGGAAGAGTTTATGGCTGAAAATCGTGGTACTCAGGTCACCGTTGGGGTGTCGGGTACGGGTGGCGGCTTCAGCAAATTTTGTGCTGGTGAGCTGGATATTACCGGTGCATCTCGCCCGATCAAGGCTTCTGAGGCTGAGGCCTGCGCCGCCGCCGGGATTGAGTACATTGAAGTACCTGTGGCTACCGACGCGCTGACGGTTGTTATCAACCCAGAAAATACCTGGGCTGAGGAGATGACGACTGAACAGCTCAAGATGATGTGGGAGCCTGCGGCTGAAGGCACCATTACCCGCTGGAACCAAATCGACCCTAGCTGGCCCGATGCTCCCATCGACCTGTTTGGCCCCGGCACCGACTCCGGTACCTTTGACTACTTCACGGATGAAATTGTCGGAGAATCGGGCGCGAGCCGAGCTGATTACACCGCCAGCGAAGACGACAACATTCTGGTGCTGGGTGTGTCTCGCGATGCCAACGCTCTGGGCTACTTTGGTCTGGCTTACTACCTGGAGAATCAGGACACCCTCAAGGCTGTGGCTGTCAACGGGGTTGAACCCACCCCTGAGAACGTAGAGAACGGCACCTACACGCCCCTGTCTCGGCCTATTTTCGTTTATGTGAAAAAGGAGAGCCTGGAGAGCCGTCCTGAGGTGCGGGCCTTTGTTGAGTTCATGCTCGACAACGGCCCCGAAATCGTGCCTGAGGTGGGCTATGTGCCCCTGTCTGAGCAGCGCTACGAGTCGATTCTGGCTGAGCTATAAGCCGCGTTAGCTTTGGCGCGATCGCTCGTTGAGCCTGCGCGCTAACCACTGCTCGTTGCGAAAGCCCTTGGGAACGCGATTGATTCCCAAGGGCTTTACGGCGACTACTGCTCGTGTTTTGAAACGGTTGCAGTAGCTGACGCCTCATCACCCATAGAAGTCATGCCGATTAGGGAATCCGTAGAATCGCCTCAACGCACTCAGGCCAGGCCACCAGCGCCCCCGGCCCCTAGCCCCCGCCGCTCAAGGCGACTGATTCAAGCCAGGTGGCTCTTGGCCCCGCTGCTGGGTCTGTCCCTGGTGCTGCACGGGCTGGTGCTGTTTGCCCCACTGCCCTCTCGCCCCGTTCCAGAGGTGGAGGAAGAGCCTGCTGCCGAAGAGGACTTTGTCGATCTGCTAAGTATCAGTGGTCTGCCGGAGTCCGAACCCGAGCCGGTGGAGCCCCCCACAGTGGCCGAGCCCGTTACGTCGCCTGCCGCTGCGGCTCCACCGGCCCCGACACAGCCTGTTGTGCCTGAGGTCTATTCCAGTGCGCCGCCGCCTGCCGCCGATCTAGCCGAACCGCTACCGCCAGCGGAGAACGCCCTTGCGGCGGAGCCTGTGCCCGAGGAGCCAGCGGTTTTTGTGCCGCAGGAGGAGGTGGTGGAAATTTTTACCCGTCTCACGCGCGGCTCTGGAGAGAGTGATTTTGATTCGACAGAGACATCATTTCCGGCGATCGCATACCTGACTCAGGGCGGCATTGGTGAATGGTCATCCGCTGAGCAAAGCTGCTTTTTTACCCAGATTAGCGAGGCCGACTACCGCCTGCCGCCCAACGCCGCCTCGCTGCGGTACTTAACCCGCAACGTACAGTTCATCGAGACCCAGGATATTCCCCGCACCTTTCCGCCGCCGCAGTTTCAGGTCAGTAAAGTAGAGGGCGGCTACTGCGATCGCCCGCTGTTTCAGGTACTGCAAGAGGGGCAGCCCTATGTGTTCGTTTCGGTAGTAGGGATTGGGGTCGGCGCACCGGGGCAGCAGGCATCGGGGTTAGTGATTATCTGGGCTACCGATCCTAGAGCCAGTTAGCGAAGGTTTATGAACAGCCTGGTGAAGCCACCCCTGCCATCCTGGCTCTATGGCTGAATAATAGGTAGTGAGCAAGACAACGTTCCCCTTTGGTTTGGTATGACTACTCGCTTTGCCCCACCCGATCGCGCTAGACCTCTGTGGCAGACCCTTTTGGCCCCAATGCTGCTGGTCTCCTTGGGGCTGCACGGGCTGGTGTTAATGCTGCCAGCCGGGTCCGATGGCGAGGCGGTGATTCCGCCCCCCGACCCTGAGCAAGACAGTGTGGCCATTACCCGAGTGCCCCCAGCGGGGACACCAGAATCGGGGGCAGCGGCAGCGTCTACAACGACGACGCCTGTCCCAGCCCGTCCATCCGTTCCGATCGGGGCTGCCCGTCAGTCCCAACCGCTATCACAGGCGACGGCCCCTCAGCCAACTCCTCAGCCAGCCTCCCGATCGCGATCGCCACAGCCCCAGGCAAGGCCGCGATCGCAGCCGCAGCCCCAATCACCGCCCCCCCAGTCTGCCTCAGACCCTCGCCCCGCTGCATCCAGCCGCCCGGCCTCCGATGACCCAGCGGCAGCCACAGCCCCTACACCGTCAGCCCCCGATGCATCCAGCCAACCTCTGTTTGATAGCAACCTGGGCGAACGATTACTGGCCCACGTGGCCACTGTTGACCTGCCCCAGGCCCAAGTCGACCAGGCAGCAGAATCAATTCAGAACCGCTTTGCCTTCAATGCCGCCGCCGTGACGCGTGAGGCGTTTAACGCCAATCAGCAGCGGTGGGAAGCCGCAATTCGTCAGGATGGTCAGGCCAATCTCTCCCCTGAGATCAACCGCACCGAGTTCTCGACCGTATACCCCCAGCGGGTTTGCCTGAGCGATGTGCCAGGAGATATCAACATCGGCGCGGTGGTCAACCCCGATGGTTCCTGGCGAGGAGAGCCTACTCTGCTGCGGAGTTCGGGCTATGGTGCCCTCGATCGCAAAGCCATGCAGGAGATTCAGAACCACACGTTCGCGCCGGCTGATGGCCTAAAAGCCTACGTACTAACGGTCGAAACCAGCGTTGACTACGGCCCTCGCCCCTGCCTTGACCCCAACCCAAAAGAATAGGACATCGCCAGCATCAGCCTGACGTTGGGCTAGGGCGAAAGTAGACTAGAAGTATCTGCTCACAACCTGAGGTTGACCGTTATAGGGTTATGGTTCTCTCCAGCCAAACGCAACTTCAAACCGACGTCTGGGTTAAAGCCACCTGGGACGAGTTTGCTACCGCCATGGACAATCCCCAGTATGCGGAGGGGCGGGGCTACTTTGACCACGGCTACATGAGGATAGAAATGGCTCCGCTGGGTCCTGGGCATGGGCGACACAATGCTGTGGCCATAGATGTGGTCAGCGTGTTTGCTGCGTTTCGCCATATTCGCCTGGCCAAGCTGATCAATTGCAGTTTCTTCAAACCCGGCGATCGCGGTTGCCAGCCGGATGTTGCCTTCTACATTGGCGATGACTTTCAACTGCCACCCCAGGACAATGCCCCAGTGGACGTGACGGTCTACGGCCCACCGACTCTGGCGATCGAGGTGGGGGCCAGTTCGTTCAAGGACGACCTGGGGGCGAAGCGCCTGCTCTACGAACGGCTGGGGGTGGCGGAATACTGGGTGGTGGATGTGGCGAACTGTGCCGTCATCGCCTTTTCGGTTGCAGAGGGCCGCAGTGGTGAGATTGCAGTGTCGGAGGTGCTGCCGGGGTTGCAGATTGCGGTGGTGGAAGAGGCTCTGCGGCGATCGCAGAGCGAAGACGACAGCGCCCTGATGCGCTGGATGATGGAAACCCTGGCATAGGCGACGAAGGGTACTGCCAGGAGCGAGTTATTATGGGGCTAAACCCAGGCAGCACAGGCGATCGCGGCTGGCCCGCACCCTCCAAATTTGAATGAGCCACATTTTCATCAGCTACAGCCGCCAAGACCAGGACTACGTCACCCGGCTTACCAAAGCGCTAGAGTCTCACCGTCTACCCGTCTGGCTGGATGACCGCATCGACTACGGCACCACCTGGCCCCGCGTCATTCAAGACCATTTGGAACAGTGCGCGGCGTTTTTGCTAGTCATGTCGCCCCGTTCCCAGGACTCCCACTGGGTGCAGTGCGAACTCAGCATGGCCCTGGAGCTAAGGAAGCCCGTGTTCCCGCTGCTGCTGGAGGGCCGCCGCTGGCTAGCGGTCGCTGCGCTCCAGGATGTGAATGTGATGGGCGGCAAGCTGCCCCCGGCCAATTTTTTCGATCGCCTGCGCCCCTATTTCCCCACGCCATCTGCCACCGCCGATTCCATTGCGCTTCAAGACGTTGTGGCAGACAATTTTGAGTCATCCCCACCCTCACCCGTAGGGTGGGCACCGCCCGCCGTCCCCACCCCGCCCGCCATCCTCACCCCGCCATTCACCCCACCATCGACCCCCACCGCAGAAGACGACCTCAGCAGCGAAACCGGCATCGACTACACCCGCCTGCGCGACCTGCTCAAAGCCCAGGACTGGCGCGCCGCTGACAAGGAAACCTACAAGGTGATGATTCGCGCCATAGGCAAAAAATCGCGCCAGTGGTTTACCAGCGATGAACTTCTCAACTTTCCCTGTTCAGACTTGCGAACCATCGACCGCCTGTGGGTGAAATACAGCCAAGGCAAGTTTGGCTTTAGCGTGCAAAAGAAAATTTATGTGGAATACGGGGCCAAACTCGATGGGAAATATCCAGGTGACAAGATTTGGCACACGTTTTGCGATCGCGTCGGCTGGCGCAAAGGTGGCAAGTATTGGCGCAAAGATAGTAAGTATTTGAACTACTCAGACCTCAAAGCTAACCCTTCTTTATCTCCCGACGGAGAATTTCCCTGCTGTGTTGTTGTGGAGGGTGTGGTGTGGGCTGTAGGGGAAAAACAGTTGGCTCACTGCTGGTGGTGTCTCTTTTCTCGCATAAATGCTTGTAAACTTTAGCGGATAATCGCTTCAGCCCAAGTCAGGAAAGTTATTTTCGACCCCCTACCCATTGAAAATTCATGTGTTTTGGGCATCTCACCTAGATCTTCGGGGTCTTGGAGACCCCGGAGATCTTTGCCGCTCAGGAAGCCAGCGCCACCGGAATCTGGGCGCGATCGGTCAGAATCTCGTAGCCGGTTTCGCTGACCAGCACCGTGTGCTCAAACTGGGCCGACAGGCTGCGATCCACCGTCACCACCGTCCACTGGTCTTTCAGCGTGCGGGTCTGCTTCGACCCGGCGTTGAGAATGGGTTCGATCGCCAGCGTCATGCCGGGCCGCAGTTTCATATTCGGCAGCTGCCGAGTGCGAAAGTTAAACACCGAGGGCGCTTCGTGCAGGTTACGGCCCACCCCGTGGCCGGTGAAATCTTCTACGACGGCAAAACCATAGCTGGCCACACAGTCCTCGATCGCCCCGGCAATATCCAGCAGCGTATTCCCCGGCTTCACCTGGGCAATGCCCGCGTAGAGAGCCGCCTCTGCCGCCGTCATCAGCTGCTTGGCCTGGGCCGACACCTCGCCCACCGCAATGGTGATGCACGAGTCGCCGTGGAAGCCGTTGTAGTAGGCACCCGTATCGACCTTGAGCAGATCGCCCCGCCGAATCACCTGACGCCGATTGGGAATGCCGTGTACCACCTGGTCATTGATGCAGGCGCAAATCGAAGCTGGAAAGCCGTGATAGCCCTTAAAGCTAGGGGTTGCGCCCAGTTCGCGAATGCGGGCTTCGGCATGGGCGTCGAGGTCAGCAGTGGTCATACCCGGCTGTACCAGCGCCTCAATTTCTTTTAGCACCGTGGCGACAATGCGAGCCGCCCCGCGCATAATTTCTAGCTCAGCTTCGCTCTTAAGCTCTACCCCCCGCACCCGGCGACTGCGCTTGGGCAGGGTTGCCTGGTCGGCTCGACCGGGAATTAAATTGGTCAGAAAGTTCATAGGTGGTTCGCAACAGGATCGAGGCTTTTGCCCCTTCACCAGTGTAATCTGTCAACGCTCAGGATGAATCTGCCTGCGTTTTGCAAAGCAGGCTAGTACCGCTGCGCAGAGTTCAAAATGAAACGTTCAAAATGAAAAATTATCAATGCGTCAGTATTTCAGGCTGTCTGAATGGCAGGCTGATTTCTGCTTTTCTGTACTAGCGGTACTGAATACTCGTCTTCGCTTTGCCGTATTGATTCTCGCTCAATAGGTAATCTCTTCTTCGGTATACTCACGGGGCTCAACGTGAATGGTAATTCGGGCTGGACCATAGAGCTGCTCCAGACGATCTTCAACGGCCTCGGTGACGGTGTGGGCGGCCCGCAGATCGGTGGGCTTGACCACCAGATGCATGTCGATAAACACCTGCCGTCCCAGCAGCCCCCGCGAGGCAATGCTGTGGCAGTTGACGACACCCGGCACCTGCATAACCTGGGTGTGAATGGCTTCGGGAGCGATCGCCATTTCATCCACCAGCCACGGCAGATTCTCCCGCAGCACCGTCCAGCCGCTCGTAAACACCAGCAGCGCCACCGGAAAGGCCAGGGCAATATCCAGCCAATTTAACCCCCGCCAAACCCCAATTAGCCCGGCCAGCACCACAATAGTGACCCAGATATCGCTCATGGTGTGGCGGGCATCGGCGACCAGAATTTTGCTGTTCAGGGCATGGCCAACCCGCCGCTCGTAAAAGGCCACAAAAATATTGATGCCCAGCACAGCCAGCATAATCCAGAGAGCCGTGGCACCCATGGTAACAGGCTTGCCCCCCGAGACCAGGCGCTCAATGGCGCTTTTGAAGATTTCAAAGCAGGCAATGCCCAAAAAAGCGGCAATGCCCAGAGCGCCAATGGCCTCAAACTTTTGGTGTCCGTAGGGGTGATCGCGATCGGGTTGGGGATCGGCTAGGCGATTGGTAGCCAAACCCAGCACATTGTTGGCGCTGTCGGTCACGCTGTGAAGAGCGTCGGCCAGCAAACTCAGCGAACCTGTTAGCCAACCCACTGTGGCCTTAAGCCCTACCACCGCCAGGTTGAGGGCCAGGGTAATCAACAATACCCGCTGCACAGTCCGGCGATTGTCAAGGGTAGAACTAGGGGGGCGATCGCTCATTGATAAACCAGTCGGCAGATATTCATACGGCAGGAACACTTAAGATTATCTCTGGGTCTACATTACTGCTTTGGGTGGGGCTTGGAATATTTCAGTTCTGCTGCCTAGGACTAGACTAGAGGGCGCAAAAGCTCTGGTTTCAGGTTCTTGGCGGTTGGCTCCCCTTTGACTATGGGTAAAGTTTGCTTAAGGATTCCGTAAATACCCTTACAGATCGGGTTTCAGAGCCGGGGCGGCCCGACTAGTCTAAGAGGGAGCCGCAGCAGTCTGCCGTTGTCATTTCTAGCCTACGGCCAAGTCTCAGCTGATTTCTCCTTGCTCCTTTCTGTACCCGCCATGCAACATTGGTTTGCCATTACTCTACCCACTCTAGGTTTGACAGCGGCCCTGGCTACCGTTGTAACCCCAGGGCTGGCGGTAGCCGCAGACCCGCTGCCCCCAGGGCTAATTGAGCTAGTTGATGGCAACTCAACCTACCGAGCTGATCTGCTGCGCTTTAGCGAAGATCAGTCGTGGCTGGTAGATGGCGTCGAGACAATATTTACCGACCTCTACTTTCTCAATATTGGCAACAGCGCCGCGCCGCGTGAGCTAAGGCTTGAAGACCTGCGATCGATTGCGTTTAGCCAGCCCGTCAGCAATCGTCTGAGCGCCACCTTTTCTACCTTTGGGGCCAACCTCAACTTTTCAATTGACTCTGTGCTGCTGGGAGATATGCCGGGCCGTTACCGGGCCGCCCGCCAGGAGACGGTCACCCTAACGAACACCGGCACCGACTGGCTCGATGTCAGTCTATTTAAGTACGTTGACTACGACCTTCAGTTTGATGGCGTACTCGACAATGACACCGCCCTCTTCTCAAACAACACCTTTACTCAGGCCGACTCTAGCGGTGCCCTTGCCACCCTCAGGGTTGATCAGGTGCCAACAGCCGTGCAAATTAGCCCCTACGGTCAGCTGTTGGCTCAGTTGTATAACTCTCCCGCCACTGGGCTGCAACCCAACCCTGGTCCTTTTGTCGGTGGCGATGCCACCGCTGCCTTTCAGTTTGATCGAGGCCTAGCCCCTGGCGAGTCGGTAGTGTTCAAATTTTTCATGCAGGTGCAGCGGCAGGCAACAACAAAGGCCGTACCTGAACCAGGCACGGTCTTTGCTGTTGGTGTTGTGGCGGCGGGGCTGGCGCTACTGCGCCGCCGAAGCTAGCTAAACGCCAGGTTTAATACTTATTGAGATTGATACCGGCTTCTTTAGCCATGGCTTCAAGGCCCTTAGACTGCAGGGTTTTGATAGCTTTAGTTGAGAGGCGCAGCTTGACCCAGCGCTTACCCTGCGGCCACCATACCCGCTTCTCTTGAAGGTTAGCTTCCTGCAGGCGCTTGGTGCGACGGTGGGAGTGGGAGATCGAAAAGGCGTTGTTTGCTGTCTTTCCGGTCAGTTCACAATGACGGGCCATGGGTTATTCTCCGACGGTAATCAAACGGCACAATAGCGCAGTTTTTAATTATAGCAGAGGTGTTCGAGAGGACAATCATAAGGCTGACATTATTTGAGAAAGGGTGGGGCGGGGCAGTCAAGAGTAATGACTACGGCCCGCAGTAGGCCCATCTCGGCGGGAGTAACGTCGTTATCGGCCAGCACGGTGTGGGCACAGGCATCGACGATGGCCTGCTTGAGTTTGGGGCTAATCTGCTCCAAGCGGCTCAGGCTCGCGTTGATGTCGGCACTGCTGATTGAAGGCAGCTGGTTAGGAGATGGCTGCTTTTGAGCCCCAGGCAGTTGCGAAAGCCCCAGCTTTAGAGCGTAGAGGGCATCTTCAGGGCGGGCGTGACCGGCCCGTGCCAGCAGAGCCAGCAGATTGACGGTATCGCCCCAGCGATCGCTCAGGCTGTCGGTTATCGTTCCTGTCAGTTGGTCTGGGCCAGACAACCGCTTGCGCAGGATGAGCTGTAGCGGGTAGTTGGCGAGCAGCAGCCGACCACCGGGTTGGCTAAGGGCCTTAGCCGCCTGCATGAACTGCTGCCCCGCCGCTGGCTCAAGCTGCTTCAGGGCCGGGATCAGCGCCTCTAGCAGCAGCAGGTCTTGCCCAGGCTCTAAGGAGCGAACGTAGTTATAAAGCTGCCCAATTCGCTGTTTGCAGTCTGGGCCATAGGTGGCGATCAGATATTCGATTTGCTGAGTTTGCAGGGCGGGCTTGGTGCGCACCAGCAGGGCGTATACCAAATTGGCCGCCTCGGCGGGATCTTGGAGGGCGGTCTTAACCTCGTCAGGCAGCTGGGCGAGCAGCGATCGCACCTGGGTGAGCCGTCGCGCGTCGGTAGTACCCAGGGCGGTGATAAACTGACCGGCTGAGGGGGGCGCGATCGCAGTAGGTTCCTGCCGCACGGCGGTTTTCGTACTGCCCTGCAACCCCATCACCAGCGACGCTTCGGCTGAGGCTGGCGATGTTGACGAGGGCTCTACGAGGGAGGGAAGCCCTGCATCAACAGGCACCCGGCTCAAACGCCGCAGGCGCTCGCGCAGGGGCGGATGGGTGGCAAACCAGCCGCCCAAAAACGATAGGGTGCCGTTGGCTTCACCAAAAAACAGGTGGCTGGCGGTTTCCGCCATCGGTGAGGTCACCGTAGACCCCGCCGAGAGTTGACCAATTTTGCGCAGCGCTCCGGCAATACCCTCGGGGTTGCGGGTGTACTGCACCGCTGCCGCATCGGCCAAAAACTCGCGCTCGCGGGACACCGCGCTCTTGATCAGCCGCCCCCCCAGCACGCCCAGGTAGCCGATGACCAACATCGCCAGGGCCGCTGCCAAAATTGCTCCGCCGCCTTTGTCATCCTTCGAGCGCCGCGACGACTCGCTGGAGTAGTAGCCCAGGCGCAAAATCACGCGCCCTGTAATGTATATCAACAGCAGCCCGTGGATGACTCCAATTAGCTTCAGGTTGAGGCCCATATCGCCATTGAGAATGTGGCTGAACTCGTGGCCAATTACCCCCTGCAGCTCGTCGCGGCTGAGCTGCTCCAGGCAGCCGCGAGTGACGCCAATCACGGCTTTATCAGCGCTATAGCCCGCCGCAAAGGCGTTGATACCCGGCTCGTCGTCGAGCAAATAAATAGCCGGAATAGGGGTACCTGAGGCCAGCGCCATCTCGCTAACGACATTGACCAAGCGCTGTTCACTGGGGTCTGCGGTGAGGGGATCGAGCTGTCGCCCGCCCAGCCCTCGAGCGATGCTGTGGCCCCCCTGACTGAGCTGAGCCATTTTAGTGGAGCTGCCCACGGCCATAAAAGCCACGGTACCGCTGGCCACCCAAAACAACACCCCAGGTCGCCAAATCGTGACGGGGCCGGTGGCTTCGGCGGCTAGAATAGCGATCGCCACCCCGTAAAAAGCCAGAATCATGACGGCGATCGATAGCCCAAACAGCAGCAGCAGCTTGGTGGTGTTGCGACGGGCCTGGTCTTGGTGCTCAAAAAAGTTCATGGCTAGCTAAACGAAACCCGGGGCACAACCTTGACCTCAGGGGCACTCTCCTCCAGCAGTTGAGCGGGGTTAAAGTTGAAGCTGCCCGCCACCAGGTTGCCTGGGAACATCTCCCGCTGGGTGTTGTAGAGGGTAACGGCGTCGTTAAAGGCCTGGCGGGCAAAGGCAATTCGGTTTTCAGTCGAGCGCAGCTCCTCAATGAGCTGAGCCATATTCTGGTTGGCCTTGAGGTCGGGGTAGGCCTCTGAGAGGGCAAAGAACCGCCCCAGAGTGCTATCAAGCGCTCCTTCCGCCGCCGCCAGCTGCTGCATGGCGCGAGGGTCGCCCGGAGCCTGGGCCGCCTGCCGACTGGCGCTCATAGCACCGTTGCGGGCGTTGATGACCGCTGCCAGGGTCTCTTTCTCGTGGGCCATGTAGCCCTTCACGCTCTCCACCAGGTTTGGGATCAGGTCGTAGCGCCGCCGTAGCTGCACATCAATTTGGGAGTAGGCATTTTGGTAGCGGTTGCGCCCGGTGACCAGGCGGTTGTAGAGATTGACAAAAAAGACCGCCGCTATCAGCAGCACGGCCACCAGCAGTATCAGTACCCCCATGGGCAAGTCCTCAAAAACGGTATCGTACCGTTAGCTTGCCCAAGCATCTGAAGCGGGTCGCAGGGTTAAGAAAAGTTCTGATGGATGGTGCTAATCGTTAGAGCCTTTGGGAGCTGACCCCTTGTCCCTGGGCTCTTAGCGCTATTTCCCAGGGCGGGCCAGGGGTTCGGTGGGGGGAAAGGGCAGCGGCTGATACCACTGGGGTCGGGCCGGGGGAAAGGGCGACGGCTGGGTGAGCTGCTGCTTAACCTGGTTGAGATCCTGGTTGAGCTCACGGATGCGGCGGGAGAGCAGCCGAATCACGTTGACGGCGATGCCCGGCGTCTCGTCGATCGCGTCGTAGAGCTGCTGCTGGGTCAGCACCAGGCAGGCGCAGGGCTCCAGGGTAGTCACCGAGGCCGATCGCGGCTCGGCATCAAACACCGACATTTCGCCAAAGCATTCGCCCTGCTGGAGCTGGGCCACCTGCTGGCCGCCAATGTGTACACTGACCCGGCCCGACACCACAATGTACATCGATCGCCCCTCCTGCCCCTGGGTGATGATGGTGTAGTTGCCTTCATAGAACACCTCATCCATCACCGAAGCCAGCCGCACCAAGAAGTCGTCCCTCAGTTCTTTGAACATAGAGACATTGCGAATAAAAAGGAGTCGTTCGACGCTATTTAACATACAGGGGTGGCAGAAAAACCGGGCGGGCGATCGCTAGCGGGATGGGCTCGGCTCCAAATTATAGGTGCTGATCAGCTGTTTGACCTGGGCCAGTACCAGGTGATTGGAGTCTTGCTGCATGATCGGCAGCAGCTCTCGCAGGGCTCGGGGGGAGGCCACAGCCAGGTAGGCCAGCACCGCCTCGCGCACAAAGCCGGTGGGGTGTTGCAGCAGAGCCAGGGTGTGCTCGGCGGTCAGGTTCCACCGCTGCACCCGAGCCAGGTGAAAGCAGCAGGCCATGGTCCAGTCAGACAAAAAGTTGCGCAGATCGAGCAGCTGCCGCAGGCGATCGCCCGGCGACAGCGGCTGGTAGGCAATCAGCGGGGTAGAGGTGGCCAGTCGCTTGAGCTTTTCGGCGTCGGGGCGGCGATCGAGCAGCAGCAAAATCGATCGCTTGTTGGCCACATCCACCACGTTGTCGAGAATTTCAATGCCCCGCGCCCAGCTAGAGGCCGAGCCGCTGAGGCTGACCTGGGCCGCCTGAATGGCCTGGGCCGGGGAGACAAACCGCAGCAGCATAAACAGGCGATCGGTAGCGTCGTTCTGCAGGCCGTCGAGGGCCTCGCGCAGCAGGTCGGCCTCGACACCGGCCACCCGGCCCGCCGCCAGATCGACCTTGGCCGCCAAAATCTGGCCAGCAAAGGCCAGCTCGGTGTTGAGCAGGTCTTCGATACCGCCCCGGCCCAGCATGCGATCGAGGGCTCCATCGATGAGGGACGATCGCTTCACCCCCGACTCCTGGTAGAGGCTGAGCAAAATGCGCAGAATGTGGCGGCGGGTGCTGCCCCAGGTGGTGATCAGGTTTTGAATTAAAAAGTCGAGGGCAGGCAGGGTGCCAATGTTGCCGATCACCTGCCAGGCCTGGTTGCGCAGAATTTCGGGCCGATAGTTGTCGAGGGCTAGTTCTTGCAGCATGGGCAAAGCCTCGTTGCCCAGGCGCGTGAGGGCATTGATGGCCGCCTCACGGGTCGATTTGTACTGCAGCGCCTTGAGCAGCGACGGGTAATACTTTTTGTACTGGGTGGCGGCGATCGCCTCCAGCAGCGCCCGCCGCACCCGCAGCGACGGGTCTTGCAGCAGGTCGTCGATGTAGATGCTGAGCGACTCCATGTAGTCGGCTTCGCCCAGGGCGCGGCAGCCCATCACCCGCTCGCGCTCCTCGTCATGCACCAGCATTTTTCGCAGCGTAGCGGTGGCCTCGGCTCGCTCCTGCAGGTTGCCGCGCCGCAGCATTAGCGACGCCGCTGTGCCCCGCACCACCGCATCGACCTCAGTTTGCAGGTAGGGGCGCAGGTCGTTGATGTTGAAGGTTTCTTCCGCCAGCCACACGTAGCGCAGGGCCAGGGCCAGAATTTCTGGCGTTTGGTTGGGGCGCTGCAGCAGCTCCTGCACCTGAGTCGTGTAGGCCCCATTGGGGTGTTCCAGCATAGCCTCCAGGCTTTGGCGCTGGAGCCCAGGGGGCAGATCGGCCAGGCGCGGGGCCAAAATCTCGCCGACGTTTTTGGGATCGATATGGCTGAGCAGTTCAATGCACGATCGCTTGTTGGCCTCCAGCCCCGGCTGCTCTAGCTGCTCGATAAAGGCGCGCTTGAGCACCCGCAGGTTGGCGTCAGAGAAGGTCAATAGACCGCGCTCGGCCCCCCGCACGAGCAGGTTGAGGTAGCGCGATCGCAGCATTACCATGATCGCAAACCACACCAGCGCTGCTACCACCGTACCCAGCAAAAACAGCCGCGCCTGCACCAGCCCATCGCTGAGGCCAGCGCGCTTGCACAGGGCAATGGTGAACAAAATCGCTACCCCCGTACCCCCCATAGCCAGGGGCTCAGCAATGCCGCTCACCCACGATTGCACCGTACTGCGCACCTGGTCAGGAATGGGCTGAAACAGAATTGGCCGGGTGGTGGCGACCAGGGTGTAGCGCAGCCATTCGTCGAAGAACTTTAGCACCACCAGCCCTACAAACAGAGCCGATACCGCTAGCCGGGTCGGATAGCTCAGCACCAGGGTGATGAGCCCAATGACCACAATCACCGAAGGCAGCACCAGCGCCACTTTAAATACGCCCTCCCGCTCAATCAGGCGGCTGGAGGTAAACCACTGGGTAAACAGCTCAATTAGCCCCAGCAGGCCGCTAAAGAAGCCTAAAAAGGTGGCGATCGCCGCGACCTCTAGACTGACTTCGAGCTGGTTGAAGAACTGAAACTCGATCGAAAACAGCAGCATCTGGGCCAGCACGAAGAACGAAAACAGCAGCACCACGTACTGCCGAATTGGCCCCTGCAGCCGTTGCCGCGACCTGAAACTCTCCACCGCCTCGGCGTCTTCGGCCTGACGCCGGGGCGAGTCGGGAAAAGCGTGCTCGTAGTTGCGGCTGAGGTGATAGAGAATGGTGGCCCCAATCACCATCACCACAAAGGACAGCAGCAGCACGTTTTGCAGTCCGATCACTTGCAGCAGGAAATACACCGAAAACCCGCTGATCACGTCGGCCACCAGGTTGCCGCTGCTGATGATAGGGTAGGCCCGTTTAATCTCGCGAATGTTGAATAGCTGGTTGGCCGTCACCGACAGATTGAGGTCGTTGAGCCCGTAAATCGCCTCGATCCACAGCCGCATCGAAAACACCATGGGGGCGGCTAGCCAGGGCACCGTCAGCCCCCAGCGAAACCCCAAAACGGGGATAGCCATCAGCATGGCGATAATTACGATCACCCGCCGCAGCGGAAACAGCCTCTGCAGCCAGGAGTACACCAGGCTCAGCCCCAGCCCCACCCCAGCGCTAAAGATATAGATCCACGGTAGGCTAGCCGCACCATAAGCTCCTAAAAACAGCGCCGCCGAACTCACCTCCAGCCACAGAATGCCCATGGAGGTGGCAGTATAGAAGGCAAACATCAGCAGCGTTCGCTCTTCTTCCCCAGAGCGCAGATTAATGAGGTCGAGAAACCGTCCCCGCAGCGACTGAAGGTCTTGAACCGGGCCAGATAAGCTCATGCAGAAAGCAGCAACATTGGGCTAGTGCCTCAAGGATACCCAATCTAGGGAATGCAGGCGGAACTTGAGGCCGCTGAGGAGGAATAAGCGGGGCTTCTTCAACTCAATAGGTTAAGACCGTAGTTTTACGGTAAAGCTTTTCAAGATAGTATTGAGGTTTGCTAGTTTTATCATGGTCATGGGCCAGCCCGACGGGCTGGTGTATCCTATCAACTCCTCACCTCCAGCCCTATGGTTAATCCCTCTACGCTTCCCGTTTCGGCTGTAGCCCCTCAGCAGGCCATCAAACACACGCTATCGGTACTGGTTGAAGACGAGGCCGGAGTGCTGAGCCGCATCGCTGGTCTGTTCGCGCGGCGCGGATTCAACATCGAGAGCTTAGCGGTGGGGCCAGCGGAAACCTCCGGCATTTCTCGCATCACAATGGTGGTGCCGGGCGACGATGCGGTGATCGAGCAGCTCACCAAGCAGCTCTACAAGCTGATCAACGTGCTCAAGGTCAACGACGTCACCGATACTCCCTGCGTTGAGCGGGAGCTGATGCTGCTGAAGGTTAACGCCACCAGCACCAATCGGTCTGAAATTATCGAATTTGCCCAGATCTTTCGGGCTCGGGTGGTGGATGTATCGGAGGATTCGCTCACTCTGGAAGTGGTGGGTGACCCCGGTAAGATGGT
The DNA here is from genome assembly GCF_050565655.1 of Nodosilinea sp. AN01ver1. Taxonomy (NCBI): domain Bacteria; kingdom Bacillati; phylum Cyanobacteriota; class Cyanophyceae; order Nodosilineales; family Nodosilineaceae; genus Nodosilinea; species Nodosilinea sp. AN01ver1. Next base: position 139,751 of record NZ_JBNXVS010000003.1, on the reverse strand, counting down.
CGCGATTGTACAGGTGCTCAATCGCTTTGGCATTCGCGAAATTGCCCGCACCGGCAAGATTTCGCTGCCCCGCGAGTCGGGGGTCAATACCGAATACCTGAAGTCGCTAGAGCGCAAGTTTCAGTGATAGAGAACTGAGGGCCGTTAGGACGTTAGCCGGGGCAACACGGCAACATCTCAACAATGAACAGTTTTAACTATTGCCTAGCCAACGTATCAGCGTTTTAACGTAATCGATTTTTTTATGTCTACCCAATCCACTATTCCTGTTGTAGTCAACGGTGCCTGCGGCAAAATGGGCCGTGAGGTGATCAAAGCCGTAGCTCAGGCTGAGGATATGACTTTAGTGGGAGCCATCGACAAAAATCCTGCTCAGCTGGGTGAGGATGTTGGTGAGGCAATCGGCTACCAGCCTCTCGAAGTGCCGATCATGAACGATCTGGAAGCTACGTTGGTGGCAGCCCAGAGCGAAGGTCTGGCCGTGATGGTTGACTTTACCCACCCCGATAGCGTGTATGAGTCGGTGCGGGCCGCGATCGCCTATGGAGTGCGCCCGGTCGTGGGTACCACAGGCCTCAGCAACGCGCAAATTCGCGACCTAGCCGAGTTTGCCGACAAGGCCAGCATTGGCTGCCTGATCGTGCCCAACTTTTCAATTGGGGTGGTGCTGATGCAGCAGGCGGCCCAGCAGGCGGCCCAGTATTTTGACAATGTAGAAATTATTGAGCTGCACCACAACCAAAAGGCCGATGCCCCCAGCGGCACCGCCGTGCAGACGGCCCAAATGCTGGCGGAGTCGCAGAAGTCCTTCAATATTCCTCTGGTCAAAGAGACCGAAACCATTCCCGGAGCGCGAGGCGGATCTACCGCCGAGGGCATTAATATCCACAGCGTACGGCTGCCGGGGCTGATTGCCCACCAGGAGATTTTGTTTGGTTCACCGGGGCAGCTCTACACTCTGCGCCACGACACCAGCGATCGCGCCAGCTTTATGCCGGGTGTGCTGTTGTGCATTCGCCGGGTCATGGCGCTCAAGTCGCTAATCTACGGCCTAGACAAGGTGCTTTAGGGCTGGTTGAGCTGGCGCTGCTGCCGGGCTATCTGGCGCGTTGGCCCTTTGGGCCGGTCTTTGACCCTCGCACCCGGCGAATCAGCGGCAGGCCGCCAAAGTAGCTCAGCACCCCGGCCACAAGACCTACGACGGTACTGCCCAGCATGAGTCGTACTGAGACCTCGGTGCCCATATCCATCCAGCCCTTGAGGCTGTCCAGGTCTTGAAACGCCTCGGTGGCGTTACCTCCGATCAGCCACAGCCCCACCTGGTAATTGAAGGCAAAGATGGGCACATAGGTGAAGGGGTTGCTGACCCAGGTAGCCGCCGCCGCCATAATTCGGTTGCCCCGCAGGACTGTTGCGACCGCCACCCCGATGATAATTTGAAACCCGAACAGCGGGAAACAGCCGGAGAATACGCCTGATGCCAGCCCCCGCGCCAGCTGTTCGGGGGTACCCTGGAGCCGCAAAAACCGCAGATAGACGTAGCGAAGCTGCCGCCGCCACTGGGGCTGAGTCATTTTACGCATCGAGGGCTTGGGGCTAGGGGGTAGTTCAACCAGGGTATCGAGGGCGGCATTGGGCACGGCATCGGGCGTGGGCGTAGTAGTCATAGACGGGGGGTACACCAGAGGCTAGGTTCCCTTGAGTGATCAGGGGAAATGAGACTAAAGACGGACAGGGGTAGTCGTTACCGGCGGCTTGGTAGACTATGCCTAGGGGCTGAGCCAGAAAACTCGGCCATGAAATCTTAGAAAGGCGTAAAGATTTTTTTCTATTCTACCCATCAGACGAGCGCTTTATCAGGCTTACGCTGGGGCTTCAGCATCACTTCACGGATCACAGAGGTGGCAGAGTAGAGACTATGCATGGCAGCAGCGACTCCGCTCAAGCGAGTTTGTTATCCCCAGTGGCCCAGAGCGAGACGATCGCCGCGATCGCGACCGCCATTGTTCCTCAGCAGGGCAGCGTTGGCATCGTGCGCCTGTCGGGAGCAACCGCTGTGGCGATCGCTCGCACCTTGTTCTATGCCCCTGGCCAGCAGCCCTGGGAGAGTCACCGCATTCTCTATGGCTACGTACGCGACCCTGGTACGCAGCAGTCTGTCGATGAGGCGCTGCTGCTGCTGATGCTGGCTCCCCGCTCCTATACCCGCGAAGACGTGGTGGAATTTCACTGTCACGGCGGACTGATGGCGGTACAGCAGGTGCTGCAACTTTGTCTGGGTCAGGGGGCACGGCTGGCCGAACCGGGAGAGTTTACCCTGCGTGCTTTTTTGAATGGGCGGCTCGATCTAACCCAGGCCGAGGGTGTGGCTGACCTGGTGGCGGCCCAGTCTACCCTGGCGGCCAAAACGGCGCTCTCGGGGGTGCAGGGCAAGCTCGCCCAGCCAATTCGCCAGCTGCGAGCTACCTGCTTAGACGTACTGGCCGAGGTTGAGGCCCGCATCGATTTTGAAGACGACCTGCCAGCCCTAGATGAAGCCTGGGTGCGGCAGCAAATTGACGCGGTGCTGAGCGACGTCGATCGCATTCTGGCGACGGCTGAGTCGGGGGAACTGCTGCGCACGGGCCTGAAGGTGGCGATTGTGGGTCGCCCCAACGTCGGTAAGTCGAGCCTGCTCAATGCCTGGAGCCGCTGCGACCGCGCCATTGTCACCGACCTGCCCGGCACGACCCGCGATGTGGTGGAGTCGCAGCTGGTAGTGGGCGGTATTCCCATTCAGGTACTGGATACGGCGGGCATTCGCGACGCCAGCGACCCGGTAGAGCAGATGGGCATCGCGCGATCGCGTCAAGTGGCTCTGGGGGCAGACCTGGTGCTGCTCACCGTCGATGCTACCGCCGGGTGGACCGCCGCAGACAGCGTGCTATACGAGACAGTCAGCGAGGGTCATGGCCTAGCTTCACGAGGCCATCGGCCGCTGATTTTGGTGGTCAACAAGGTCGATCTGGTATCGGCTGAGGCGTTAGAGCATCTGAACCTGCCGGTAGACCTACCTACGGTACATACCGCCGCAGCCCAACAGCAGGGCATTGATGCCCTAGAGACGGCGATTTTAAAGGCCATTCAGGCCGACCAGCTAACCCCAGGCAACCTGGAGTTTACGGTCAACCAGCGCCAGGAAGCGGCCCTTACTCAGGCCCGTAACGCCCTGCATCAGGTGCAGCAGACAATTAAAGACCAGCTGCCGCTGGACTTTTGGACCATCGATTTAAGAACGGCGATCGCGGCTTTGGGCAGCATTACCGGCGACGAGGTTACCGAATCGATGCTCGACGAAATTTTTAGCCGATTTTGCATTGGTAAGTGATGACCTCAGTACTTTACTTTGCCGAAAAGCAATTCGATCTATAGCTTGGCCACCATTGCCGCTCGATACTTACAAGCCGCCTTCCCCTTAAAGTCACGGCGTTTTTGTGAAATCACGTCGAGATTTTCCCCAAGCCCTATTTGTGTAGTGACTGATATGCATTAATAGGGCGACAGCCTCAGAAATGTATTTTTTTGAATCCTACAGTTTTCATATTTTTCAAAGTCACATTAGTCAAAAGTCATATTAAAAAACATGACTTTACTCTCTGCGCCTAGTCAATCTATTAGGTCGTTTAAAGCGTCTGGTGATTTTATGGCTTTATCCCGTTCTGCTGCGGTTATTACGTCAGTCGCTACTATCCTTATGGGAGTGACGGCCTGCGTTACCCCCTCTTCGGAGCCTGAGATGCCGCCCTTAACCGGCAGTATCTGGGAGCTCCAGCAAATTCAAATGAGTGATGGTACGCTGCTTATCGCCAATCCATCACAAAACTACACCGCTGAATTTGCTGACGATGGACAGGTGTTTGTGCGAGCTGACTGCAATCGAGCCGTTGGTCAGTTTGAAGCCGCTGCCGATGGGCAAATTTCAGTCGATTTAGGCCCCACAACCTTAGCCGCCTGTCCTGAGGGCAGTATTGGCCCTCAGTTTTTACAGGCGATGGACAATGCCAGCTTCTATTTTTTTCAAAATGAAGATCTGTTTATCGATCTAACGTTTGACAGCGGCACGATGCAATTTTCCAGCACCCCGGCCCCAGCCCTGGTAGGCACCCTGTGGAAGCTACAGCAAATCCAGATGAATAATGATACGGTGCTGGTGCCTGACCAGCCCGAGCACTACACCGCCGAATTTTTAGAAGATGGCACACTGCTGGTGCGCGCCGACTGCAATCGCGGTCGGGGCCAATACTCTACGACCGACGATCGCAGCCTTGAGGTTTCCCCCATTGCTACAACGCTGGCGGCCTGCCCCGAGGGTTCAATTGGCAATGAGTTTGTCCAGGCCCTGGGCAACTCAGCAATTTACTTTTTCCAAGGCGGCAGCCTGTTTATTGATCTAACCGCTGATGGTGGCACCATGCAGTTTTCTGCTGACTGAAGCCTCGGTTCAAACACCTGAAATACTGCTATGGCAAAGGGTCTGAGGAACGCTCTGCCTCAGTTAAGTAGGTCACCTTAATCATTCAGTAGGGTGTGTTACCGCGCCAGCTTAACCCATCAGCCTAGACCCAGCGGTACGTTGGGCTGTTGCCACAACTCACCCTACAGCATCAACTATTTAGGACCACCTACTTATGACTCGACGGGAACAGCGGGTAGTTCTAGACAGTACCCGGCCCCATAGACAGTCTTAATGAATTTGGGATGACGAGGATCGGGCTCTAGCTTGGTGCGCAGGTGCCGCACGTGAACTCGAATCGTTTCGATATCGTCGTTGGGCTCGTAGCCCCACACCTCCTGCAAGATTTGGCTGGGAGATACGGTTTGCCCGTGGCGTTGCAGCAGACAGTGCAGCAGCTCAAACTCTAGGTGAGTTAGCTTTACGGTGCCATCAAACCAGATCGCTTCGTAACGCTCTGGAATCAAGGTGAGAGGGCCGTAGTTAAGAATTTCGCTGTGCTTAGCGGCCTGAGGAATGCGATCGGTGCGGCGCAGCAGGGCTCGCACGCGGGCCAGCATTTCGTCTAGCTCAAAGGGCTTGGTTAAATAGTCATCGGCCCCGGCATTAAAGCCATCGACCTTGTCCTGGGTTTGCCCCAAAGCGGTCAGCATCAGCACAGGGATATCAGCGGTGCGGCGATCGCGGCGAATGCGCTGACATACGGTTAGCCCATCGACCTTAGGCAGCATCAGGTCGAGCATAATCAGGTCTGGCAGCAGCTGCACCGCCAGGGCCTGGCCCTTGATGCCGTCTCCGGCCTGGTTGACGTCGTAGCCTGCCATTTCCAGGTTGACGGAAACAAGCTCCGCGATCGCAGGATCATCATCAATGACGAGAATACGAGGCATTACCAACTAAACTTGACGACCCGAAAACAACATCAGCCCGGCTGAAACAAATTGCAAAGCTTTGAGTAGCCTAGCATTCCAACGTAAAGAGCCGTGTCGGAATAATACAATTCCTCGATAAATTATAAGCAGAAGCCCTAAATTTTCCTGAGTAAATAGGCTACAGGCTTCTGAGCTTAAGATTCTCTTTAGAATTGAACGTCTATGTATTCCCGTTACAGCACGCTCTGACGCTTACCGCGTGGAATACAGAGCCGCTAAATCCTCAGGACACTGCCTCTGCCATATGATCAAATTCAAAACTCCCCAGGTAGGATTCGAACCTACGACCAATCGGTTAACAGCCGACCGCTCTACCACTGAGCTACTGAGGATTACGCGCAGAACTCATAGTAACGACAAGGGCGTGATTTTGACAACCCTTTTGAGAAAAATTCGTTCAACCCTTCTGGCACCAACCCTGCGCCCTGTCTCGGCAAGGCTTTGGAAGGGGCCTGAAGGACTGACTTAATTCCCATTCTCCGATCGCGGAGCAATCGTGATATAGTCTAAGACTGTGTCGAAATTCTGGTAACCATGCCCAAGCTTAAGTCCCGCAAAGCTGCCGCCAAGCGCTTTCGCCGCAGCGGTAGCGGTAAAATCATGCGTCGCAAGGCGTTCAAGAATCACCTATTGCAGCACAAAAATGCTGAACGGCGCTCTCGGTTGTCTAAGGCTGCCGTGGTGTCTGAGGAAGACGCTCCCAACGTGGAGCTGATGCTGCCCTATCTCTAGGCCAGAGCCTCTCAGTCGGTTGGCAGTCACTTCGTAACGTTTACTAGTCCCAAGGGTTAAATAGTCATGGCACGTGTCAAGCGCGGCAACGTAGCACGCAAGCGCCGCAACAAAGTTCTCAAATTGGCCAAAGGGTTTAGGGGGTCGCACTCTAAGCTGTTTCGCACCGCTAACCAGCAGGTCATGAAGGCTCTGCGGTACGCCTACCGCGATCGCCGCAACCGCAAACGCGATTTTCGTCGCCTCTGGATTACTCGTATCAATGCGGCATCTCGCATGCATGGTCTGAGCTACAGCCAGCTAATTGGTCAGCTCAAGAAAGCCAATATCGACCTCAACCGCAAAATGCTGGCCCAAATGGCCGTGCTCGACCCCGATGGGTTTGCCAAAGTCGTTGAAGTTGCCAACCAGGCTTAGCGGTTGGCCCTAAACGTTAGTGAGGGGCGGTCGCAGCGTAACGGCAGCACCATGGCATGGAACTGGCTTGGGTTTGGTTTAGTACTGGGAGCGCAGCTGGCTGCGCTCCCAGTTTTTGCTGCGGATCTCGACACAATTCGCGCCCGTGGACACCTAGTTGTGGCCGTGCGGGAGAGCAGGCGACCGCTGAGCTTTCGCGATCGCGACGGCAATTTGGTGGGTCTTGAAATCGATATTGCTCGGGGTCTGGCCACGGCAATTTTTGCCGACCCGACCGCGGTTGAGTTTACGGTAGTGCCCAACCGCGATCGCCTGTCGGCGGTCCTCGACGATCGAGTTGATGTCGCGATCGCTGGGATAACCCAAACTACAGGGCGGCAGCGTTTAGTCAGCTTTAGTCCTCCCTACTACCTGGATGGGGCCGGGATACTAGTGCGCGATCCCCAATACCAAAGCCTAGAAGACCTGCATCGGCGACGGCTGGGAATTTTGCAGGGGTCGAGTACCGTAGCGGTAGTGCGCTACCTGCTGCCCCTGACGCCCCTGACGCCTCTGCAAAGCTACCAGGAAGCCCTGAGCCACCTCAGCAGCGGTCAAATTGATGGTTTTGCTGGCGACATAACCGTGCTGGCGGGCTGGCAGCAAGACTATGAGGGCTACTACCTGGTGCCCAGCCTGCTCTCGGCAGAACCCCTGGCGATCGCATTGCCCAAGGGCACTCAGTACACCGACCTGCGCGCGCTAGTCAGTGAAACCGTAGCTCAGTGGCACCAAAATGGCTGGCTAGAAGATCGAGCAACCTTCTGGGGGTTGCCCTAGCCGTGGCAAGATAGGTTTAGATCTCAAGAGCGAAACGAAGACCGGATGGAAAACAGCAATCTGCTCCTTGTATACCTGGGTATTCTGCTGGCCTTGCTGAGCGTTGCCGCCTTTTTTGTGGTGCGTCAGGTGCTCAAGACTCGCCGCATCGAGGGCACCCTGTCGCGGCTGCAGTCGCGCCTGACCAAAGAAAAGGGCACCGCTCAGGAATACTACGAGTTGGGCAGCCTGCTGCTCGACAAAAAACTCTATACCCAGGCCGCCCTATACCTGCAGCAGGCCCTCAAACAGCTGGGCGATGACGAAGCCGAAAATGCTGCCGTGGTTTACAACGCCCTGGGCTACTCCTACTTTGCCCAGGAGCAGTACGACCTGGCTATTCGAAACTACAAAGAAGCGCTGAAAATATCGCCTGAGTACGTCACTGCCCTCAACAATCTGGGTCACAGCTACGAGCGCAAGCAGCTCACGTCCCAGGCGCTGGAGATGTATGAAACGGCGCTGTCCCTAGAACCCAAAAACACGACCTCCCGCCGTCGCGCCGACTCTTTAAAGAAGCGCCTGGCCCCCTCACCTGGAAAGTAGCGGCGGCTTAGCGCTGATGAGCTTTCGGTGGACGGCTGATTGCAGACCGTGCTGAATCGCCAGTGTTTTTGTCATGAGCTATGAACTCCTGACCTAAACCACCGGCTCATAGGGTATACAGAGATTAATGGTCACTACATTACTAGTGATTATTAACGCCTGTGAATCTACCGCTTTTTGACCGTTACTGTTGCTCATGGAGTGGTTATGCGTCTCGACGACTCTAAGGATATTGGAGCAAAGTTGTTATCAAACCTGGTGGCGATCGCGGCCCTGGCCGCGGTCGTCTTTATCGGCTGGAAGGCCTTTGATACCTGGCGGTCTGATCCTGCCGTGGAGGGTATTCAGCAAATTTTGCAGCAGCAAGAGTAGCCTCCCAAAGCTGTCGAAAGCCCCTCAACCAGCCCTCCCGCCTGACTCACCTGACTGGTAGGATGTGGGGGTCCTGTCTGATGCCGTTTTTATGCCGGAGTTGACCGGGCTGCCAGCGCTGCCCAGCCTTGCCGATGCTGCCGTCTATCGCATTCTCGATGCCAATCTAGATCGAGCGCGCGAGGGGCTGCGAATTATTGAAGAATGGTGCCGCTTTGGGCTAAATAACTCGGGCCAAACCGAGCAGATCAAGCATCTGCGGCAAACTCTGGCCCAGTGGCACGCTCCCGAACTGCGCCTGTGCCGCGACACCCCCGGTGACCCCGGCACCGCCCTGACCCATCCTCAGGAGGCTGAACGCACCAGCGTAACGGCGGTGCTGCAGGCCAACTTTTGCCGCGTGCAGGAGGCGCTGCGGGCGCTGGAGGAATACGGCAAGCTCTACCGCAGCGACCTGGCTGCAGGCAGCAAAGCCATGCGCTATCAGGTCTACGCGCTGGAAAGCGAGATTTTGGGTGGGCATCGGCTGCAGCGCCTGCATCAGGGGTTGACCTATCTGGTGACATCGCCCAGCGTTGGCGCAGACTCTCCCTCAGAGAATCGCCTGCTGCCCGTCGTTGAAGCGGCGCTACAGGGGGGCATCGCCCTGGTGCAGTACCGCGACAAGCACACCGACGACCACCTGCGCCTGGAGTTGGCCCAGCAGCTCAAAGATCTGTGCCACCGCTACGGAGCCCTGTTTTTAGTCAACGATCGCGTGGATCTAGCCCTGGCCGTCGAGGCCGACGGTGTGCACCTGGGCCAAACTGACTTACCCATCGCCACCGCCCGCCAGCTGCTAGGTAGCCAACGCATCATTGGCCGCTCGACTACGAACCCTGACGAAATGCAGCGCGCGATCGCCGAAGGAGCTGACTACCTTGGCGTGGGTCCAGTTTTTGCCACCCCAACCAAGCCCGGCAAAGCTGCCGCTGGCCTGGAGTACGTGCGCTACGCCGCCGAGCATGCCACGGTACCCTGGTATGCGATCGGCGGCATTAATACTGAAAATTTGACGGAGGTTCTGCAGGCTGGGGCCGAGCGCGTGGCCGTCGTGCGGGCCATTATTGAAGCCGAAAACCCCACCCTGATTGCTCAGTATTTTGTGGCTCAAACCAACCACCGCCACAACTTCCACACAGTCGCGACACCTGTCGGTTGACCCTGCATCGGTCCGATAGACAGGTTGGAGCAGGAGGGTTTAAGGTTCAAAGTGTACGGTCTAAGGCTTCGGTCAACCCCAAACCTTGAACCCCAAACCTTGAACCCTGAACCCTTGTTGCTCGATATGTTTGACCCCAGTGCCGATGCCTTTTCCGTTCTGGTTAATGGAGAATCGCGGTCGTGTCGTGCTGGCACGTTGTTACCCGCGTTTTTAGAATCCTTGGGCCTCAACCCGCGCCTGGTGGCGGTAGAGTACAACGGCGAAATTCTTCACCGACAGCTGTGGGAAACAACCCGTCTGCACCCTAACGACAGGCTGGAAATTGTCACCATCGTAGGCGGCGGCTAAGGCCTTTTAGTACGGGTTTCCGCCATCAATTTCGCTCTTTTGACGGCAGCACCGACAGCACTTCGCGTTAAATTAAAGACATAAAGCACTCCACGTTAGCATTCCGGTTGTACCCGATGGTTAAACAACTCTTTCAACGATTAAAGCCGTTTTTGAAGCCCCTGATGGCCGTCGTTCTGGCCATCGTCTTGGTATTTGGCACCGCTGATGGAGCCTGGGCCGCAGCGGGTGGACGCATCGGTGGTGGTAGCTTTCGGGCTCCTGCCCCCCGCATGAGCCCTACTCCGCGCACCTACGCCCCCGGTGGCGGTGGCTACTACCCTGGCGGTGGGTTTGGCTTTCCTTTCCTGTTCCCCTTCATTGGCATTGGGGGCGGGTTTGGCGGCCTGTTTACCCTGCTGATTTTTATCGCGATCGCCAACGTGGTGGTGCGCGGCTTGAGGGGCGCGGTCTCTGGTGATGACTATACAGCCGCCGCTGGCAGCAGCAACCCGCCCGTAGCGGTGGCCAAGCTCCAGGTGGGTCTGCTAGCCGAGGCCCGTGGTCTGCAGGACGACCTGAATCGGTTGGCCACCACCGCTGATACCGGCACCTCCCAGGGGTTAGCTAAGCTGCTGCAGGAGACCACTCTGGCTCTGCTGCGCCACCCCGACTACTGGGCCTACGCCGCCAGCGAAGATAAGCAGACTCGCCTGCTCAGCGCTGAGCAAGAGTTTAACCGCTACACGCTGTCGGCCCGCAGCCGGTTTAGCGCCGAAACGTTGTCTAACGTCAATAATCAACTCACCCAGGCCGAAACTCAGGCGAAGCTGCCGGGTGACGCCGACCAGGCCCCTGGGGAGTACATTCTGGCCACGGTTGTCGTGGCGACTCAGGGCAAGCTTGATCTGCCCAATATCTACTCCTCTGCTGACCTGCGCCAGGCGCTGAGCCAAATTGGGGCGGTCTCCGGCGAAAACCTGCTGGCCGTGGAAGTCCTCTGGACGCCTCAGCAGTCAGGAGAAACCCTCAGCGGCGATGAGCTGATCGCCCAGTACCCAGAGCTGAAGCTGATTTAGATCGTCTGAACGGGCAAGCGTTATGAAAAAGGCCCCTTGTTGACCAAGGGGCCTTTTTTGGGTGTTTACGACAGCCGATGGCTTTCTCCCTTGGGGAGACTCAAAACGTTCGTGATAGCGTTGCGTAGCAAAACGGCTCCACTCAGCCATCGAGTAATAACGAATCCTATTCGATTGCACCCGATTTGTAGGGGCGTAGCATGCTACGCCCCTACGAGGTTCCTGATTATGAACCGGGGTTAACTAAATCGGATTTCGTGTAAGCTCAGCGAAACCAGTGCTGGAGGAGTTCGGGCGATCGCCACAGCAAATACCCCGCCAGGCCAAAGGTGCCGGTAATTAGCCCGGTGGCCACGTAGCCCAAAATCATCATCACCCCGTCGGCCTCAAGGGTCGCCACCACAAAGATCAAAATACCGACCGTAGGGATGGGGTTGGTCATCGGGATCGGGCTCATCAGCAGCAGGGTGAGCCAGCTGATGCAGACGCCATTGACGTGCCAAACCGAGGGATTGTTCGCTAGCCCAGGCAGGCGAGGCCGCACGAACCGCTCGGTCACCCGCGTCACCCGCTTCAGGTTGCTCAGCACCTGCTTAGCCAGCACCGAGGGAAACTGGAACTGAGCCACGCGCCGGGGCAGCCAGGGCGATCGCCGCCCCACCGCCATTTGCAGCGACAGCAGCAGACAGGCCGACCCCAGAATGGTGGTAAACCCCGGCGGCATGGGGAATAAAAACGGCAGCACCAGCAGCCCAATTACCAGGCAAAAGCCTCGCTCGGCAGTCTCGCTGAGCACGTGGGCCAGGGTCAGCGGCTGCTGGGCGACCCGCTCTAGTAGGGCTCTAATCTCTTGGGAAAAGCGGGGTTGAGGCGAGTCAGAATCCATAGCGGTAGCGAGGGGAGATATTAAAGAGTAGTTTTAGACGCTTTGGGCAGACCGGGCTGCTTGCGGCGTAGGGCCAGCTGAATCACCAGCTTTTCGGCCTCCAGCCAGACAAACATCAGGGCGCTGAAGCCAAAGCAAATCGCCAGTTCGGTTGCCGAGAGCGGGTGCAGCCCAAAGAACTGCGCCAGGGCTGGCACGTACAGTAACAACACTTGCAGTCCGGTGGTGAGCAAAACCGCACCCCACACGTAAGGATTTGACAAAGGATTGAGCTGGGCTGTCAAGCGAGTGTCTGAGCGGGCTGACAGGGCGTGGCCCATCTGAGCCAGACAGAGGGTGGTAAACACCATGGTCTTCCAGGTGTCGGAGTCACCGGAGTAGCCAGGGGCGTTGGTGTAGCGGTAGGCCCAGCCCATCAGGCCAATAGTTAGCACCGCCAGCAAAATGCCCACCCGCACCATATAGGAGCCCAGGCCGCGGGCAAAGATGCTCTCGCGCGGGTTGTGGGGCGATCGCTGCATGACATTGGGCTCCGCCGGTTCCATCGCTAGAGCCAGGGCGGGTACGCCGTCAGTGACCAGATTCATCCACAGAATTTGCAGAGGAGAGAGGGGCACACCGCCCAGGCCCATAATCGGGGCAGCGGCGATGGTGAGCACTTCGCCAATGTTGCTGCCCAGAATGTACTTAATGAAGCGGCGAATGTTGTCGTAAACGACGCGGCCCTCTTCGGTGGCGGCGACGATGGTGGCGAAGTTGTCGTCGAGCAGCACCATGTCGCTGGCCTCTTTGCTGACGTCGGTGCCAGTGATGCCCATGGCAATGCCAATGTCGGCCTGCTTGAGGGCCGGGGCATCGTTGACGCCGTCGCCGGTCATGGCGACAAATTCGCCCTGCTTTTGCAGCGCCTGCACAATCCGCAGCTTGTGCTCGGGGGCAACACGAGCGTAAACGCTGACGTGGGGAACCGTTTGCTCCAGCTCTGAGGTAGAGAGGTGGGTCAGCTCGCGCCCGGTCAAAATCGTGTCGCCGGGTTGGGCAATGCCCAGGGTTTCGGCGATCGCCTGAGCGGTCAGCGGGTGGTCACCCGTGATCATCACCGGGCGAATGCCGGCCCGCCGACAGTCCATCACCGCAGCCCGCACCTCAGGACGCGGAGCATCCAGCATGCCCACCAGCCCCAGCCAGATCAGGTCTTGCTCCTCGGGCTCTAGGTTGCCGTTAGGGTTGGCAATGTTCGTGGGCTTCGTGGCAAAGCCCAGCACCCGCAGGCCACTGGCCGCCATAGCGTCATTTTGAGCCAGAATCGAGCGCCGCTGAGCATCGGTGAGGGGCTGGGGCTGACTGTCGCCCTGGCTGGTGCTACAGCGCTCCAGCACCAGTTCGGCGGAACCTTTGGTAAACATGACCTGAGGGGCCAGGGGCCAGGCGGCACCGGCACGGGCCTGCACCACAACGCTCATGCGCTTGCGCTCCGAGGTGAAGGGCACTTCGCCAATGCGATCGCACCATTGCCCCAGCGTCGCCTGGTCAAACCCGCCTTTGCCTGCCACAGCTAGCAGAGCGCCCTCGGTGGGGTCGCCCAGCAGGGTCCAAATGCTGCCGGACTGGCTGAGAGTGGCGTCGTTGCACAGGGCGCAGGCCATCAGCAGAGCCTGGAGGGCTGAGTCGGCCTGGGGGGCAATGGCCGCCCCGTTTTCCAGCAGGGCACCGACTGGCGCATAGCCCTCGCCTGTGACCTCGTACTGGTGATCGACCGTCTTGACCTGCTGCACCACCATCTTGTTCTGGGTCAGGGTGCCGGTTTTGTCGGAGCAAATGGTGGTGACTGAGCCCAGGGTTTCGACCGCTGGCAGCTTGCGAATCAGGGCGTGGCGGCGCACCATGCGCTGGGTGCCCAGGGCCAGGGTCACAGTGATCACGGCGGGGAGTCCTTCAGGGACAACAGCGACCGCCATGCTGAGGGAGACCTCTAGCAAATCGTCGAACAGACTGAGGTTGCCGGTGCGCAGCAGCCCCGCCACCACCACCAGGGCCACCAGCACTAGAGAACCGGACACCAGCACATTTCCCAGCTGCGCCATCCGCTGCTGGAGGGGAGTAGGCTCAGATTCTACCGACTGAATTAGGGTGGCGATGCGGCCCAGTTCGGTGGTCATACCCGTTTGGGTGACCAGCACGGTGCCGCGACCCTGCAGCACTTCGGTGCCTTGATAGACCAGGTTGAGGCGATCGCCCAGGGCGGCCTCGTCTTCTAGCAAGAGCTGCGGCTGCTTAATCACCGCCTCGGCCTCACCCGTGAGGGCCGCTTCACGCACCTGCAAATTGGCGGCACTGAGCAAGCGGCCATCGGCGGGCACCTGCACCCCGGCCTCTAACAGCACAATGTCGCCGGGTACCAGAGCTTTGGCATCGACTTCCTGCTCCTGCCCCTGGCGCAGCACCCGCACCCGAGGCGAGGTCATGTTTTTGAGAGCGGCCAGGGCTTTTTCGGCCTTGCTCTCCTGCAAGTAGCCCAGCAAACCGTTGAGCAGCACAATCGCAAAGATCGCGATCGCATCTTTAGGAAAGCCGCCCTGGCGCAGATCGAGCACCAGCGACACCAGGGCCACCGCGATCAGCATCAGCAGCATGATGTTTTTGAACTGGTCCCACAAAATTTCCCAGGGGCTGCGGGCGGCCCCCTCCTGAAGTTCGTTAGGGCCGTAGACCTGTTGGCGATGCTCGGCTTCACTGGGGCTGAGCCCTTCGGGGCTGCTTTCTAACAGCGCGATCGCCCGCTCCGGGCTGAGGGTGTGCCAGAGGTTGGCAGGGGCAGGGGCGGCAGCGCTTTTGCCGGGAAGGGTACTGTGGGCCACGGTTAAAACTACCTCAAAAGAATCGGGTGCTACTATTCAAAAGTACTTAGCCTTCAGTTATAGCACTAAAAAATAGTGCCAATCTGCCGAAATGATCAACCCGTTTGTGCCGCAGTCGCTGATCTGCCGGGAAAGCGAGCTGGATCAGGTTTGCGCCCTGCTGCGTCAGGACAGCGATTTTGTGGTGGTTGGGGTGCCGGGCATTGGTCGCCGCACGCTGATTCGCAGTGCCGCCCGTCAGGAGAAATCGCGCTGCCTGGAAATCGATCTGCTGCGCTGCCGCAATGCGGGCCAGTTTCTGCGCTTTTTGGCTGACGGCATTATGGCGGCCTTCTCAGAGCCGAAAGAGATCGCCCAAATTCAGCAGTGGAGCTTAAACCAACCCCTGAGCGTCGATCGCACTCTAGAGACCGAGGCGCGACTGGTCTGGCCCAAGCCCCTGGGCAAGGAATGGCCCCTGTTTGAAGGTCTGCTGGCGCTGCCCCAAGCTCTGGCAGAATGGTTTGACTGTCAGGTGGTGATCATATTTCACAACTTTCCCCACATTCGCTCCTGGGATCGGCAGGGCAAGTGGGAGAGTCATTTGCGCCAGGAGATCGAACGCCAGAGCCGGGTCAGCTACGCCCTGATCGCCACGGTGGCTGAACCCTGGATGATGGCCAGCCGCCTGCCGGTGATTGCGCTGACGCCCCTCAGCGATCGCGACCTGCAGCCCTGGGTAATTAGCACGATGGCGACGGCGGGCCTCAAGTTTGACCCCGAAAGCCAGGCGCTGGAGCTATTTTTAAGCTACGTGCAGGGCCACATGAAAGACGCCATCACCCTGGCCCAGCGCCTCTGGCAGCACTGCCACGCGATCGCCCCGCCAGCGCCCGAGCTCATTCAGGCGCACCAGGTCCATAGCACCATGCTGGCCCTGGTGCAGGATATGGCCGTTACCTTTGAAGCCCTGCTGCTGCTGCTGCCGCCCACCCAGGCCCGCGTGCTCGAAAGTCTGGCCCTCGACCCCACCGATAGCCCCCAGGCCAACGCCTATATCAAAAAGCACCAGCTCTCGCGGGGCGGCGGTTTGCAGGGGGCGCTGACCAGCCTGGAGCAAAAGGGCCTGATCTACGGTCCTCAGTTTGGCTACCGAATTGCCCTGCCGCTGCTCGGGTTTTGGCTCCGGCAGCGGCTGCGGTAGAGCATGAGTTATGCCTCTGCGGCGGCTACCAGCTCAAAGCAGCCCGACACCGAGGCGGGAATGGTGCGGGGGCGATGGCTAACGGCATCGACAAACACCCAGTCGGTAGCACCCGTAGCCAGCACGGTGTCGTCGCTGAGGCGCAAAAATTTGTACTGGCGGGTGCTGCGGGCTTTGCGCAGGCTGGTGACCCAGGTGGTGAGGCGCAGGCGATCGCCTCCAAAGGCCGGACGCAGGTAGGTAATCTGGTGTGACCTGGCCACCCAGGTAGCCCCCAACGCCTGGGTTTCGGCGGTGCAGCCGACGCTGGTGGAATGGGCGATCGCAACATCCTGCATCCACTGCACATAGGCGACATTGTTGACGTGGCCGTTGCCGTCGACGACCTCGGTCGGCACAACAAAATCGTAGTGGTAAAAGGTTTTCATAGAGTAGCTAAATGGGTTTAAAGAGTAGGGTCAATGGGATAGCACGAAGCGTAACTCAGCCCTAAACTCGTTTTACTGAATTTTGCCCGTGCCCCGCAGTTCAACCCAATGGCCCGTGAGATGACTGGTTGGGTTGATCGCTACAAATTAGGAGAATTTGCCAGGCGATCGCAATCGCCTGGCAGCCGAGCATTTAGCTAGATTAAAGAGCTGGGTCAGGCCCTCGTTGCTACACCTATGCAATTGGTGGGCGTACCTCTCATAAATAGCCCAGCCAATCAATTGTTTACAGCAGGGCCGCTGTCGAAACGGGCATGAGTTAGAGCTTAGCAGTATAAATAGCCCAGGTATTGCGCCCCTTGCTTTTCGCTATATAGAGAGCTTCATCAGCTTGATCGATCAGGCTATGAATTGTACTCTCAGAATTTGGAACCTGGACGGCAATACCCAAGCTGACTGTGACAAAAGGTGTTGAAGTGGGAAAGGGTTCTGGTACTGAGATGGCTAATTTTTGGACCACTCGCTGAATATTTTTAACCACGTGGGTCGCTCCCTGCTGATCGGTCTCAGGCAAAATGACGGCAAACTCTTCGCCACCGTAGCGGCATAGTTCGTCTACCGGGCGTTGCAGAACATCTTTAATCGCTTGGGCAATTGACTGGAGACAGCGATCGCCCGCTAGATGACCAAACCCATCATTAAAGCGTTTGAAGTAGTCAACATCGATCATGATCAGGGCAAGGGGCTGCTGATTCCGCTGTAATCTGGCCCACTCTTGCTCAATCTTTCTGTTAAAGTACCGCCGATTAGGAATTTGGGTCAAAGCATCTAAATGACTGAGTTGTTCGAGCTGAGCATTGACGACTTCCAGCGATCGCACCGTTTGGGTCAGCTGGTTAGCCTGATTCTTAATCTGAGCCAGCATGGAAGCATGTTCTAGGGCAACGGTAAATTGAGCCGCGAGCTGACGAACGAACTGGAGATCTGAGGGTATCCAATCTCTGGGGCCACGACATTGATGAATACACAACAACCCCCACAAAACACCGCGCTGCGTCAGCGGTATGATGATTTGGGCCTTAACCTGAAATTTTTCGAGAATTGAGATATGGCAATCAGACAGGTTAGCGTTATAAATGTCGCTTAAAACCTGCATTCGCCCCGCTTGATAATGAACAGCATGCTGTTCGCCAAAACATTTGTCTTGAACTCGAACGGCGATCGCAGAGTCGTATTCAGGCAACACATTCTCTGCCACAAACTCTCCAAAGCAGTAATGGCTATCAGCCTGAAACTGAAAAATACCCACGCGATCGGTTCTCAAAACCTTCCGCACCTCTTTGACAGTAGTCTTGAACAGGACGTCTAAGTCTAAAGACTCTCGGATCTCTGCTATGAGATTCAGCAAAATCTCCTGCTGATCGCTAATGGCTTGAATTTCCTGAGCTTTTTGATGGGCCTGGGTTAGGAGATTTGCCTGTTTAACTGCAAAGCCAAGCTGGGTGGCCACTTGAGACAGAAATTGAATCTCTAGCTCCGTCCAGTGCCGGGGTCCAAAATGTTGATAGGCTCCTAAAATTCCCCACAGCTTTTGACCAACAAAAATAGGAGCTGTGGCAAAGGAATTAATATGATATTGAATTAAGATGTCAAGATGGCATTGAGACAGGGCGCAGTTGTGAACGTCATCTATATAGAAGGGTTCGTTGCGGGCATAGCGTCCACCTTTGTTGTCTTGCAGGTAGGTGTCATCCCAGACTGTCTTTTGATCCCAAACCTCATCCCAGCTAGGCTCTGAAAATTCAAAGTCATGGACAAATTCTCCGCCCCAGCTGTCGTCAAAACGATAGACTGCTATTCGATCAGCATGTAGTAGCTTGCAAGTCTCTTTGGTGGTTGTTTGAAAAATGACATCCAGGTCTAAAGAAGCTCGAATTTTGCTAATAACTCGGTACAGAGATTGCTGCTGCCTTTCACGATCTTGAAGTATCTGCTGGTAAGCCTCTACCTGAGCCTGCAATTGACGACGACTAGGAACCCGAGAAAAATAATGTTTGAAATCGTGGAGCCATTCAACAAGCCACATTGTATTTATTTCTATTAAAAGAGTATTTTGCAGGCTTTGGAAAACCAAATGTTATCCTACCATTTTGCACACTGCTCCCATGAAGGCTAACCTCTGATCAAAGGGGAAACCCCACCCCGCATCTCTGTAGAGGTAGTGAGACAGTGGTTTTTCATCCTAATATCACTGCGGAGATCGATTAGGTAAAAATGTCAGTCTAATACCTTTGTGGGAGTGTTTGGGTAGAGAAATTTAGTATACCCACCTCATCATTAAGGGTGATGAGCGCGCAGATTCTCTTCATACTTGCAGGCATCGGTTGTGTTAAGGCACCTATATCCTGGTGTCTTCGTGGAAAGCTTTTTGGCCATCAGCTGAAGTCTTAGCTACTGGGCCGCCGTCCCATACTTCCTTGTGCCCTAGGGACTGTCATCAATTAGCTGCTGAATGCCTGAAAATCAAGGACCATAGCCCCTAGCCTGGTTTTTGGGGTCGGGCGTGGTCAGGCTTAAAATACAGGGCTTCTGGCCAGAATTGATGATACGCCCTACGGTCGATAGGGAGCATCTGTATTAGTCCGCGCCTCCATTAAGCCCTTGAATTGGGCGGTGATTCCACGGACCCAAAAGCTTGTCCAGTGGATGACGATATTAACCAAAATTGTGCTGCTGAAGTCACAGCCCGCTGTGGGAACGACGGGGGAAATCGCCCCTTTGTGGAACAACCTAGAATAGAGCCAGCGCTATACCCAACATTTCTATGGCGAAACTCTGGCCCTACGCCACTCCCGGCATCCCTGACCACCTATTTGAGCAGCTGCCCGGCATTCCCCTCAGCAGTCGGGAGGTGCGGCTGCTGCTGCTGGGCTACCTGCGGCTCAAGCCCAAAGATGTGCTGTGGGATATTGGCGCAGGCACCGGCACCCTGGCGATCGAGGCGGCGCTGATGATCCCCGGCGGCAAGGTGGTGGCGGTCGAGCGCGACGGCGATGTGGCCGATTTGATTCGGCGCAACTGCGATCGCTTTGGCCTTGCCAACGTGGAGGTGATTCAGGGCAGCGCCCCCGACTGCCTGGGCGAGCTGCCCCACCACCCCGACTGCATTTTTGTTGAGGGCGGGCGCAATCTCAAAGACATTCTGCTAGCCGCCTGGGACTACCTGCCCTCGCTGGGGCGGGTGGTGGTAACCGCAGGCAACCTCGAAACCCTCTACGTGGTGTCAGAAACCTTTGCCCACCTGCGCGTGCGCAACATCGAAGCGGCCCAGCCCGCCGTCAACCGGCTGGAGACCAAGGGCAACTACCAGGTGTTCTCAGCCGTAGACCCGATCTTTATTCTCAGTGGCGAAAAGTACGAGTAACTAGAGTATTCGCCTTTGTTAACTCTCAGTTGGTCTGGGCAAACACCGTTTGCCCCTACGCACGCCACCTGTATGAAATTGGGGTTATGCGACTCTACCCAACTACCCCCTTTCTCCCTATGGGAGACGCTAGTGCGTTGGCGAAGCCTGTCCACAGGACAAACGACTCCGCCCAGGGACCATCCCCCATCCACTCATCCACCCATCTACCCATTCCCTCGTCCACTCTTTACCTCTCCACCCTCGGCCAAAATCCACTGGCATAGAGAGCCGCCTGCGTGCGATCGCGCAGCCGCAGCTGGCTTAAGATGCTGGTGACGTGGTTGCGCACCGTGCGCTCAGAGATGTACAGCGATCGCGCAATCTCGCGGTTGCTGAGGCCGTTGCTGATCAGCTTCAGCACCTCCTGCTCGCGGGGCGACAGACTGGCCAACTCGGGGGGCACCAGCGTCGGTAGGCCGAGCCCCTCTGCGGCGGGCAGGGTTTTCTCAAACAGCCCTGGCCCCATGTGGGTATAGCCCTGGTGAACGGCGCGAATGGCGATCGCCAGCTGGTCGATTGGAGTTTGCTTGAGCAGGTAGCCCTTGGCCCCGTAGCGCATGGCCTGCTGCACGTAGTCGTCGTCGTCAAAGGTGGTGAGTACCAAAATCTTCACGCCTGGGAAATTCTGGCAGATTTGGCGGGTGGCGGCCACGCCATCGACCTGGGGCATGCGCACATCCATTAGCACCACGTCGGGCTGGCGGGGGGTGGCGTAGAGGGCGGCCACCTGCTCTACCGCCTGCTGGCCGTTTTCGGCATCGCCCACCACCGTGAGGTCGGGCCGGGCCTCTAGCAGGTTGGCTAACCCCTGGCGGATGATGGTTTGGTCGTCGATGAGGAGGAGTCGGATCATGGGTGGATGGGGGAGATGGGGAGGGCGTGGGGATTGGGTGGGGCGCTGTTTATGCGCAGCGATGGGTCAATTTCAGAACTGAAGTGATTAGTCGATCGCGTGGGGCAAGGGCAAACTGGCGCTGATGCGACAGCCTGAGTGGGGGGCGCTCCAGATGTGGCAGGTGCCGCCCAGGGCGATCGCGCGTTCGCGCATGCCTCGCAGGCCAAAGCCAGAGGTGTTTTGGCTGGGGTCAAAGCCCTGGCCGTTGTCGAGCACCCGCAGCTCAATGCGGCTGGCCTGGCTGCCTAGCTCGACCCGTACGACGGTGGCCTGACTGTGCTTTACGACGTTGGTCATGGCCTCTTGCACAATGCGAAACAGGGCCAGCGTCATGTCGTCGGGCAGGGTCTCCGGTAGCTCCACGGCGCAGTCGGCGGCTATGCCTGCCGATTGGCACAGGTCATTGACGAGAAGGGGCAGGGCTGCGGTCAGCGATCGCCCCTGCAGCGGGCTGTTGCGCAGGGCGGAAACCGACTTTGAGACATCTCTCAGCACTTGGTAGGCCGACTCCTTGGCGCTGGTCAGGTAGCTGCGGGTTTGGTCGGCTTGGACGGGCAGGTACAGCAGGGCGTTCTCTAGCAGAATGGTTTGGGCCGTCAGGGCATGACCGAGAGAATCGTGGATTTCGCGGGCGATGCGGTTGCGCTCTTGCAGGGTGGCCTGGTTTTCGACCTGAGCCGCGTAGGTGCGCAGTTGCTCGTGGGCGGCTGCCAGCTCCTGCTGGCTGTGGTAGACCGACAGCAGCGCATTCACCAGCAGCGATACAAACACCAGCACCAGGGCAAACACCACCATGGCATTGGTCTGCAAGACGCTAATGCGGGCCTGATCGGGCGGTGAGGTGATCTGGCGCAGCACATCCTCATGCAGTGAAGCGCCGCTGTAGAGCGTGGCTACCAGCCAGTGAAAGGTAAAAATTACGCCGACCACAGCGGCCTGTCCCCACCCTTTGAAGCGCTGGCAGCTCCGCACTACCACCACCAAACTCAGCAGGGGCAAAATCCGCATCATGCTGGAAATGTGGGTCGTGCCCACGGCCAAAAGCAGCAGCAGCGACAGCTCCACCGCCGTGTACACCAGGGTGTGAAGACGCCGCCGGGGTCGCCAAAACCCCGCCAGGCCCAGCAGGGCAATCATTGCCAGCTCTAGCCAGGCAATGCCGGTCTCCGCCACCAGCGCAAACGAGGGCAGAGTCATAAATACGGCGATGACCAGCAGCACCCACTCTACATAGAGCAGCTGCCGCAGCGGCGAGGGCGCGGTGCGGCGCAGCTTGCCCCCAGAGGGTAGCGATCCCAGAGAGGCGGGCTCTGGCCATCGCGACAAGGCAGGTTTCACCAGAGTTAACAGTCCACACGTGCAGGTGCTTCTAACTGTACAGGCCCCAGCTTGGCGGTGACCAGGGGCTGATCTCCCACTTTGAGACTTCTTCAGTAGGACAAATCTCCCAGCGGCAGGGGCGACATTTGCCCTGCTGCATTTGGGAGCTTTGCTTCAGGCGCAGGCGGGGGGCTTCTCCCTAGGATGGGGCTACCCAAAGGCGAAAGCGCCTAGGGAGTTGGTTGTGTGTTCTACGGTTGCGTCGCTATGGAGAAAGCAAATGATGCCTACTGTGTTAACCCTTCGCGCTACCGGACGAGTGCTGCTGGGCCTCAGTGCCGCAGTGCTGCTGGGGGGCGGCCTGGCGATCGCCCAAATGATGCCTGACGCCAGTCCCCAGGTTGTGCGCAATCTCAACCTCAGTCGAGGCCAGGTGCAGCAGCTGCAGTCGGTGATGGAAGACTACAAAAGCTCGTTGGAAGCCCTGCTAACCGAGAATCAGCTGGAGGAGCTGGAGTCACTGCGGGCTGAGCAGACGAACCCGCCCGATCAGGGTGTTCCCCAGGATTGGCTGGCCCAGCTCGACTTGAGTGACAGCCAGGCCTCTGAGCTGTCTGCTCTGCGCGAGGTGATGATGGCTGAATTTGAGGCCATCTTCACCGCCGAGCAGCTGGAGCAGCTGCAGTCGATTGGGCTGTTTGACCGCCTCTGAGGCAGCGTTCCTATGAACCCTGGGTGCATCGACTACTTTTCACTCCCTATCACTCCTGCTTCTCTTGGCCTCAGTTCTGGGGCTAAGAGAAGCTTTCCTAACAACGACGGTAGCTAGAGAATCTATGGCAGAGCATTTTTTGACCACTCCGGTCACGGAGGCGGCCTCACCGGAGTCTGCTGCAACTGAGGCTGAGGCCAGGCCGAGGCGCTGGCCCCCCTGGTGGGTGTGGCTGCTGGCGCTGCTGGGCCTGCTGGGCCTGGTGCCGATCGCTGGGCCTCGGGTGGGGCTGCTACCGCCGCCGGGCCGCGAGACGGCGGCCAGCAACCTCAACGCGTTGACCCAGCCAGTTGAAGTCGCGGACTTGACGGTGCGAGTGCAGGGGCGCGGCAGCGTGGTGGCAGTGACGACGGTAAATCTTAGCCCCAAAACTACGGGGCGACTGGAGGCACTCTACGTAGATCAGGGGGCGATGGTCACCGCCGGGCAGGTGCTGGCTCGCATGGAGGGGGGCACGCTGGAGGCCGAGCTGGCCCAGCGCCGCGCCCAGTTAGCCCAGGCTAAGGCTGAGTATGACCGCGTTGTGGCGGGCAGTCGACCTGAGGCGATTCGTCGGGCTGAGTCTCAGGTGGCTTCGGCTCAGTCGCAGCTGGCGCTGGCGACTAGTCAGCGCGATCGTTTTCGGGATCTGGCGGCCCAGGGGGCGATTTCTCAAAATGAGCTAGATCAGTACGAAACTGAGGCCCGTAACGCCGAAGCAAGGCTGAATGAAGCCCAACAGCAGCTGGCTGAAACCGCCAGCGGCGCTCGCCCGGAGGAAATTGCGGCGGCGGCGGCGGCGGTAGCGGCGGCCCAGGCTCAGGTCGAAATTATTCAAACCCAGCTGGATGAGGCGACGATTCGGGCTCCGTTTGGTGGGGTGGTGACGCAGACCTATGCGACGGTGGGGGCGATTGTGACGCCGACGACCAGCGCTTCGGCGACGGCGTCGGCAACGTCTAGCTCAATTTTGGCGCTGTCGGCGGGGCTGGAGGTAGATGTTGAGGTGTCGGAAGCGAGCATTGGCCAGGCGGCGGTGGGTCAAAGGGTGGAGATTGTGGCTGACGCCTACCCGCAGGAGACGTTTCAGGGCCGGGTGAAGCGAATTGCGCCGGAGGCGCTGATTGAAAATAACGTCACGGTGTTTCAGGTGACGGTGGATCTCGAAACGGGGCTGGATCGGCTGCGATCGGGCATGACGGTGGAGGCTACGTTTATCGGCGAGACGGTAGCGGCGGCGCTGCTGGTGCCGACGGTGGCGATCGCGACTGAGAATGGTCAGCTGGGGGTGCGGGTGGCAGATGCCGCTGGCAATCCGGTGTTTCGGCCAGTGACGGTGGGGCTGACGCAGGGGGGGAAGACGCAGATTTTGACGGGGGTGGAGGGGGGCGATCGCGTTTTTTTGGATATGCCGAGGGAGGAGGGGGGAGGATCGCCGTTTAATCCGCCGTCGCCGCCGCCGGGTTAGGCGGCGCGCAATTAGGGTCAAAGGCCAGCCGTAGGGTGCATTCGCGAAGCAATGCACCAATGTTGTAGATCCCCCCTAATCGTCGCGGCGCACAATCCCTATCAAAAGCCAGATCTGCTGCTGGGGCCATTTCGCAGGCCCCAGACCCCCGTCGAGAATGGCGTTCCGCCGCCCTTCACCCCACGGAAAGGACTAGCTGATCATCGGTTTAAACGTCTGTTTTGCGAATGGACTTGTGGGCAACTGCGATCGACCTCGTCCCGCATTCACACCCTCCCCATCCTCCCAAACTTCCTCATCTCCCCACTTTCCCTGCTCCCTTACCCGCTACCCTCTACACCCTTAACCCACCTACCCGCCTACCCGCTTACCCATCCACCCATCCACCCATCCACCTGCCTACCCACCTACCCACCTACCCGCCTACTCATCTACCCATCTACCCCTATGTCCCTTAACGTTCTTGAAAACGCAACAATGGCAATCAAAACCCTCAATGCCAACCGGATGCGCAGCGGTTTGACGATGCTGGGGATTGTGATTGGCAATGCGTCGGTGATTGCGATGGTGGCGGTGGGACAGGGGGCGCAGCGGTTTGTGACGCAGCAGTTTGAGGCATTGGGAACGAATGTGTTGTTCGTGACGCCGGGGGATGCGCAGCGGGGGCCGCAGGCGGGGGTGGCAAGGGCGGATACGCTGACGCTGGATGATGCGGAGGCGATCGCTTCAGAAGTACTGGCAATTCAGGCGGTGTCGCCGGAGAAGAGTGAGCGGCTGCGGGTGACGCAGGGCGCGGCGGAGACCCAGGCCAATGTGATTGGCACGACGGCAGACTACCCGGTGGTGCGAAATGTGACGGTGGATCGGGGGCGATTTTTGCACCCGGTGGATGCCCAGGGGGGGCTGACGGTGGCGGTGCTGGGTAGCGAGGCGGCGACAATTTTGTTTGGCAGTCAAGACCCGCTCAACCAGCTGATTCGCATTGATGGGGTGGGCTTTACGGTGGTGGGGGTGGCGGCGGCGCGGGGGTCATCCTTTGGTCAAAACCAGGATGAGGCGATCTATATCCCGATTGAGGCGATGGTGAGCCAGATTACGGGGTTGGAGGCGGGGCGGACCAGCCCCTCGGTGCAGACGATCGCGGTGTCGGCCCGCAGCGAGGCGGATACCAGCGCGGCTCAGTACCAGATTACGAACCTGCTGCGGCTGCGCCACGAGCTGCGCGATCGCGACGACGACTTTTCGGTGCAGAGTCAGCAAGAATTGCTGTCTACGGCGGCGAGCGTGTCGGACATTCTGGTGCTGCTGCTGGGGTTTACGGCCAGCATTTCGCTGCTGGTGGGGGGCATTGGCATTATGAACATCATGCTGGTGTCGGTCACCGAGCGCACCCAGGAGATTGGCCTGCGCAAGGCGATCGGGGCCAAGGGCGCAGACCTGATGGCCCAGTTCACCATTGAAGCAGTAATTTTGGCGGTCACTGGCGGGCTGGTGGGGATATTGCTGGGGGCCGGGGGGGTTGGGCTGGTGGCGCTGCTGAGCCCGCTGGAGACGGCGGTGAGTTGGGTGGCGATCGCCCTTTCCTTCTCGGTTTCGGGCGGCATTGGTTTGGTATTTGGCATTTTGCCGGCCCGCCGCGCCGCCCAGCTTGACCCTATAGTCGCGTTGCGGAGCTAAGCTATGGCCCTGATCGAACTCAGCTGCGTCAGCAAAACCTACGGCAGCGGCGAACTCGCCGTCCACGCCCTGCACCCCGTCAGCCTCACCATCCAGGCGGGGGAATACTGCGCCATTGTGGGGCCATCGGGGTCGGGCAAATCGACGGCGATGGCCATTCTCGGCTGCCTCGATCGCCCCACCAGCGGCACCTACCGGCTCGACGGCCACCTGGTCAACAGTTTGGGTGCCAACGCCCTGGCCGAAATTCGGAATCGCACCCTGGGCTTTGTGTTTCAGCAGTTTCACCTGCTGCCCCAGCTCAGCGCCCTGGAGAATGTCATGCTGCCGATGGTCTACGCCAACCTGCCCAAAGCCAAACGCCGATCGCGCGCCACCCGCGCCCTGCAAAAAGTGGGCCTTGGCAACCGCCTTCATAACCGCCCTAGCCAGCTATCGGGCGGACAGCAGCAGCGGGTAGCGATCGCCCGCGCCATCGTCAATCGCCCCAAGCTGCTGCTCGCCGACGAACCCACCGGAGCCCTCGACTCCCAAACCAGCCAAAGCGTGATGGATATTTTTGCCAACCTCAACCGCGAGGGCATGACGGTAATTATGGTGACGCACGATCGCGAGGTAGCCGCGCAGTGCAATCGCACCATCACCTTCCGCGACGGCCAAATCGTCGCCGACTCCCGCTCCCCGACCACCCTCACCCACTAGTACCGCTGCGCGGGGTTCAAAATGAAAAGTCTCTCCTGTGGAGACGCTTCGCGAACAAAATGAAAAATTGTTGATGCGTCACTGTTTCAATCAGCTTGAATGGCAAGCTTATTTTTGCCTCGCGGTACTAGCCCCTCCAGTCCCACTAACCCCATCCGATCCACCAACCAACTCATCCGCAAAACATAGGTTTAAACCGATGATCGCCCAATCCTTTCCGTGGGGTGAAGGGCGGCGGAACGCCCTTCGAGACGGGGGGCTGGGGCCAGCGATATGGCCCCAGCG
This sequence comes from Nodosilinea sp. AN01ver1, assembly GCF_050565655.1. Taxonomy (NCBI): domain Bacteria; kingdom Bacillati; phylum Cyanobacteriota; class Cyanophyceae; order Nodosilineales; family Nodosilineaceae; genus Nodosilinea; species Nodosilinea sp. AN01ver1. Next base: position 112,873 of record NZ_JBNXVS010000003.1, on the reverse strand, counting down.
GTATCTCTGGCTTTCGACCACAATTGTGCGCCGCCCAAGTCAATCCCGCCACAGCAATCGCCATAGCTACACTTCCAACACCTGCTGAATCCGCCGCTCTAGCTGATCGAGATCCAGCCCACCTTCATCGCGACTAATGCGGCGCACCGTTGAGTTTACCTTCGACAAATCTTCCAGCAGGTCGGTCAAAATTTGCTGCTGCTGCCGAGATTGAGTTACTTCTCGCGGCTCCTGCACCAGATCGCGCACGATGGTATCTTCTGCCCGAGACGCCACAATAGGGTCGGTCTGACCTTCCAGATACACAAATGTCCGCCGTCCGGGACCGCGCTCCTCTTCGACCGGCTGTAGCGATGTCACCTGGTCCGATCGCACATATTTCCCAAACCCTAAATGAACCAATACCGACGACTAAATCTTCATACTGCTAACTACGTCTACTGCCGTTATATCCCCATGATAAATAGCTTTTAGAATCGCTAGAAGCAAAGCCAGGAGAGGATTTTACGGTAGTTTAGGTAGGGGTTTACGCGGCGATTTCAGCAGGGACAGATGGCCATTCTAACTTGTTGATGCAGACGGTGGAAAAAAGCTGCGATCGCCTCACTAGCGCCCTTGCTAAACTCAAGGCAAGTTGTTCACCATTCCAAACCAAACATGCCCCCTTCAATGCAGCACCCCAGTCGCCACGTGTGGGACTTTTGGTATCACTTCGATGCTCTAGCCGGGCTCTTTCACATTTTTTATCTCAATGCCGACAGAAGTCTGGTTTCCTCAGGCCAGCATCACTTTGCCTCCACCGTCGGTCACGCCGTCACTTCCAATTTTGACACCATAGACTGGATCGCTGAAGACAGCCTTAATATCCTCAAGCCGCCCCCAGGCCACTGGGCAAACACCTCCATCTGGAGTGGCGATGTGATTAAGGTCAAAAACGGCTACCTGATGTTCTACACCTCCCGCGATAGCAACCAGGATGACGGCCTGACTCAAAATATTGGTGTTGCCTACACCGACAATCTGTGGTCTACCCAGTGGCAGGTTCTAGACACCCGAATTCAGCCCAGCGCCGTCTACCAAACCAAAAGCGTGGCTGGCGATCTAACCTTTCACGCCTGGCGCGATCCATTCTTATTTCGACTGGCAGAACAGAATGAAATTTACATGCTGGTTTCAGCCAAACTGGTAGACGGCACTATGGGGCGCAACGGCGCGATCGCAGTCTTAACAGTCGCCGACGAAAACTTTTCAAACGCCGTCAGCGGCAATAGCGATTGGGAGTACCTGCCCCCCGCAGCACAGCCCAGCTGCTACGCCGAAATGGAAGTGCCGCAGCTTTACCAACATCCCCAGGGTAGCCACGAGCTAGTCTTTTCAACCTGGGCAAAATACGATTTTGCGCCGACAACAAATGGCCTTGGCGGCCTTCAAAGCCTAACCATTCCAGATCTTTTGAATCCCCCAAAAAACGGACTTACATTCTCTCCACTCAGCCAAAATTTTCATGTACTAATGCCCGAGAACCAAGGGCTTTACGCCTGTCGCATCATTCCTGAACTAGATGGCGAAATTATTGGCTTTGATAGTCAAACAGGAGGCATTCGCCGCAGCGGCATCAAAACCAATCTTAAAGCCATGAATCGAGACTTTTCTGATTTGATGATTACGATCTAGCGATCGCAGTTTTTAGCCTTCCTCACTGCTATGCACTGCCGGAGAGCACAGGCACAACCAACCCCCACCCTGCGTTTAGATTTCCGCCCTGCAATAAGCTACCCCCGCATCTCCATCTCCTCATCTTCCTCACCCACTCACCTACCCACCCACTCACCTACCCACCCACTCACCTACCCCTCCACCCCTCCACGTCTCCATCCCCTCACCTCCCCCCCATCCAGGCTGACTATAGTAGGATCTGGAAATCCCAGCGCCACCCCCTCTCCAATGCAGAACTCCGGCTTTTTTCGCAGCGCCCAGCGGTGGTTGTTTCGCACCCCCGATCGCGCCCTTAACCAGGCCTACGAAGCCGCCCAGATGATTGTGGCGATCGAGCGTGAATACTTCGGCGGCAACCCCATCTCGACCCGCTACGGCAGCTACGGCGACAGCGCCATGGAGTATTTTCAGGGCGAGCTGAAAAAATACCTGAACCTAATCAAAGTGCGAATGGCCGAGTTTCGGGCCAGCCGCTCCATCGTGCGAGTCAGCGAATCGCGGGTCATGGAAGTAGATCTACCCGCCTCTGAGGCCGACGAACTGGCCGTTAACGTGATTGACCAGCAGGCGATGTTTTTTCGCAAGCTGCGTCTGGTGGATGAAGTGCTGGCCCGCTATGCCAATCTGGATGCCAACCCCGAGCGAGTCATTACCCTCGCCAACGGCAGCAACGGCAGTCTGGAACCGGCCCCCTCGGCCCAGGTGCTGCGCGCTAAAGCCACTCAGGCTCGCAGCAGCGGCCCAAACCTAGCCAACCAGAATGGAGCTGCCGCTGTCACCAACCCCATCAACCCTGACGGCACCAGGGCAGCGGGCCTCTCCGATCGCGTCAACGTGCTGCCCCGCTCCATTCTGCGCACCGTCGATCGCATTCGCCAAGACCTCGACCCCAACGCCGAGCAGGAGGTCGTTAAAGAGTTTCGCAACTCCAAATCTAAAACCACCGCCGCCATTCGCTTTGTGCTGCTGCTGGTCATTGTGCCGCTGCTGACCCAGCAGTTTACCAAAGCCTTTATCGTGGGGCCGATTGTCGACCGCGTGCGGGCAGGCGGCACCGAACCCGAAGTCTTTCTCAATATTGAAATGGAAGAAGAAGCCCTCCACGAGCTGCAGCAGTTCGAAGAGCGGCTGCGCTTTGAAGTGCTGATCGGCAAAGCGCCCCCGCTGTCAGAACTCAACATCGAGCAGCGAGTGCGCACCAAAGCTACCGAAATTGAAGACGACTACCGCGATCGCAGCGCCAGCGCCGTCAAAAACGTATTCTCCGACATTCTGGCCGCGATCGCCTTTGCCATGCTGCTCGTTTACCGCCGCCAGGACGTCGCCAACGTCAAATCCTTTATGGATGAGATCGTCTACGGCCTCAGCGACAGCGCCAAAGCCTTCATCATCATCCTATTTACCGACACCTTCGTCGGCTTCCACTCCCCCCACGGCTGGGAAATCCTGCTGGAAGGCCTGTCACGACACCTCGGCCTACCCGCCAACCGCGACTTCATCTTCCTCTTTATCGCCACCTTCCCGGTCATCCTCGACACCATCTTCAAGTACTGGATCTTCCGCTACCTGAACCGGATTTCTCCATCGGCGGTCGCTACTTACAAGACGATGAATGAGTAGGTGCGTGGATGTGTAGGTGGGTGGATGGGTAGGCGGGTGGCTGTCCCTGAGCGAAATCGAAGGGGGTAGGGGAGGTGAGGAAGTGAGGAAGTGAGGAAGCTGGATGGGTAGAAAAGCAGCTAATCGCAAAATCCCAAAGGTCAATTCGCAAAACAGACGTTTAAACCGATGATCGGCCAGTCCTTTCCGTGAGGTGCAGGACGACGGAACGTCTTGCTCGACGGGGGTCTGGGGCCTGCGAAATGGCCCCAGCAGCAGGTCTGGCTTTTGAGCAAGATTGTGCGCCGCGCTCCCCACAGGGCACTCCGGGCAAACGGCGTTTGCCCCTACAGCAGCATGCAACCCATTACCCTACCTAGCGACAGAGTACTATTCTCTCAACACAAATTAACATTTCATGAAATTACGCCTGATTTTTGCCCCACCAGTGAGACAATCTGCGCAGATTGGGGATGGTACTAGCTATTGATAGCTGTGATACCTACCCTATAAACAGTAGCTTGTTATGCTCAGGCCACCCCTAGGTTAGGCCCCGGCTACTGCTTAGCGGGCGACTAGAGCCTCGAAACCCATGCTGTTTGCTCCCTTCAGCCCGGTTAGCCCCAAACCCTCAGGCCCTAAATTCTCAGGATATTTACCGTGTTTGAGTACCTGCCCCCCCTCAACAACCACAACCTGCCCTACCCCGACACCATTCACCCCATCGTGGTGCACTTCGTCATTGCCATGGTGCTGTTTGCCGTCATCTGCGACCTGATTGGCTTGATCACCAAAAACACCCGCCTGTTCGAAGTCAGCTGGTGGAATATGGTCTTCGCCACCGTGTCTATCTTCATCGCCATTATCTTTGGCCAGATCGAAGCCGGCCTGGCCGAACCCTACCCGGCAGCGGTAGGCGATCTCAACCTGCATACCCTGATCGGCTGGTCGCTTTCCGGCATCATTGCGGCCCTCACCGGCTGGCGCTACATTATTCGCATCCGTACTCCCGAGAAGCTACCTGCCGCTTACCTAAGCTTGAACGGTCTGCTATTTGCGATCGTTCTGTTTCAGGTGTACCTCGGTGACAAGCTAGTGTGGGTTTACGGGCTGCACAGCGAGCCGGTGGTAGAAGCTACCCGGGGAGGGCTGCTGTAATGGTTAGTTTTAGTCTCGCGATGGGGGCCAACAACCTACCCTACGGCATTCCCATTCACCCCAACCTGGTGCATTTGACGCTCGGTCTGTTTATTGTGGCGATCGGCTTTGATATCGTAGGGGCGCTGTTTCCATTAGAAAAGCGAGTTTTCAAGTTTCTGGCGATTCCGGCCACCCGCTCCAACCTGTTTGATGTGGGCTGGTACAACATGCTGGCCGCCGCGATCGTCACCTTTTTCACCGTGGCGGCGGGCTTCTACGAAATTTTAATGGCCGATATGACGGTCGAGGGCGTCAGCGACTGGGGCCTGGGCTTCAAAGACACCATGATCTGGCACGGTCTGGGGGGCGTGCTAATTCTGACCATGATTGTGGCTATGACGGTTTGGCGAGGGTTTCAGCGCTACGTGTGGCGGCAAGATCGGGCTCGCCAGGTGCAGTGGAGCTATTTGCTGGTGGGCCTGGCCGTTTTTGCGCTGATGTTTGCCCAGGGTACCTTGGGGGCTCATCTGGGCGGCGAGTTTGGCGTCCACGTGACGGCGGATCAGCTGCTGCGATCGGGCGCTAACCCCAATCAGCTCTAGAGGACAACCATCAGGATTATGACGACACAACACAGCCTTTCACCACGCACGGTTGCTCTGCTGGTTGCTCTAGCGATCGCCGATGCCGCCATCAGTTTTTGGGTGGGTCGCCAGGCCTATCTCTGGATGCCACCCCAGGCTTCTGCCGAGGCCCTGCTGGTGGACGATCTGTTTGGCTTTTTGACCACCATTGGCAGCTTTATCTTTATCGGTGTCACCACCGCCCTGCTGGTAGCGGTACTGTTTCAGCGGGCCGACAAGTACGACACTAGCGACGGCCCCCCCATTGAGGGCAACCTGCTGGTTGAAATTCTCTGGACCACCATTCCCCTGGGTCTGGTGATCTGGATCGCCGCCTACAGCTACCAGATCTACGACAAGATGGCCATTCTCGGCCCCATGGAGCACATGAACCACGTGCCCAGTTTGAGTCTTGTGCCGCCGGCAGAGGCCGCCACCCTGCCGGCGGTGCCCGAGAAAACCCCGATCGAAGTCCACGCCCGCCAGTGGGCCTGGGAGTTTTACTACCCCGACCAAAACATCACCAGCACCGAGCTGCACCTGCCGGTGAACGAGCGGGCCAGGCTGGTGCTGACCTCCGAGGATGTGCTGCACGGGTTTTACATTCCCGCCTTTCGCATCAAGCAGGACGTAATCCCCGGCAGCTCGATCGACTTTGGCTTTACCCCCATTCGCGAGGGGCGCTACCGGCTGCGCGACTCCGACTACAGCGGCACCTACTTTGCCGCCAACCAGGGCACCGTGGTAATCGAGTCGGCGGAGGCCTACCAGCAGTGGCTGGCCGATGCCGCCGCCCAGCCCCTCACCGTGGCCGAAAATCGCGCCTACCGCGAGTTCACTAAATCGGTCGATCGCCCCATCAGTATGGGCTGGAAAACGGTAGAACCCGCTCCGCCCCCCCGTGTCAACTACGCCAGCGCTGAGGACAGTAGCTATGAGTAATGCGTCGATCGAGGCGATCGCCGCCAAGAGCGGTCAGCCCTTCCCCGGTGCGCCCAACAACTGGCAGCGCTTTTTCACCTTCAGCACCGACCACAAGGTGATTGGCATTCAGTACATCGTCACCGCCTTTGTGTTCTTTTTAATTGGCGGGCTGCTGGCCATGGTCATGCGGGGCGAGCTGATCACCCCCGAGGCCGACCTGGTCGATCGCACCGTCTACAATGCCTTATTCACCATGCACGGCACCATCATGCTGTTCATGTGGACCTTCCCGGTGCTCAACGGCCTGGCCAACTACCTGGTGCCCCTGCAAATTGGGGCGCGGGATATGGCCTTTCCCCGGCTGAATGCCGCCGCCTTCTGGCTGGTGCCCGTTTTTGGCACCCTGCTGATGGCTAGTTTTTTCATCCCCGGTGGGCCGTCGCAGTCGGGCTGGTGGGCCTACCCCCCGGTTAGCCTGCAAAACCCCACCGGCAACCTAATCAACGGCCAGGTGCTGTGGCTGCTGGCGGTGGCCCTCTCCGGGGTGTCGTCAATTATGGGGGCGGTCAACTTCGTCACCACCATCTTTCGCATGCGGGCACCGGGCATGGGCTGGTTCCAAATGCCCGCCTTCTGCTGGACGGTGCTCAGCGCCCAGATGATTCAGCTGTTTGGCCTGCCTTCGCTAACGGCAGGGGCCGTCATGCTGCTGCTCGATCTGACGGCGGGCACCAGCTTTTTTGACCCTGCCAAAGGCGGCGACCCGGTGCTGTATCAGCACTTTTTCTGGTTTTACTCCCACCCGGCGGTTTACGTGATTATTCTGCCGGTGTTTGGTTTCTTCTCGGAAATTTTTCCGGTTTACGCCCGTAAGCCGCTGTTTGGCTACAAGTTTGTCGTCGTTTCTTCGGTGATCATCACCGTGCTCAGCGCCATGGTGTGGGTGCACCACATGTTTGCCAGCGGTACCCCCAGCTGGATGCGGATGCTGTTTATGTTCTCGACCATGCTGATCTCGGTGCCCACCGGGGTGAAAGTCTTTGCCTGGGTGGCCACGGTGTGGGGCGGCAAGCTGCGGCTCGACACACCCATGCTGTTTGCCCTGGGCGGCCTGGTCTGCTTTTTGTTTGCGGGTATTACCGGCGTCATGCTGGGGGCGGTGCCATTCGATATCCACGTCAATAACACCTACTTTGTGGTAGGCCACTTCCACTACGTGATCTATGGCGCTGCGGTCATGGGGGTCTACGCCGCCATCTACCACTGGTTCCCCAAAATGACCGGCCACATGTACTACGAGGGCCTGGGCAAGCTGCACTTTGCCCTTACCTTCATCGGCGTCAACCTCAACTTCTTCCCCATGCACCCCTTAGGGCTAATGGGTATGCCTCGCCGGGTGGCCTCCTACGACCCCGAGTTTGCCTACTGGAACGTGATCGCCAGTCTGGGCGGCTTTTTGCTGGGGGTCTCAACCCTGCCCTTCATTCTTAACATGATTAGTTCGTGGATCTTGGGCAAGCGAGCCCCGGCCAACCCCTGGAACGCGATCGGGCTGGAGTGGCTGATTCCGTCGCCGCCCCCGGTCGAAAACTTTGAAGAAATTCCGATTGTGGTGTCTGGCCCCTACGGCTACGGCTCCCATGAACCCCTCGTTGCCAACAACCCTGCTGGAGAGTTGAATAGTGAGCACCGCTAACCTAGACCCTACCCTCAATATCCACGGTACCCACGCCGCCGAGCATGAAGAAGAAGACCACCGCATGTTTGGCTTCATTGTCTTTCTGCTGTCAGAAAGCGTGATTTTTCTGAGCTTTTTTGTGGGCTACACGGTCTACAAAACCAATATCACCGACTGGCTCCCGGCCGGGGTCGAGGGCCTGGAGGTGCGCGAACCGCTGATCAATACCATCGTGCTGGTGTCGAGCAGCTTTGTGATTTATTTTGCCGAGCGGTTTTTGCACAAAGAAAATCTCTGGGGCTTTCGCGCCTTTTGGCTGCTGACCATGGCTATGGGCAGCTTCTTTCTCTACGGCCAGGCGGTGGAGTGGATGGGGTTGCCCTTTGGCTTTACCGACGGCGTGTTTGGCGGCACCTTCTACCTGCTGACTGGCTTCCACGGCCTGCACGTAATGACCGGGGTGCTGCTGCAGGGAATTATGCTGGGGCGATCGTTTTTGCCCAATAACTATGCGGGCGGCGAGTTTGGCGTGGCGGCCACTTCCCTGTTCTGGCACTTCGTCGATGTGATTTGGATCATCCTATTCATCTTGATCTATGTGTGGCAGTAAGTCTTCTCCTAGATCCCAGGGTTCTTGGGTAAGACACAGGCTAGCTAAGGAACCACAGGAGAATCCTGGGATCTAATCAACCTTTGCGTTAACAACAGCTACTATGCCTGCGAAGGATATTTACCATGATGCTGTCAAGACTGCCCTAGTTAAAGACGGGTGGACAATTACTCAAGATCCTTTGACTCTAAGAATAGGTAAAAAAGACTTGTTCATTGACTTAGGTGCTGAAAAACTGCTTGCAGCACAGAAAGGCACAGAGAAAATCGCCGTTGAGATTAAGAGCTTTGTTGGCCCTTCAGAAATTCGTGACTTAGAAAATGCCTTAGGCCAATTCATTCTTTACCAAAACGCCTTGAGCCTTACCGAACCAGACCGAACTCTATATCTGGCGATTCGAGAAGCGGTGTATCTTGATTTGTTTGAAGAAGAAATTGGCAAAATGCTTTTAGAGCGAAACGTTATAAAACTCGTATCGTTTAACCCCGAGCAGGAGGTAATCACCCGATGGATACCTTAGATGTCTACCGCCAAATTGTTCGCTCTGTTCTGAAACCGTATACCCGTATTGCCTACGCAAATATTGATGTTCGCAATCTCGCTGCTTTTGACGCGGACACCGACCAGTACGTCATTCTTTCTGAAGGCTGGAATGATCAGCGGCACTACCACGGTTGCCTGATTCATATTGAAATTCGTAGTGGCAAGGTTTGGGTACAGCGCGATGGTACTGAAGACGGCATCGCCACTGAACTTGTAGCGGCAGGAATACCGGAAACAGATATTGTCCTCGGCTTCCAAGAACCTTCGGTCAGGCCCCATACAGGGTTTGCGGTAGCTTAGCAGTAGTGTCCTGCGTCTTCTCAGCCTTGTCTAGATTGGTCGCCTGAGACCCGTTCATTCTCCTAGCCCCCAGTGAGGATTTTGCCATGATTATCGACGACCAGCACTACGACGTGATCATTATTGGCACCGGAGCGGGGGGCGGCACCCTGGCCCGCAAGCTGGCCTCGTCGGGCAAGCGCATTTTGCTGCTGGAGCGGGGCGATGCCATGCCCCTCGAAGAGCAAAACATCAGCGATGTGGATATTTTTCAAAAGCAGCGCTACCATGCCCCCGAGCAGTGGTACGACGAGAATGGGGAGCCGTTTACGCCGCAGATGAAGTATGCGGTCGGCGGCAACACCAAGATCTACGGGGCGACCCTGCAGCGGATGCGGGAAAAAGACTTTGAAGCGGTGAATCATCAGGATGGCCCTTCGCCAGAGTGGTGCCTCAAGTACAGCGATTTTGAGCCTTACTACAGCGAGGCCGAGGCGATGTACCAGGTGCATGGCCAGAGTGGGGTAGACCCAACAGAACCGCCTCGCAGCGGTGATTTTACCTACCCGGCGATCGCCCACAACCCCACCATTCAGCCTGTTGTCGAGAGCATTGCCAAACAGGGCTGCCATCCCTACCCGCTACCCATGTCGCTGTCGCTGCGAGAGGATGACCCCACGGGCGATGCCGAGGTATTTGGGGTGGCCCCGGCGGTAGACTTTGGCAACATTACGCTCAAGACCTCGGCCCAGGTGACGAGCGTGCTAACCAACCCTGCGGGAACGGCAGCCAGGGGTGTGCAGGCCAACATTAACGGTCAACCCTACCTGTTTTTGGCCGACATTGTGGTGCTGGCCTGCGGGGCAATTAACTCGGCGGCGCTGCTGCTGCGATCGGCCAACGAGAAGCACCCCAATGGTTTAGCGAATCGTTCTGACCAGGTGGGCCGCAACCTGATGAAGGTGCAGATGAGCTCGATTGTTGAGGTGACGGCCCAGCCCAACTCCGGCAAGTTTCCGCGATCGGTGGGCATTAACGACTACTACTGGGGCGACGGCCAGTTTGACTACCCCATGGGCCACATCCAAAACATGGGCGGCGTGCTGCAGGACGCGATCTTTGCCGAGTCGCCCCCGGTACTCTCACTGGTGACCAAGTTTTTGCCCAATTTTGGGCTCAAGCAGCTGGCGACGCGATCGATCGCCTGGTGGGCCATGACCGAGGTGCTGCCAGACCCCAAAAACCGGGTCGAGGTCAAGAACGGCAAACTCCACGTGTCGTTTAGCGCCAACAATGCCGAGGCCCACGATCGCCTGGTGTACCGCTGGCTTGACGTGCTCAAGGCGGTCGAAAAAGACAGTAATCTATTTTCGCGATCGGGCCTGCACCCGCGCGGCGAGGTGCCCCTATCGGTGATGGCTTACCAGAGCGGCACCTGTCGTATGGGCACCGACCCCGCTAGCTCGGTGCTGGATATCAACTGCCGTACCCACGACCTCGACAACCTCTACGTGGTCGATAGCAGCTTTATGCCCTCCAGTGCCAGCGTTGGCAATGCTCTGACGGTGATTGCCAACGCCCTGCGGGTGGGCGACCATCTGCTGGAGCGGCTGGGGTAGCGGCTCAATTCATTGCCCTTGCCAGGTCCAAACTACAATTGAGGCATAGAGAGCGGCTCTAATGGCTGCAATAGCGAGGCCAACCGATGGTTCAAACTCCGACTCGATATGTGACTCAGGCAGAGTTTGAGCAGCTTTGCCTGGATCATCCCGATCGCATCCTCGAACGCACAGCCCAGGGAGAATTGGTCAACGTGGCACCAGTAGGGGGAGAAGGCAGTAGCCAGGAGGCCGATCTCATTGGAGATCTGATCATTTGGAATCGGCAAACCAAGCTGGGGAAAGTGTTTAGTTCTCAGGGTGCTTTTAAGTTGCCCCTTGGCTCGACCCGGGCCGCTGATGTTGCTTGGGTTCAACTTGAGCGCTGGGAAGCTTTAACGCCTGAGCAACGGATTGGGTTTCCCCCCATTTGTCCCGATTTTGTCATTGAGTTGCGCTCTCAGTCCGTCTCAAATGGCGTCGTTAAGCACCAATCCCTATCAGAATTGCGCACCAAAATGACCGAATACCTGGCTAGTGGATTGCGCCTGGGTTGGCTAATCAATCCCCAGGATCGGCAGGTTGAAATTTATCGGGCTGGGCAAGCGGTTGAGATGGTTTCGATACCTGCCGTTTTGTCTGGGGAAGCCGTGTTGCCGGGTTTTGAACTCCACGTTGGACAGTAGTGTGTTGTTGGCAAACCCCACCATGCCTGTCGTTAGGTGACTAAGGTGACAAGGCCGCTATCGAGATCGTAGCGAGCACCGACCACCTGAAGCTGGCCCGATCGCTGGCGATCGCGCACCAGGGGCGATCGCATCAGCTGCTCCATCTGGTAGCGCACATTGGCCGATACCGCATTGTCTACCGCATCGCCCGGCTGCCCTTTGACCTGCGCGATCGCTGGCAAAATCGCGTCTACAAACGTACCGATCTGACCCGGCAGCGGGCCATTTTCAACCGCCGCCGTCACTGCGCCGCAGCGCTCGTGGCCCAGCACCATTAGCAAGGGCGTACCCAGCAGCTCCACAGCGTACTCAATGCTGCCCACTACCTCTGGCGTAGCAATATTGCCCGCTACCCGCACGTCAAAAATATCGCCCAGGCCCTGATCAAAAATAATTTCGGCGGTCACCCGCGAGTCGGCGCAGCTGAGCACCGTCGCGAAGGGATGCTGAGACTGGGTTAGCTCCAGCACGCGCTCCTCCGACTGGTCGGGATGTTCTAAATGATGCCCTGTAAACCGCTGGTTGCCGTCTAGTAACCGCTTGAGGGCCTGCTCAGGGCTGAGGGATGATGGCACTAACGATGCTGCCGCCGCCGATTTGGTTGGCCAGACAGTGGGTCCCAAGGCCGCTAGCCCCAACAGCCCACCCCCTAAGGCCAGCACTCGACGGCGATCAATATTTCTAAATTGCTGATCCATAACTCCGCCCCTACAGCGATGCGACACATTTTACCGAGCGAATTTCCATCACATCGGAGATATAGCAGGTGCCCCCAAACTTGTTCAGCAGCGGCCGCACATTTTCAGCCACAGTTTTAATTTGGTCGGGCATACAAAACGCAATGATGTAGACGTTGTCGTCCATGGTCATATCGAGGTCTTCGCTGCCGCCGCGCAGTCCCTCACCCTCTACATTTCGAATCACGGCGTGGCCATGAACGCCCGATTTCTTTAAGCTGTCCAGAATTTTGGCCAGCTCAAAGGAGTTGGCAATAATTTCAATCTTTTTGACCAGGTGCATGGGCTTAGCTCCACAACAGGTTAATGCCGTACAGATAAAGCGGAATTCCGACAATAATGTTGAACGGAAACGTCACCGCCAGGGCTGTCGAAACGTACAGGCTAGGGTTGGCTTCGGGCACGGTTAACCGCATGGCCGCAGGCACGGCAATGTAGGAGGCGCTGGCACAGAGTACGGCAAATAAGAGAGCATTTCCCTGAGACATATTGATTGCCCTGGCAATTAGCAATCCAACGCCTGCATTGAGTATGGGGATCAGTATGGCAAAAGAAATTAGAAACACGCCAGTTTTTTGCAGGTCCTTAATGCGGCGGGCGGCAACCAGGCCCATATCGAGCAAAAAGAAGGTCAGCACGCCATAAAACATCTGCTGAGTGAAGGGCGATAACACTTCCCAGCCGTGTTCTCCGGTCAGTACGCCAATCAGTAAACTGCCGACCAGCAGAAAAACCGAGCTGTTTAAAAAAGCATCTCGCAGTACCTCAGACCAAACAAACTCTCGTTTTTCATCCCTGGCAAAGAAGTTGACCAAAATCAGCCCGACAATGATGGCGGGAGACTCCATTAGCGCCAGAGCAGCCACCATAAACCCGTCAAAGGGCATACCCAACTCAGTCAGAAAGGCGCTGGCGGTAATAAAGGTAACGGCGCTGATGGAGCCATAGGTCGCGGCGATCGCCGCCGAGTCGTAGGTATCGAGCTTGATCCGCAGAATAAAGAAGGTGTACAGCGGCACCACACAGGCCATGATAACTGCCGCCAAAATTGTCAGAACAACCTGCTGGTTAATGCCGCTTTTAGTTAGCTCAACTCCTCCCTTAAATCCGATCGCCAACAGCAAATAGAGCGAAAATAGCTTGGGAATTGGCGGCGGAATTTCTAAATCAGACTTGACTAATACTGCCGTCATTCCCAAAAAGAAAAACAGCACCGGAGGATTCAAAATATTGGACACGATCAAGTTGGCATCCATGTCCACCCCTCCTGCTGCGAAGATTGCCGAAAATTAGTAAAACTTTGCATTTTGCCAGCGCTTATTGCCCTATGCCCCTTGATGTAACGTGTTGAATCCCCTTCTGTCAATGGTTTCGATAAAATCTTTGCTGATGTCCTAGCCATAGATCTATCGCTCTCTCGGATGATTGAAAACTGGCTAGAGTATGAGCACAGACTACAGGGAAACAATCTCACCATCTTTCGTAAAATTTGATTTGATAGAATTGCTCAATGGAAAAAGGAGCCAACCCCTCAAGGCTAGCCCCTAAACCCTATGTATTGATGAACAAAATGTTATCTATTTAACATTCATAAACTCGATGCTCATCAAGAGCATCTGCTATTAGCTGATGTTGGACTTTTTCAGACCCATATGGGTGACAGCATTGCGAGTAAAGTTGATTCGCTGTTCAAAGTCAAGCCCTTTGATTTGGCTGACAAACCCCTGGGTATTCTCAGGTAACGAGTAGTCATTGGGGACGTTAATAATCTCGCCCGACTCCATACCCTGGGCCAGCAGCAGCCAAAACTCTAGCTTGGCCGAAGGGCTAAGGGCGGCATACTCTTTGCTGATGTTGGTATCAGCCCGATTAGCAATGTCGCGCTGGGCCTGAAGTTGATCATCTTTAGACAGCACAACAACCTGGTTATACAGCGCTTGACCAATCCCTTCCGTCTTGTTGTCGGGGTTGGGTTGGAGCTGATCTTTGATGTCGAGATAGCCATACCACAGTAGGGCTAGCTGAGTGTCGGCATCAAACTTTTCGAACTGATTTAAGGGTTCTTTAACGGCGTCTACGGTTAAGTAGGTCATGGAGACCTCCTGTGTAAGTTTCTTAGCGTTGCGCTCTTTCCAAAAACCCGATACCAAACCAAATACTAAGTTTAGGAAAGGCTTAGGAAAGGTATAGCGTTCAACGCTTTCGTTACAAACTTTAACAACCTAGAACTGGCATTGTTGTCCGTCAGAAGAAATAACCTGAAGACCCCCGATTAGAGGGAGTGACAACGTACAACTGCTCACATCATTTCCCTCCCCTAATCTCAGTCTCCTTCGGAAAGAAGGAGCCTGAGAAGAAATAACTACCCCTAGACCGTGGTTTAGCTCGCGTTATACCACTGCAGGAGCCTTGTATTGAAGCGCCAGAGCGCTCAGCAGCGGCTCAGTAAACCCAGTCCAGCCGATGATGCCATCCTGGGCGCGCACCATCTCCAGAGTGGCTTGCTTAAAGGCGGGAAAGTAGCTTTCGGTAGCATCTTCGACCAGCAGGCACTCGTAGCCGCGATCGTTGGCTTCGCGCATGGTGGTCTGCACGCAGACCTCGGTGGTAACGCCCGTGACAATCAGGTGGGTAATGCCCTGGGCTTTGAGGTGAGCCTCTAAATCGGTAGCGTAAAAGGCTCCCTTGCCGGGTTTGGGGATGATCAATTCGTGGGGCAGGGGCGCGAGTTCGGGAATGATGGCGTTGCCCGGTTCGCCCAGCACCAAAATGCGTCCCATGGGGCCGCGATCGCCGATTTTAAGCGAGCCATGGCCGCGATCGCGCTTTGACGGCGGGCAGTCCGATAGATCGGGCAAATGCCCCTCCACCGTTTGAAAAATCGGCAGTCCGTAGCGCCTAAAGGCTTCCTGAAGCGCCTTGACATTGGGAATGATCGATCGCAGCAGGCTGACATCGTTGCCCAGGGCATCGCCAAAGCCGCCGGGTTCGATAAAGTCGCGCTGCATATCAATGATGATCAGCGCCAGCCCAGTGGCGGGTAGTGGGTAGGGGTAGGGTTGAGCGGGGATGGGCGTAGGCATGGCGAGTAATGGGTGAATGGGTGGGGAGGGGCGCACTGCCGTGCGTCCGTACAGGGTTTGGAAAGGAAGCAGCCGGGGGGTTATTCTTCGATCTGAACAGGCTTGGCCCAGATGGCGAGCACGATGCAGCCGTCAGGACTGCTGACGGTATGGCGGGTGCCGGGAGGATTGACCACCAGTGTGCCAGCCCCATAGGTGCCGTTGTCGTCAACTTGAGAGCCCGAAAGCACCAGAATATGCTCAAAGCCGATATGCAGGTGGTAGGGAACGCTGGCTCCAGACTGGTAGCGCAGCAGCGCAGCGGCGGCCCCATTGGGCTCGGCGGGGTAGAGCCGATGGATCTCGACGCCGGGGCGAAAGGCTTCCCAGGGCAAATCGTCGGCGCGAGCCAGGATCTGCCACAGCTCAGGAAAGACAAGGGATTGGATGGTGTGCATGGGTCAGTGTCCGGCCATTTTGTGGCCCAGGGTTTTGAGGTCGGCGGTGGCAGTGGGGCTTTCGTAGACCAGTGCGCCATCGCTGATCACCACAATGCGATCGCTCAGCTTCAGCAGTTCGTCCAGGTCTTCGCTGACCAGCAGCACCGCTACACCCCGGTTGCGGGCAGCCAGAATTTGGCTGTGGATGTAGTCTACCGCCGAAAAGTCGAGGCCAAAGCAGGGGTTGGCGGCAATCAGCAGATTGATGTGGGTAGAGGACAGTTCTCGTGCCAGCACCGTTCGCTGCACGTTGCCGCCCGAGAGATGACCCACGGGGGTATCGACCGACGGGGTTTTAACCGAAAACACTTTGACTAAGCCCTCCGCCATGCGCCGAATGTTGATCAAGCTGAGCAGCCCGCGCTTGGCCTGGGGTGGGCGATCGAAGGTGCGCAGGGCCATGTTTTCGGCCACGCTCATGTGGGGAACGCAGGCGTTGCGCAAGGGTTCTTCGGGCAGGGTGTAGACCTGGTGGCGGGCCATTTCTTTGCGGGTCGACTGGTAGGGCTCGTCGTTGACCAAAATGTCGCCGCTGTGGCGGGGGCGCTGCCCAGCTAATACCTCCACCAGTTCCCGCTGGCCGTTGCCCGAAACGCCTGCGATACCGACGATTTCGCCGCTGTTGACGACCAGGCTGGCGCTGCGCACCGCAGGCAGACCATTGTCGCGATCGGCACAGAGGCCTTTTAGCTCCAGAACTGGTTTAGGATCGGCCACGGTGACTTTCTCGACTGGCGTGGCTTCGGTCTTTTCGCCCAGCATCATGTGGGCCATATCGTCGACGGTCAGGTTGCGCACGTAGCCGTGGCCCGCCAGTTTGCCCTTGCGCAGCACCGTCACCTCGTCGGTAAAGGCCATCACCTCGCGAAACTTGTGGGAAATCATCAGCACGCTGAGGTGGCCAGCGGTGACCTCCTGCCGCAGCAGGCCCAGCACCTCGTCAGCCTCGTCGGGGGTGAGGACCGAGGTGGGCTCGTCAAGAATCAGCACCCGGCTGTTCAGGTACAGCTGCTTGAGAATTTCGAGCTTTTGCTTTTGACCCGCCGCCAGCTGGGCGATCGGGGTGCGCAGGTCAATTTGAAAGGGCGAGGTGGCCATAAAGGCGTCGAGGCGCTCATACTCAGCCTTCCAGTTGATCCACTGGGGGCTGTCGTAGCGCGAAAGCACCAGGTTTTCGGCCACGGTCATGGCGGGTACCGAGGTGAAGTGCTGGTAGACCATGCCCAGGCCAAAGTGGTGTGCGTCTTTGGGGCTGGCGATGGTGCGGGAGTGTTTATCAATAAGCACATCGCCAGAGGTCGGGGTGTAAAAGCCCATGATGCATTTCACCAGGGTGCTTTTGCCCGCCCCATTTTCCCCCAGCAGGGCGTGAAAGCTACCGGGGGTAACTTTGATCGACACCTGGTCGAGGGCGGTGAAGGTGCCGAAGCGTTTAGTGAGGTTGATCACTTCCAGCTCGGGCGGGGCGGCCTTGGTTTGGGGAGCAGCGATTGTGGTTTCCATAGGGATAGGGGGTGGGAGGGTGGATGGGTGGGAGAGTAGATGGGTAGGGGCTTAGCACTGCTAAGCCCCTACGGCTGATGCAAGGGGGAACTTTCTTCTAACTAAACCAATGCCTCGATCAGCGCTTCGGAGTGGGCCACCGCGCCAAACACGCCGCCCTGCATTTTGACCATTTTCAGCGCCGCCAGGTGGTTGCCGTAGTCCGTCGCGCCTGTGCAGTCAGACAGCAGCAGGCACTCGTAGCCGCGATCGTTGGCGTCGCGCATGGTGGTGTGGACGCAGACATCGGTGGTAATGCCGGTCAGAATAATGTTTTGAATGCCCTTGCGGGTCAGGATTAAATCTAAATCGGTGGCGTAGAAGGAGCCTTTGCCGGGTTTGTCGATTACCACTTCGCCGGGCAGGGGCTGCAGATCGGGGATGATTTCCCAGCCGGGTTCGCCGCGCACCAGAATGCGCCCGCAGGGGCCGGGGTCACCGATGCCCGCGCCGATTTGCCGCGATCGCCACTGCTTGTTTTCTGGCAGGTCGGCCAGATCGGGGCGATGACCTTCGCGGGTGTGGATGATGGTGAAATGGCGATCGCGCATTACCCCCAGCAGCTTGGCAATGGGCGCGATCGGGGCGCGGGTGAGGGCCAGGTCGTAGCCCATTTTGTCGACATAGCCGCCGATGCCGCAAAAGTCGGTCTGCATGTCGATTACAATCAGCGCCGTATTCTCAGGCCGCAGATCGCCGTTGTAGGGGTAGGGGTACGGCTCGGCTTCAACAAAAACTCCCATGGTTACTCTCCATTGCGATCGAACGTTGATGACTTACAGCGTTGAAGACACACGATGATGGTAGGAAGGGTTGGGGCGATGGGACTACTCCTGCGCCTGTCCTAAGGCCCCTGGGGCACCCGTCAGCGTCCGCTTGGGCGAACAGGTGACGATCATAATGATTAGCGTCAGAATGTATGGTGACGCATTGAACAAATAGTAGTAGGCATCGATGCCCACCGATTGCAGGGCCGGGCCGATCGCCTGGGCACCGCCAAACAGCAGCGACGCATAGAGACACTGCACCGGACTCCAGCGGGCGAATATCACCAGGGCCACCGCCATCAGGCCCTGACCGCTCGAAATTCGCTCCGACCAGCTGCCGGGGTAAAACAGCGACAGCGATGCCCCGCCAATGCCGGCCAAAAAGCTGCCCGCCACAATGCTGGCCATCCGCACCTTAAAGATCGAGATACCCATCGCCCGGGCGGCATCCGGGCTGTCGCCCACCGCCCGCACCAGCAGCCCCCAGCGAGTCGAGCGAAAGAACCACTGCATCAGGGGCGCGATCGCCACCCCCGCCAAAAACAGCGGGCTAATTTGCAGCGCCGACTGCACCTGGGGCATCTGACTCCAGGCTCCCAGAGAAATCACCGGCAGCTGGGGGGCCGAGGGCTGAATAAAGGGCTTGCCCAAAAAGAAGGCCAGGCCGCTGCCAAAGATAATCATGGCGATGCCCACCGCCACATCGTTCACCCTGGGCTGCTGCGACAGCCAGCCGTGAATCAGGCCCAAAAACATGCCGGCAATGCCCGCCACGATTACCCCCAGCCAGGGCGACCCGGTCAGGTACGACACGGCGTAGGCGCTCATCGCCCCCATCAGCAGGGTGCCCTCCAGGCCCAGGTTGATTTTGCCGCTTTTCTCGGTCAGACATTCTCCCAGGCTGACAAACAGAAACGGGGCGCTCCCCCGCAGGGTTCCAGCAAGAATGGCGAGGGGAATGCCCCACCAGCCTAAAGCTTCACTGGCCATGGTTCTCACTCTCCGTGGATGCGTGGATTGAACTAAAAGCGTGATGGTCTTGGGTAGGGGCACAGCAGTGCTGTACCCCTACGGACGTTGATGCCCGTGGCCAGCCTAGACCGGGGTGGCCGTTGCCACCGGGGGCGCAGGTCGTACCTTGGGCGGGCGCGCCTTAAAGATGGGCAGCTTGCCGTAGAGCGAGTCGCTGTAGAGCACCGAGAGAAACACAATGCCCTGAAACACCATCACCGTGGCGTCGGGCAGGCCGTGGCTGCGCTGGAGAATGCCGCCGCTAGCCAGAATGCCGCCCAGCAGGAGCGCCACCAGGCTGGCCGCGATCGGGTTGTGGCGAGCGATAAAGGCCACCAGCACGCCGCCGTAGCCGTAGTTAGCATTTAGCGATTCGTTGGCTCGACCGTGCACCGCCGCTACCTCAACCATGCCCGCCAGCCCCGCACAGGCACCGCCCAAAAAGCAGATCGCCAGGGTGAGCTTGCCCACCGGCAGCCCTGCTACCCGCGCGGCCCGTATGTTGCCCCCGGCGGTACGAGCCGCAAAGCCAAAGGTGGTGCGCTGAATTAAGAAGTAGGCCAGACCGCAGGCTACCAACCCCAGCACCAGCCCGTAGTGCACCCGGCTGCCGGGCAGCGTGCCCAGCATGTGCATCTCAGGAATGGGAAAGGTCGAGGGCTTATTGAGGGAGCTAGGATCCTTCATCGGGCCATTGACCATGTGGTTGAGCAGGGCGATCGCGATGTAGTTCATCAGCAGGCTGCTAATGGTCTCGTTCACCGCCCGGTAGTGCCGCAGCGCCCCAACGATGGCAATCCAAATGCCGCCTACTAACATGCCCGCCAGCGCCATACCCAGCTGCACCCCAGGGGTGGGCAGCCCCCAGCCGCCCAGGGTAAGGCCGCCCGCTACCGCCGCCAGCCCCCCCAGCACCAGCGCCCCCTCGTTGCCGATAATTACCAGCCCCAGCCGCGCCGGCAGCGCCGTACACAGCGCACTCAGCATCAGCGGCGACGCCTGAATCAGCGTGTTCTGAAACGAACTCCAGCTGCCAAAGGCAGCCCGATAGATCGAGTAGTAGACCCCAAACGGGTTCGCCCCGGCCAGGGCACAAAATAGGCCAAAGATCATCAGGGCCGCCACCAGCGCCCCAACCGGAATGCAGACTTTTTCGAGAAGACTTCGCCAGCGATCGCTCATAACTCTGCTCCATTTTTTCCAATAGTTAGGGATAGGTAGGGATTAAATTTTGAACTTTGAACTTTGAATTCAAAATTCAAAATTGAGAATTCAAAATTTTTGCCCTCGACCTACCCCACGCTCCCCATCACCCCTTCCGCCAGCCAGTTCATCTGCTCCAGCTCCAGCGCCGTTTGGCCAAGTTCTTTGCCGCCCGCGATCGCGACCTTGCCCTGGTTATCCTTAATTTCGCCCTTGTAAATCACCAGTTCGCCAGAGATTAACTGGGCTTTAGCGGCCTCTGCCGCCTCCTGAGCCGAAGCACTCACCCCTGGTCCGTAGGGCGACAGCTTGAGAAAGCCATCTTTGAAACCGCCCCGCACCAAATGGGGAATGCCGCCGTTCATTAGAGTTTTGCCCTCCTGCATCATGGCGACATAGTTTTTGTACACATTCGACCAGTCCCACTCGGCCCCGGTGAGGTAGCCCTGGGGAGCCAGTTCGGCCTGGTTAGCGTGGTAGCCCGAGGCAAAAATGCCGCGTCGCTCGGCGGTTTCCATCACCACCTTGGGGCTGTCAACGTGGCAGGTGAGCACGTCTATGCCTTGGTCGGCCATGCTGTTGGCGGCCTCGGCCTCGCGCACCGGGTCGGCCCAGTCGCCGGTAAAGATCACCTGGGTAGTCACACTGGGGTCGATGCTGCGAGCCCCCAGGGTAAAGCTGTTGACGTTGCGCAACACCTGGGGAATGGGTTTAGCGGCAATGAACCCGAGCCGCTTGCTGTTGGAGGCGTGGGCCGCGACCACCCCCGCCACGTACTGGGCTTCGTCGATATAGCCAAAGTAGCTGCCCACGTTCTCAGGGTGCACACCCTCCTGGTACAGCCCGCCGCAGTGGAAAAACTGCACCTCAGGAAAGTCTTGGGCCAGGGCCAGCACATGGGGGTCAAAGTAGCCAAAGGAGGTGGCGAAAATCGCGGTAGCCCCATCCAGATCGATCATGCTGCGGATGGTTTCCTGCACCGCGTTGGTTTCGGGCACGCTGGCTTCTTCGGAAGTTTTTACTCCATCCATGCCGTCCAGGCTGGCGCGCCCCTCGGCATGGGCCTGGTTGTAGCCATAGTCGTCCTTGGGGCCAACGTAGATAAAGCCAGCCGTCAGCGTATCGCCGCCTGCTGCCGTCGGGGCATTGCCGCAGGCGCTAAGCTTGACCGTCAGGCCGAAGGCACCCGTGGCCAGTAGTCCCCGCACCATCTGGCGGCGGGTTACCTGAAACGTGGGGTTGCGCATGAGGTTCTCCTGAATTGAGAGCAAAGGACAATCAAGATGAAGCGCTCTAGCCCATCCTCGGCCACTTCTCCTGAGGAAGAACGGCGGCTGAACCTCTTTTTCGATCGGAAGCGGATGGAGAACGGAGCTTGGAGCACGGGCTCAGTGTTGTGGAACGTTGCCAGACGTTAAAGAGAGATTACCAACGCCGCCCGAGCACTGAAGTTCGAGGAAAGTTCGCCAAACGTGCGTTTCTGGGCAGGGGAAGCAGGCTGGCTCAGCAAAATGTTGCCTATGGCACAAAGTTGGAGATCAGGCTTGGCTAGGATCGCCTCAGTGAAAGGCCGCTATGCCCCATGCCGCCTGAGTTCCAGAGCAGCCAGTAATCTTGGATACACAGCCATGACCGCCGACGATGCGCTAGGACTGGTTAATCAGGTTTTGGCCGAGCGCGGGGTGGGTGCGCTGAACCCGGTGCAGACGGCGCTATTTCAGCAGGCCTGGAGCGATCGCACCTACCAGGCCACGGCCCTGGCGCTGGGTTACGAGGTCGGCTACATCCGGCAAATTGGCGCTGAGCTGTGGCAGTGCCTGTCGGAGAATCTGGGCGAAAAGGTCACAAAGCGCAACCTGCGGGAGGTGCTGACCCGACAGCAGCGAGGTCTGCTGCCCCAGACGGCACCGCTGGGGCAGGCCATTGCCCCGCCTGCCCCAGTTCATCGCCGCGACTGGGGCGATGCCGCCGCCGCCACGCACTTCTATGGCCGTACCGACGAACTCGCCCAGCTTCAGCACTGGATTTTGAGCGAGGATGCCGCTGGGGGCAGTGCGGGGCAGCGCTGTCGACTGGTGGGGCTGTTTGGCATGGGCGGCATGGGCAAAACCACCCTGGCGGTGAAGCTGGCTCAGCAGGTGCAAGACCAGTTTGAGGTGGTGATCTGGCGATCGCTGCGCCACGCCCCCCCAGTTAACGACCTGCTGAAAGACCTGCTGGGGGTGCTCTCGGCGGCGGTGCCCGAAACCCCTGGAGCAGAGTTCGACGGTTTGCTGCGATCGCTGCTCGATCAGCTGCGCCAGCACCGCTGCCTGATCGTGCTCGACAACGGCGAAACCATTTTGCGGCCCCGCGATCGCACCGGCACCTATCTGCCCGGCTACGAGAACTACGGCCAGCTCTTTGCCAGCCTGGGCAACGTTGAGCACCCGAGCACCATCGTGCTCACCAGCCGCGAAAAAATCAAAGAAATTGCCCAGCACGAAGGCGAAACCCTGCCGGTGCGATCGCTGCGGCTGCGAGGGCTGCCGTCGCCCGTGGGTCAGACAATTGTTCAGGCCAGGGGAAAATTCACTGGCACCCCCGCCGAGTGGCAGCACCTGAACAATCACTACGCGGGTAACCCCCTCGCCCTCAAGATGGTCGCCGCCGTCGTGCAGGACTGTTTTGACGGTCAGCTAGAGCCGTTTGTGCAGGTTCTGACTCAGGGAGACTCGGTCTTTGGCGACATTCGCGACCTGCTCACCCACCAGCTCGATCGGCTCTCGCCCGTAGAGCAGCAGGTGATGGCCTGGCTCGCCATTTACCGCGAACCCGTCACCCTGGCCCAGGTGCGCGCCGACCTGGTCGCCCCCCTCGCCCTGGGCGATCTGATCGAAGCCCTCACCAGCCTGGAGCGGCGATCGCTGATTGAGCGCGATACCCCCAGGGCCAGCCCCACCCGCTTTACCCTCCAGCCCGTGGTGATGGAGTACATAACCGACTGGCTGGTAGAGCAGATCAGCCAGGTCATTTTGGCCGCCCCCACCAGCGCCAGCCTGCTGCACAGCCATCCCCTAATTTTGGCTCAGACCAAAGACTACCTGCGAGACAGCCAAACGCGGCTCATTTTACAGCCCGTGCTGGAACGGCTGCAGCAGCGACTGCGGCCCGGCGACCTGAGCGACCATTTGCGCCATCACCTGGCGGCCTGGCGCGGTCAGCACCTGCCCAGCTACGCCTGCGGCAACCTGCTCAACCTGCTTCAGCAGGCCCAGATACCGCTGGCGGGCTGGGATTTTTCTGAGCAAACGATCTGGCAGGCCTACCTGCAGGACAGCCTTCTGCACCAGACCAACTTTGCGGGGGCAAACCTAGCGCGATCGGTGTTTAAAGACACCTTCAGCCAGGTGCTGGCCATTGCCTTCAGCCCCGACGGTGAGCTGCTGGCCGCCAGCGATGTCAGCTACGAAATTCACCTGTGGCGGGTCAGCGATGCCCAGCCCGTGCTCACCCTGCACGCCCAGGATGGCTGGTGCTGGGCGGTCACCTTTAGCCCCGACAACCAGACCCTGGCCAGCAGCGCCAACGGCACCATCGACCTGTGGAATCTGGCCACGGGCGATCGCTACGGCCAGCTCAAAGATTCCTCCAGCCGGGTCTTTTCGCTGGCCTTTAGCCCCGACGGGCGCTACCTCGCCAGCGGCTGCGAAGATCACCAGATTCGAGTTTGGGATGTGCGCACCCGCACCCTGGTCTACTGTCTCAGCGGTCATGCCGACGAGGTGCGATCGGTGGCCTTTGCCCCCCAGGGCTACCTCAGCGGCGATCGCGCCCTGGCCCTAACCGGCCATCAGCTGGCCAGCGGTAGCTACGATGGCACCCTGCGACTGTGGCGCTTGGGTAGAGAGTCGGCTAGCGACCACAGCACCGTAATGGTTGCCGGATCACCCGTGTGGTCTATTGCCTTTAGCCCCGACGGCCACGCCCTGGCCAGCGGTCACCAGGACGGCAGCATAGATATTTGGGACGTGGCAACCCAACGGCAGCGGCAGCGGTTGCAGACCGACTCGCTGGGGCGATCGCCCCAGAACCATACTCAAGCGGTGCGATCGGTAGCCTTCAGCCCCGATGGTCGCTATCTGGCCAGCGGCGGCGATGATCAAACCATTCGCCTCTGGACCTGGCAAACCGGGCAGGTCAACTGGGCCTTCAAGGGCCACAGCAGCTGGATCTCAAACGTGGCCTTTAGCCCCGATAGCCGCACCCTGGCCAGCGCCAGCGAAGACCAGTCTGTGCGGCTGTGGGATAGCCAAACCCACCAGGCCCTGCGAGTGCTGCGCGGCCACAACAGCGGCGTGTGGTCAGTGGCGCTGCATCCCCAAGGGCACTACCTGGTCAGCGGCGGGCAAGATCGCCAGGTGCGTCTGTGGCCCCTCACCGAGCAGGCCGATCCTCAGGCCACTCCCCAAGCCTTTAAAGGACATGAGGGATGGGTGTTTGCCGTCGCCGTCAGCCCCGATGGCCGCTGGATTGCCAGCGGCGGCGACGATCGCACCGTGCGCCTGTGGGCCAGCGAAACGGGAGACTGTCACGCCACCTGGACCGACCACAGCCATGAGGTTTGGGCGCTGGCCTTTTGCCCCCAGGGCGACCTGCTGGCCAGCGGCAGCCTGGATGGCACCATTCGCCTGTGGGATCTGAACAGCCGAACTAGCCGTGGCGTTTTGACCGACCACACCAGCGGCGTTTGGACTCTGGCGATTAGCCCCGACGGTCGCCGCTTGGCCAGCGGCAGCCAGGACCAAACCGTGCGCCTGTGGGATATCGCCACCCAAACCTGCCTGCAAACCCTGCCCTGCGAAGGCAGCTGGGTGCGAGGCCTGGCCTTTAGCCCCGACGGTCGGTTCCTATCCAGCGGCGGCTCCAACGGCTACGTCATGCTGTGGGATCTCAAACTGGGCCATCGCACCGTCATCGGCACCCACCCCAGCCTGGTGCTGGCGGTGGCCTTTAGCCCCGATGGCCAGTGGTTGGCCAGCTGCGGTGGCGACACCACCATCAAGCTCTGGCACCTGCCCAGCCGCCGCTGCCACCAAACCCTCTGCGGCCACGACAAATGGGTGCGCTACGTCACGTTTAGCGCCGAGGGCGATCGCCTGATTAGCTGCAGCCAGGACGAAACCATTCAGGTCTGGAGCAAGTCACCCACCCCCGACGGCTTTATCTACTGCCACGCGCAAACGCTGCGCGTGCCCCGCCCCTACGAAGGCCTGACCATTACCGGCGTAACGGGGCTAACCGAGGCCCAAAAAGCGGCGCTGATCGCCCTCGGCGCTAGCGAAACCAGTGCTCCAGACCATCCCAAAAATCACCTGACTCAGCCGCCTGCGCCAAGGTTGTCAGTAGACGCTTGACTGAGCTTAGAAGGGCATCGAGCGAGCCAGAGTAAGCTACGGTTTAAGGGGAGGGGGTCCCTACTGCACCAATGCTCTGCCCCTACTGGTTTAGTTCTGCCCTGTTTCAAAGGTTGCCATGACAGCTGAATTTACCGTCGGCGATCGCGTTCGCCTGATCGCTTGCCCGCCCTACTTTAAAACCGCCGACCCCATGCCCATGCTGCGCCCCGCCGACACCCTGCCCGTAGGGGCCGAAGGAATTATTCAAAGCCGCCGCCCCGGTGGCTACTGGGGCATCAAGTTCGACAAAGGGGCGTTTTTGGTCGATAGCCAATACTTAGAATCAGCAGAAGCCCCGGCAGACCAGGCTACCGAGGCTTCTGAGCGATCATCTGAGTAAACGAACGAGTGAGGGTGTTTAAGCTGAGGTGGTTTCGGTATCGGAATCAGCCGCCTCAGGGGTGGCGTCAGCCGCAGGTTCGGAGGTGGGTGCCTCAGCTTCAGCCGCTTCAGGGGCTGCTGCCTCAGCGGCGGGCTCTTCAGCCACAGCTGCCCCAGCGACAGACTGTTTAGCGACAGGTTCTTCAGGGACCGATTCTTCAGCCACCACTTCTTCAGCTACCGCCGCTTCAGCCACGGACTCCTCAGCCACCGCCGTTTCAGCTACGGCTTCCTCAGTCACGGGCTCTTCAGCTACTGCTGCTTCAGCCACGGGTTCCCCGGGCACTTCTTCAGCTTTGGGCTTGGGTTTGGGGCCACGCATTAGAGCCGGGGGAATGGCAGGTTTGCGATCGCGCTCATCGCGATCGCGGCCTCGGCCACCGCGTCGGCCCCTGTTACCCTCACGATTGCCATCACGGCGCTCTCCGGTGCTGCGCTCACCGCCGCTCTTTTCTCCCACAGTGATTATCTTCTTTTTAGGCTTCTCAGGGGAGGTATTAGGAGTGTCTGCCATGACCCTACAATAGTTAACGTCGTGGAGATCTTAACTCGAATTGGCCTTGCCCAACCTGATCTGGGCCGCTGTAGCCCTCGACTCCTCTGTCTGGCAAAAACTCCACCTGCAAAGACAGTGCTCCTGAGGCACCCTTCTTGTTGTAGGTTAATCAACCACGCGCAGTCTTCCCTGGCTCAGCGCCTCGTACACTCGATTGATGAGAGCCGCATCATTGGGGCTCAAATCCCGCTGGGAGAACATCGCCATGAGCTGCTGCTGGTCGTTGCGAGTTAGGCGGCGGGCCGCAAACATTCTTTCAATGGTCTGCTCAAGGTTTGACATGGTAGCGCACTCTGATAGGTCGAACCGTGGCCATTTTCAGGGCGTGCAGAACGTCGTCTGAATCACAGGCCTGAAAACTATAACGCTTTGTATAGTAACTCGATTTTAATAATCGACAAGGGTGGCCGCATCGGCGGGATAACCTATGTTGTTTACCAAAATTGCACGGCAGCAGGTGCCTAAATCCGTATTTCTACGGTCAGTGCCACCTACTTATGTAGACAGCAACTGCCACATTAGCCAGGACGCCAGAACAAAAAGGTGTTAATCCGTGAAGAACCCATAGCCGCCGGGTTTGCACAATCAGGCGATCGGCTGTGCCCTATGCGAACGTCATCGTGAACTGGCCGACACGACATCCTGATGACCCAGGTATAGCCCCACTCTGAAATGTAGAGTTCACCAGCTATACTCGTGCCATAGGGGTATGGATTTCGACAGCTAATGCAATACCTGGCCAAGGTTCAAAAAAAGGCGTTCCTGGGCGGTGCAGAACTTTTACTGCTGGCCGAACAGACCTCTGAATCTACCTGGACACTACTGTCGGTAGAACGCATCGTTGAAACCACGCGCCTGCTGGCCTTTCAAGAGGGCAACCTGGTGCTGATCGAGCTCGACAACCTCAACCAGATTGTGTCTGTGCAAGATGCCACCGCCTGGGTGCTAGACCTGGTCGAACACTACCTGGCCTACGGCGTTACCCCCGAAGCCCTAGAGCAGGAAATCGAACGGGCCGAACGCTGGCGGCAGTCCCTTACCCTCAAAAGCCAGGAGGTCGACCGCCGCGCCCTCGAAACCGCCGCCCGCCGCGATGAAATTCAAGAACTAGAGCGCAGCCTCAAACAAGAGCGCGAAGAACTCGAAACCCGCTGGCAAGCCCTGGAGCAGATGAAGGCTGAAGGCAAAGCGGGGGAGGAGTGAGGGGATGAGGGGAATATAACCGCGAAGCGGCTTCTCACAAGGTAAAACGAGAATTCAAAGTTCAAAATTTTGAATTCTCAACTTTGAATTTTGAATTCTCAATTTTGAACTTCTCACCCCCCACCTGCCCACCTACTCGCTCACCCATCCACCCATCTACCCATCCACCCATCTCCCCCCTTCGCCCCTTGCCTCTGCCCCAACATCCTGATTGAATAGGGGCATTAAAATGAACTTTTATAACGGGACAGCGGGGAGACACCATGTATATCGTGCAGATTGCCTCGGAATGTGCTCCTGTCATCAAGGCTGGGGGTCTGGGTGATGTGGTCTACGGCCTGAGCACCGAGCTAGAACACCGGGGGCATTGCGTCGAGATCATCCTGCCTAAGTATGACTGCATGCGCTACGACCACATTTGGGGTCTGCACGATGCCTACCGCGACCTGATCGTGCCCTGGTTTGGCACCGATATTCGCTGCGATGTGCTCTGCGGCTGGGTGTACGGGCGGTTGTGCTTCTTTATTGAACCCAAGTCGTGGGAGATGTTCTTTAACCGGGGCTGCTACTACGGCTGCGATGACGACCCGATGCGGTTTGCCTTCTTTAGCAAGGCGGCGATGGAGTTTTTGCTGCGCAGCAACAAGCGTCCCGATGTGATCCACTGCCACGACTGGCAGACGGGACTGATTCCGGCCATGCTGTTTGAAATTTATAAGTACAACGGCATGGAGTTTCAGCGCACGCTGTACACCATTCACAACTTCAAGCACCAGGGCTTTGGCGGTACCGAAATTTTGCAGGCTACGGGGCTTAATCGGCCTGAGTACTATTTTCAGTACGATCGCCTGCGCGACAACTTCAACCCCTTCTCGATCAACTTTATGAAAGGGGGCATTACCTACGCCAACCACGTCAATACGGTGTCGCCCTACCATGCCATTGAGGCCCAGTACGGCAATGAGGGCTTTGGCCTGGGCCACACGCTGCACACCAACCAGCACAAGTTTTCGGGCATTCTCAACGGCATTGACTACGAGGTGTGGAACCCGGAGTGCGATCGCTACATCCCGCACCACTACGGCCTCACCACCTTTGAAGACAAGGCGCTAAATAAGAAAGAGCTGCGCGATCGCCTGCTGCTGCGCCAGAGCGACAGGCCCCTAGTCGCTTTCATTGGCCGCCTTGACGACCAAAAAGGGGTGCACCTGGTTCACCACGCCATCTACCACACCCTGGCCCGAGGGGCGCAGTTTGTGCTGCTGGGCTCGGCCACCGAACGGGGCATCAACGACTGGTTTTGGCATGAAAAGAACTTCCTCAACGACAACCCCGACGTACATCTGGAGCTCAGCTTTAACGAAGAGCTGGCCCATTTGATCTACGCCGGAGCCGATATGATTGTGGTGCCCAGCAACTTTGAACCCTGCGGCCTGACCCAGATGATTGGGCTTAAGTACGGCACGGTGCCCATTGTGCGAGGCGTAGGTGGCCTGGTTAACACCGTGTTTGACTGGGATTATGACACCCTGCACGGGCCTGAAGAGCGCAACGGGTTTGTGTTCTTCCAGAGCGATAATGTCGCCCTAGAGTCGGCGATGAACCGCGCCTTCGACGTTTGGGATCATGCCCCTGATACCTTTAAGCAGCTGGCTCAGCAGGGGATGCAGTACGACTTTTCCTGGAATCACCCTGGGCAGGCCTACATCGATTTATATGAGTACATCCGGCATAAGTAGCGTACGCTACTAGTATTGGCTGGCTGGGGAAGGTCTCTGCCCCAAAGGGTTTGGCGGTGCAGCGCTGGGTTTGTGCTCCAGGGAATCCCGAAGCGTCCGGGCTAGAAGCGCCCACCGATGGCGATCGCCCCTAGAGAAATGGGCAAGCTGGGTTAAAAGCCGACCAGCCTATGCCCTCACCGCTGCTGATTGCCTCTATGTCTGCTAGCTCTGACGTCGCCCTATCTAAACTCACCCGCGCCAAGCTACTCCGGGGTCAGGGAGATGCCCTCTACGCTATCGGTCGCCACAGTGAGGCGCTGTCGCGGTTTGAGGCGGCACTTACCCTCAACCCAGATGACTACGAGGTTTGGACGCTGCACGGGTTCTGTCTGGCTGCTCTCAAACAGTTTGAGGCCTCTGTTGAAAGCTTTAACCAGGCCATTGCCCACTGCCCCGACTACGGTCTAGCCTGGCACGGCAAGGGCCACGCCCTGGCCAAGCTCAGCCACTTTGAAGAAGCCGCGACCCACTTGGAGCGGGCGGTCAAGCTCAGCCCTGGCGACAACAAAGCCTGGTACAACCTGGGCACGGCCCAAAACCAGCTGCACCGCTACCGCGATGCCGTTGCCAGCTTTGAGCACAGCCTCAGGCTCAGCCCCCAGGACCACCGCGCCCGCTACAACCAGGGTGTTGCCCTGTGTGGCTTGCACCGCTACGACGATGCGCTGCGGGTGCTGCAGCTGGCCCTCGACTACCGGCCCAACGCTCACTACATCTGGAATCAGCGGGGCACGGTGCTGATTCAAATGGGGCGCTACAGCGAGGCGATCGCCAGCTTTGAGACATCCCTCAGCCACCACGCTGACAACCCCAATGCCTGGTACGGCAAAGCCCGCGCCTATGCCATGGTGGGCAACCTGGAGAACACCCTCAAGAACCTCTACCGCACTTTTGTGCTCAGCCCCTACGTGTACAAAGTCATGGTGCAGATCGATGCCCACTTTGACGGTGTTCGCGACCATCCCCAGTTTCAGCGGCTGATTGAGTGATACCCAATCCTGTCTGTATACCCCCGGCTTGTAGAGACATTGCAGTGCAATGCTCCCTACGAGATCTCGATTTCGAATTGGGGTTGTGTGACTCGGATTTGCCCTGAAAATAGCCGTTCCCTAGCCCCTTTGGGGCGGCTTCACCAACGACTTCGCTCAGGGAACGGCTACGGCTGTTTTTGTTGTTGAGGGTGCCGCGCTAGCAGCATGAACGATTGGGATCAAATCTGCGGTCATCACCCCGCAAATTCCACTATCTGACTTTCTAGGGGGCCAGTTCCCCTAGGATTTTAAACCGCATGTGGTTGACGGCCAGATCGCCCAGACGAACTTCGGGACCGCCCGGAGGGTAAATCAGCTTTTCAAAGGAAATGTCTTTGCCCATTTCTACATGCCACCAGGGTAGGCCCATAAAAAAGCGGGTGGGGTAGGGGCCACCTTCCTGCACATCGTCGGGGTTAGACTCCATCGGCACCCAGCCAAAGCCAGGAATGTAGAACTCAATCCAGACGTGGTTGAAGTCGGGCTCCAGGTAGAGCCCGGCCTGGTCGGCGTGGGCCGGGCATTTGTAGCGGCCCACGGTGCGGCAGGCGATGCCGTTGAGGCGCATCAGGGCCAGCAGCAGGCCCACGTATTCGCCGCAGGAGCCCCGGCCCCGCATCAGCACCACATCGGGGGGCTCAATCGCCGGGGTGACGGCGTAGGAAAGCTTGTCGTAGACGTAGTTGCGAATGCTGAGCACCTGGCGCAGCAGGTTGGTTTCGCTGCCTACGCTCTCGCGAGCCGCCGCCTGAATCATGGGGGTATCCATGGCTAGTTCGTCGTCGTCAATCAGGTAGCGGGGGCCGTACTCGGGGGGCAGGGGTGGGGCCGACTCGACCTGGCGCGGGGTGAGCTGATACTTGATGCCGTAGACCTCGACCAGGGCTTTCCAGCCAAACAGGTGGCGCTGGTTGGGGTCGAGGCGATCGAACCTGAAGCTGGCCAGCCTTTCACCGTTTTGCTGTAGCTCTGTAAAGGGCAGCCCCACCGGCTCGACCGACTTGACTCGCTGGCGATCGGTGCTGGTGGGAAAGGCAATTCGCCACTCCACATTTTCGAGCGGAATCGCATCTTCCAGGGTGTCGATTTCTTCGACGTAGGTCATTTCGACCAGGTAGCCATTGCTGCGACAGCAGTTGGCCGCTTTGTCCCAGCGGTAGGTGAGGGGATGGATGAGGGTGCGATCGCGAAAGGTCAGCACGTAGGGCTCGGCCCCGTTGGGGTCTTCTCGCACGTAGGGTTCTTCGTTGGTGTAGGCCACCCAAATCGTGCCGCTCTCTGGGGTGGTGTGGGGCGGCACCGCTAGCCCGGTGGGGGTAGCAAAGGGGGTGAGCATTTTGACAACTAGCTCACCAGTGGCGCGATCGAGGCAGTACACCGTTTGCTCAACCTGGTCGCAGACCCACAGGTAGTCGCCCCAGACCGAAATATTCTCGATACCAATGCCGGGGGCCAGAAACTGAGTAATGCGCTGCCCTGAGCTGCGATCGCAGACGAAAATACAGCCCCCCTTTTTACAGCTGACGTAGAGGGTGTTTTCCCACACGGCGACCCCATCGGCGGGGTAGGGCAGGGTGAGCACCGGGGCAGGCTGAAGGTCGTCGAGGGCGGTGGTGTATACCGTATGGTCACGGCAGAACCACAGCTGGTCTTGCCAGCAGGCCACGCCCGTAGCCCCATAAAACGCCTCCGCCTCAGAAGCATTGAGAATTTCGAGCTGGTCGGTTTTGGGGTCGAGGCGCAGCAGGTAGCCCCGAAATGGGTCAACCGCCAGCAGCCGGTCGCCCTGCAGCGCCAGGCCGTAGATAGCTTTTACCCCAATCGGCTGAATCAGCGGAACGGCTCTCGCCGGGGAGAGGGCCGGAGAAGTAGACGAAAGAGATTCAGGCATAACCAGTGGGGCAACCCAGAAGAATGACAGCAGGCGGCAGGGTTAGCAATACCCTACCGCTAAGGTCATATCCTAGGGGAACGGGGCGATAAAAAGTGTAGTTTATTCAGCGTCCTGACTAATCTGCTGCTCAACGGTGCTAATCGCGGCATTGAGGGCAGCCAGGCGAGTTTCTAAAGCATCGCGCCAGGACTTCATCATTTCCAGCTTGTGGCGCTGGTACTCGCGGCGAGATGCGGCAGAGGGCGGGGCACAAAACGGTAAAAACATAGGGGCTACAAGAGTGAAGAGAACTATCTAAAATCTAGCTCAGCCAGAAAAAGATTGCCGCCTCAGCTTTGGACACCACCAGTTCCAGTGACCCATCAGGCGCATACTGGCGGGCACCAGCACAGCGCGAATTAGAGTCGAGTCGATCAGGACCGAGATCGCAATGCCCAGCCCCAGAGCTTTGACAAAAATAATGCTGGTAAAAGCAAAGGAAGCCGTGACGATGATGGTCAGCAGGGCCGAACTGGTAATAATGCGCCCGGTGCACTCCAGCCCTTCGACAATGGCATCAGTATTGTTGCCGGTGCGATCGTAGGCTTCTTTGATGCGGGCCAGCAAAAACACCTCGTAGTCCATTGAGAGGCCAAACAGCACGCAAAACAGCACAATGGGCAGCAAAATATCGAGGTAGCCCACCGGAGTAAAGTCGAGCAGCGTTTGAAAGTTGCCCTGCTGAAAGATAAAGACCAGCGCCCCAAACGAAGCCCCAATCGACATGACGTTGAGGAAAATGGCCTTCAGCGGCATGACTACGGAGTTGAATAGTCGGGTCAGGGAGACGAAGGTCACCAGGAAGACAGCCGCGATCGCCCACGGGGCCCGCTGCCCAATAATGTCAATGGTATCCAGACTCTTGGCGGTAGCGCCCCCGACGCTCAGCGTGAGGCCAGGCATCGATTTTTGCCGCAGCTCTCGCACCAGTGCTCGCGACTGGGGGCTGTTGCTGTCGGCACGGCTGCTGATTGAAATTAGCGTGGTGTCGTCGTCGCTCAGACGCGCTACTGCTGCAGCCACCGACTCTAGAGGAATGCGATCGGGAGTTTGGTAAAGCTGCTGGTAGGTCGCTAGATCAAAGGCTGGATCGAGATTAAACAGGCTTTGCACAGTGGCCACCCGGTCGTCGGTGGCCAGCGATTTGACCCAGGTGTAAAGGGCTTCTACTGTGTTGGGGGCCAGCACGCGATCGCCATTATCTGTGCTGACCGCCACCAAAATCGGGGCCGTGCGACCGGCGCTGATCGCCTCCTCTAAAACCTCTACCCCCTGACGCGCCTGGGCCGTAGCCGGTAAAGCATCGACATCGCCCAACCCCCACTGGGCCTGCCAGAAGGGCGACATCAGCACCAGAATGATCGCCACTACAGCGGCGATCGCCACCACCCGATAGCGAATAATCTGGCGCGAAAACCGACCCCAAAAGCCCGCCCCTTCGCGGGGGGTTAACAGTCGCCAGCGGTTGATCTGGTGACCCAAAACCCCCAGCAGCGCGGGCACCAGGGTGAGCGCCGCCAGCACCGACATCAGCACCACCAGCGACCCGGCCACCCCCAGCGATCGCAGCAGCACCACCGGAAACAACAGCAGGCTCAGCAGCCCAATACAGGTGGTCAGGCCCGAATAAAATACAGCTTCCCCGGCGGTCGCCATAGTTTCTGTGACGGCCTCAGGGACTGAACGGTGGGCCAGCTCTTCTCGAAAACGGCTCACCATCACCAGGGTAAAGTCGATGCCTACCCCCAGGCCCAGCATGGTGGTCAGGGTGACGGCAAAAATAGAAACCTCTGAAAACTGGGCGATCGCGTAAATTAGCCCACTGGTCACGGTGACGGTAGCCACCGCCATCACCACCGGCAGCAGGGCCGCCACCACCGAGCCAAAAATAAACACCAGGGCAATCAGGGTCAGCGGCAGCGACAGCGCCTCGGCCCGCACCAGGTCTTTTTTGCTAATGTTTTGCGCTTCGTAGTCCACCACGGCTTTGCCGGTGAGATAGCTGGTGACTCCGGCAGGGGTTTCGTCCTCTAACAGGGTCAGCAGGTTGGCAATGGCGGTATTGGTGTCGCCGTCTGCAACCTGCAGGCTAATGAAGCGGTAATCGACATCGCCAGCCGCTCTGGGCGGTACCGCAGGCTGGCTCACCGACTCTACCGTGGGCAGATCGGCCAGATCGGCCAGCAGGGGCTGAATATCAGGGCGTTGGTCAAGGGCTGCCCCAGAGGCGCGATCGCCGTTTGCGTACTCAAACACCACCGTCAGTGCGTCAGCATCTAGACCCAGGCGGTCTTCTAGCAGGCGATCGGTTTGGGCGGCCTCCCCCCTTTCATAAGTTGTACCAGTGCCGTGCAGCACGCTTTCTAGACGCGGGGCAAACAGCCCGCCCAGCCCTAGCAGCACCACCCACAGGGCCAAAACCAGCCCCCGGTAGCGGTAGGCCAACCTCCCAAGGGTGGCAAATATAGATACTCGGCTCGACGTTTCGCTCAATGGCTGCTGGCACACTAACCCCTCTCCCGGCCGCTGGCTGGCCCCATAATGGCTGCTGTTGATACGCATAGACCCACGGGTTGGATGGCGGCCAACCTCAATCTGCCGATGCAGCTGGTTCTGGGTAAATTGGCAAGCCCCCTGGATCGTGGTTATTTTTACGGGTTAGAGGTGCATGATAGCGGTGACTGGGGTCAGTGTTTTGGCCCAAAAATGTTCGTTTTTATACGTTTTTAGCTGAAAAATCTATGTGGAAAATCGTCCTGGGTGCCCTTTCTGCCAGCGGGGTTGTGGGCCTGATAGTTTTGCTGAATCCGCTGATGTTGTTCCCGGCCCTGTCTGTCGGTCTATCTAGCGTGCAGGCTACCACCACCGTTCCACGGGTCGCTATCCCAAGGGCCGACGCCTCAGCAACCGATCTCTCGGAGACCGCTGCCCCAGTTTCCACTACCATAGTGCACCTGTTTGAGTGGACCTGGGCCGACATCGCCACCGAGTGCGAAACGTACCTCGGCCCCAATGGCTACCAGGCCGTGCAGATTTCTCCTCCCCAGGAGCACATCGTACTGCCCGACTACGGCTATCCCTGGTGGCAGCGGTATCAGCCCGTTAGCTACCGACTTGAAAGCCGCAGCGGCAGCCGCGCCGCGCTTCAGGATATGATTCACCGCTGCCGGGAGGCCGGGGTTGCCATCTACGCCGACGCCGTGATCAACCACATGGCCGGGTTTGAGAGCGGCGTAGGCAGCGCTGGCACCCGGTTTACCAAGTACGACTATCCCGGCCTGTACAAACCCGAAGACTTTCACGATTGCCACCAAAACGTCACCGATTATGGCAACGCCGAAAATGTTACCCAGTGCGAATTGGTGGGCCTGGCCGACCTCAATACCGGCTCAGCTAAGGTGCAGGCCACCCTGGTTAACTACATGAGCGAACTGGTAGAGATGGGCGTGGCGGGTTTTCGCATCGATGCGGCCAAGCACATTCGCAACCAGGAGCTGGGGGAGATTTTGACGCAGCTGCGCGATCGCCACCCCGAAACCGATCTCTATATCTATCAAGAAGTAATCGACCCCGGCACCGAGGCGATTCGCAAGCAAGACTACTACGACAGTGGCAACGTGCTCGACTTTAAATATGGCCGATTTATTGGCCTCGCCTTTTTGGGGCTAGAGGGCCAAACGTTAGCCAATCTGCAAACCCTGGGCGAAGGCTGGGGTCTAGCTCCCTCCGCTCAGTCAGTTGTTTTTATCGACAACCACGATAAGCAGCGGGGTCACGGCGGCGGCGGCGACTACCTCACCTACAAAAACGGCGACCTCTACGCTCTGGCCAACGTGTTTATGCTGGCTTTTCCCTACGGTAAGCCCCAGGTGATGTCGAGCTTTGCCTTTGACGACTCAGAACAGGGACCACCCACCTACGACAACGGCACCACTCGGCCGGTGTATCAAGCTGGAGAAGCAAATTGCTTTAGGGAGTGGGTCTGTGAGCATCGCTGGCCTGCCATTGCCGGCATGGTAGGCTTTCGCAACGCCACTGAGCCTGTGGCCGAAGTGACCGACTGGTGGAGCGATAACGCCAATCAGATTGCCTTTGGCCGAGGCAACCGGGGCTTTGTGGCTATCAACCGCGAGGCCCAGCCGCTGACCCACAGGTTTCAGACCCAGCTGCCCCAGGGCCGCTACTGCAATGTGGTGCAGGGTGGGCTAGCAGCCAACGGCAAATCCTGCGCCAACGGCGCTGAAGTTATCTTGGTCAACCGGGCCGGGCAGTTTACCGCCACGCTGCCAGAAATGTCGGCCCTAGCCCTTCACGTCGAGGCGAAGCTGACGCGGCAATTTTAAGCAGTCAAGGACTGGACAGAGCAACTTGTCGCCCAATGGCGCGCCTGATTGGATGTCGGGTTTGAATTGGGGTCTTGTTCGTCGGATTCACTGTAAATAAGTCGGCCTCAAATGCTGTATCGACCTACTTGGCGTCTGGGGCGGGTTTCTTGGCGCGGTAGAAAGCTTTGATGGCAAAGCGCACCAGCAGAATAAAGAAGGCTAGCACCAGCACAAACATAAGGACTGGGGCAACCAGAGCGAAAACAGAGATCGCGACGGCCCCCACCAGCTCTACCCCGGCCAGAACCAGGTTCGTCGCCCCCCCGGTTGTAGCCGTGGAGACAAAGCGAGTCAGGCCGTTGAGCCCCTTTACCGTAGCGGCGGCACCGCCCCCCGCCACGATCGCCACGCTCCACTGGGCAAAGGGGTCGAGCTGGTTGGCCGCGATCGCCATCAGCAGCGTACCGGCCACCGCCGCGATCGGTAGCGCTACAGTATCGATCGCGTTGTCGAGCCAGGGCACGCTGTAGGCCGCAATTTCCACCACCAGGGCAATGGAAAGGCCAATAAAGGCCGAGGTGCTGCCCAGCCAGGTTACACTGTCGGCTAGCTCGATGTGGCCAAACAGGGCAGCGGCGCTCAGCACCCAAAAGGGCACCACCACCCGAAACCCGGCGGCCACCCCCAGCCCCAGCCCCAGGCCAATGCTCTCCAGCAGTTGCCAACTCATCATGCTCGCATCCATCCCGCTTCCCTCACCGACGACGTGTGAATGGCCAGTCAATCCTTGGCCTAAGAATAGCCCCAGGGCCACCTGGCAACAACCCTAATGTTGCCAATAGTTCGACAAGCTGACTACAAGTCCAGAATTCAAAGTTGGGCCTACCAGGGCAGCCGAGCGCCATCCCAGCTAAAAAATTCGCCGCTGTCGGCGGGGCTCAGGCCGTCCATCACCGCC
This sequence comes from Nodosilinea sp. AN01ver1, assembly GCF_050565655.1. Classification (NCBI taxonomy): domain Bacteria; kingdom Bacillati; phylum Cyanobacteriota; class Cyanophyceae; order Nodosilineales; family Nodosilineaceae; genus Nodosilinea; species Nodosilinea sp. AN01ver1. The sequence continues at coordinate 75,007 of NZ_JBNXVS010000003.1, read as the reverse complement.
ATCAGCTGCGCCACCGTGCGCTCTACCGAAAACAGCTTCTCGGGCGGCACGCCGCGCTGAAAGGGTTCCGACAGGCGGGTGTCGGTGGTGCCGGGGTGCAGCAGGACTACGGTAGTTTGGGGGCAGCGGCGAGCGTACTCTAGGGCTGTTGTTTTCATCAGCATATTCAGCGCCGCCTTCGAGGCCCGGTAGCCATACCAGCCCCCCAAACGGTTGTCGCCTATGCTGCCTACTTTGGCGGAAATCGCTGCAAATATACTGGGCTGGTCATGCTTGAGCAGGAGCATCAGGTGCTTGGCCAGCAGCACCGCCCCCACCGCATTGGTCTGAAACGATCGCACCAAATTTTCGCTCGTGATCTGCCGCAGGCTTTTCTCGGGCTGAAAGTCGCCATCGTGGAGCACTCCAACGCAGTAGATCACCCGGTGCAGCCGGGGCGTACGGGTCTGAATAGCGGCGATCGCATCTGCAATGCTCCCCTCCTCGGTCACATCCATAGGCAGGCAGACCAGCTGAGGAAAACGCTCCGCCAGCGCCAGCAGCCCCTGGGCCGACTCGGGGCGGCGGTAGGTGCCGTACACCGTCTCAAAGCGATCGTCGGCCAGCAGCTGCCGCACAAAGCCAAGGCCAATGCCCCGGCTAGCCCCGACGACCAAGGCGTTCTGGCGCGTTTCTGTGCTCGTTTCTGTAACCATCGCAGGCAAGAAAGGTTGACTCCATCAACTACGTGGATCGGCTTCGACCACGGGCATCATAGCCGTTCAGGTCAGGCATCTGGGGGCTACAGCTGGGCCAGATCATGCAGTCGGTGTCCTTTCGCCTGCCGCAATCAAGTCCTCCAGGGCAGTTTGAATATCCTGGGTTAGCCCTTCCACCGCCGCCTTGGCCGATCGCCGCGATTGGGCATAGTCGGGCCAGCGATCGCTAATGTTGATCGACTCGCCCAGGGTAATCACCGCCTGCCGTGTACCCAGCTGGGGACGTTTGGGCACCCGTGTCCCCTTTACCCGCTCCACCAGGTCAAAGAGAATCAGGGTAGTTTCGGCAAAGCGCTCAAAGCTGGGCCTGTCTTTTACGTAGTGGCCCGACACCGCCACAAAGCTCTCCGCCAGCCGCATGTGCTGCATCTGTAGGGTCGCCGCCGCCGCAATCCAGTCGGCCAGGCCGCGATCGAAGGGGGAGAGCTGATCCAGGTCGGCGATGTCTTCGCGATAGATATCGCTCCACCCCGCCTCTTCTAGGCGACGACAGCGAGTCACCAGCGTGCCGGTGTGGGGCAAATTAAAGAACCGTTCCCCCACCGCCAAAGCCCCATTTAAGAGATGGCTCAACCGCTGGCCCAGCTCAGCTGACGGATCTAGGTTAGACGGATCGAGATTCGACGGGTCTGGAATCTCCGCCAGTGCAGCCGGAGTCAGCCCATAGAACCGCTGGTAGAACTGCTCCAAACGGGTCAGCAGGTGCTGCCCCAGCCCCAGCAGTCGAGGATAGTAGGCCTCGGGTGCGATCGCGGCGGGATTGCTAAACGACTGCACCGGTAGGCCACAGTCGGCCTCTAGCTGAGCCAGCAGCCGATTGAGAGCAGCCCAGTCGGGGCGGGGGTAGATGTAGCGCAGCCCCACCGGCAGCAGCAGCACCTGCTCGGGCCGTCCTGCCTTTTGCAGATCTTCGACCGCCCAAAAGGCCAGCTGAGCTGTCCCCGGCTCCAGCTCGCTAATGATTTCGCCGTGGCCGTTGGTGGCCCCTTCTGGAGCGATCGTGACCGGCAGCGGGGCGGTCATCATCTGCTCGCGCACCGCCTTTAGCGCCTTGAGGTCGAGCCTGCGGCCCCGGTGTACCGGAATGCCCCCGATCGCCGCAAAAAACCAGCCCAGCCACCGCCCGGCCCACAGCGGCATGCCCCGGTCGTACATAAAAAAGCTGTGCAGCGGGCGCTTGAGGCTAAACCCTTTTTGGCGCGCGGCCCGAGGCACCAGCCGCGAAAACAGGTACGACAGGCAGATCGGGTCGTCGACCTGGCTGTGGCGAAAGGCCAGCAGCAGCCGAATTTTGCCCGCCTGAAACTGGCGAAAACACTCGGCCAGCACCTCGGGGTTGTGGCAGGTCACCGGCCAAATCCCCGCTGGCAGCCAGGGCCGCAGCCGCAGCCGCAGCATCAGGGGCAGCACAATGTAGCAGCCCTGCACCACCCAGGGTTTGTAGCGGGGGGGGATAAAGCCCAGGGGCGGCTGGGCGCGGTTCAGCTTAGGCAATGACAACTCCGGGGCAAATTCTAGGGCAGGGGGCAGGGGGCAGGGTTTTCCATAGCCCACTTTAGGACGTGTCCTTAATTCTGGCTACAATCCCTGTGCCGTCAGCGTTACCAAATACCAATCGTCCATGCCGCTAGCTCGGCACCCGCAACAAGCAAAACGGCCATAGCCGTTCCCTGAGCGGAGTCGTTGGTGAAGCCGCCCCAAAGGGGCTAGGGAATGGCTATTGTTTAGAGTATTTAGAGCAAATCCGAACCGCGTAACCCTATTAAAAAAGGTGGCTTGTGTAGGGGCATAAGCGCAGCTAAGCCAAAGGCTTTACGGTGTTTGCCCACCCCAACCGGGGACAGCTAAGGCGGATTCACTACAGGCTCGCGATCGCCGCACCCGGCATTTCGTGGCATCGGGTTCGCTCCAGATCGACAAAGTCCTCCTCCCAGGGGAGAAGGACCTTGCTTTGGGACCACACAACCAGGGCGTTCATACCGATGAACACCCTCAAAATAAAAGTGTCTGACCCCTGAAAGCCCCCTGGGATCAGACACATTTACCTGTAAGGACGCGTTTCAAGCAGACCAGCTCTCAGGTTCAAATGCCCCCAAGTGAGCCGCCGAACTGACCTGCTGCGTTCTTCAGAATTAAATTTATTCTCTTCGGTTTGGGGGCTGACGGCGTCCAGAGAATTACGGAACCTGGCCCTATTTCTCGCTGGTGGGGCGAAACGGGTTCGGTGGGATTACTCAGGCTAGGAGTGGCCGTCTGGCCCAAGCTTGCGCCCAGCCTGCTGCCCAAACCCGCAGCTGATGCCCTGGTTCATGAAGTAAGGCAGCGGGTCCTGGCGGTCGGGCCAGTGATAGGCCACGTAGCGCAGCACCCAGGGGGCCGACACCAGCAAACACAATACCCCCAGCCACCAGCTAGCCCGAAACTCAGCCAGGGTATCGACGGCATTGGCCGTGGGCTGCGCGGCCAAAAAATCGATTCCGGAGGCGATCGCATTGTTGATCGCGTGGGCCACCATCGGCACCAGCAGCGATCGCGTACTCAGGTACAGCAGCGACATCACCACCCCAAACACAAACAGCCCAATCAGGTTGGAGTGCAGCACCCCAAACAGCACTGAAGTCAGCACAATGGCCGGGCGCACCCCCCACTTGACGCCCCAGCGGTGCAGCAGCACGCCGCGAAAGATAAATTCTTCGGTAATTGGGGCCACCACCAGCACCGAAAACAGCATCAGCGCGTTGTAAAGACCGGGAGCCGTCGCCTGGTCAGGCGACAGCAGCAGCGACTGACTCAGGGTGGTCTCGACCAGCCCCGGTGCCACCAGCGATAGCCCCAGGTACGAAACCTGAAACGCCCCCAGCGAAAACAAAAACACGCCGACTACCAGCCACAGCAGCTGCACCCAGGCCAGGTGCCTGGGCATTGGCCCCAGCAGCAGCGTCAGCCGCAGAGGCAAGCGCCGCGTGGTCAACAGAATGGCCGCACACAGGCCCACAAAAATCAGGCTGTAGAGAATAGGGGCCAAAATGGGGTCGTCCCCTTGCAGGGGCAGCAGTTCTAGCGTACCTAGGGTGCTAAACACCAGGGCCAGACCAGCCGAAATCACGACAAACATGCCGACGACCTGCCTGGCCTTGAGCGCCAAAAACGGATTTTCACACCCTGCCATAGGTCTCAACCTGCCCTGCAAACCGCTGAGAAGAACCGCCAGAATCTATGCTACTGATTATGCGATCGCGCAGCGCCCCCTACGGGGAATCGCCCTGGTTTTGATCGATTCAATCATGAATGGCCGAGGGAGCGCTATAACTGAGGCACGCTGCCTCACCAGGGGCAACGGAGGCAACGCTTAGACCCACAGCCGGGCCGTAGGCCACCTGCCTCTGCTACAGGGTGATTATCGGGTGTTATCAACGGCGACTGTTCTGTGCCTCCGAGCCAGCGCCTACAGCGACGGGGGCTGTTATCTTTGCTCCAGGGTTCCATGACCAATGCTTCGCCAGATTCAGGCCAAACCTCCGGCGCAATTTTAGTGGCACCAGTGGCCGACAGCAGCCTGGGGCCGCTGGTGCCACTGTTAGATATGCTGCGATCGGCAGGCTACGAGGTGCGGCAGGTCAGCGGCGAAGATGACACAATTGCCGCCGCCGAGGCGGACCTCCCCGACCTGATTTTGCTGGCGGTAGATCAGTTCGACACGGCAGCCATGCGGCTGTGCCACCGACTCAAAAAGCGGCCCCAAACCCGCCAGGTTGCTGTAGCGGTCGTCGGTCAAGACCAGGCGTTGGCCCGGCGGCTGCGGGCGTTTGAATTTGGCGTTGTCGACTATATTGACCAATCGCTCTGGGTAGAAGAAGCTGCGGCCCGTATTAAGGCCCAGGTATCCACCCATCGGCTTCAGCGGCGGCTCAGGCAGCAGGCCCAGCGCGCCGTATCGGCGGGCAGCGCCACCAACCTGCTGGCCGACCTGCAAAAGGCCCTGCGCCGACAGGCTCAGCTGCTTCAGGCGCAGAACCAGCAGCTTCAGCAAGAGATGCAGGAGCGTGAGCAGGCTCAGCAGGCCCTGCGCCTGGAGCAGCAAAAGTCTGAACAACTGCTGCTCAACATTTTGCCTCGGGCCGTAGTCGACAAGCTCAAGCAGCTGGAGGGGTCGCTGGCCGAGCGCTTTGATGATGTCACTATTCTATTTGCCGACATCGTGAACTTTACCCCCCTGGCGGCTCAGATTAGCCCGCTGGAGCTGGTTAACTGGCTCAACCAGATCTTCTCGGCCTTTGACCGTCTGGCGGAGCAGTACCAGCTCGAGAAAATTAAGACCATCGGTGACGCCTACATGGTGGTGGGCGGCCTGCCGCTGCCCCGCCTTGACCACGCCGAAACCATCATGGAAATGGCGCTGGCCATGCAAGAGGCCGCCGCCCACATCACGCGCAATGACGGCCAGGAGTTTCAGCTGCGCATTGGCATTAATACTGGGCCGGTGGTGGCTGGGGTCATTGGCATTAAAAAGTTTAGCTACGACCTGTGGGGCGATGCGGTCAATATCGCCAGCCGCATGGAGGCCCAGGGCATGCCGGGCAAAATTCAAATCACCGAGGCTACCTACGAACGCCTCAAACACCGCTACGCCTTTGAAGAGGTGGGCCAGGTCATGGTTAAAGGTCATGGCTATTTGACCACGTACCAATACGTCGGCCCAGGGCGAAAAGCTTGATAGACTGGGGAAGCTAAAAATGCGGAGCAGTAGCATCGAGATGATTGTCTCGACCCGCTACAGTCATTTCTCCGCTGCAATCGGCAAAAGAACGCCCCCTGGGGCTAGCGCACGACACAACTTACATCTCCTTCTATGGCGACATTTTTACTGGAAGTTGGCACTGAAGAACTGCCCGCCAGTTTTGTTAGCGATGCCCTCCAGCAGTGGCAAACCCGCATTCCGGCTGAGCTGGCCGAGCTGGCCCTGACTCCAGCAGCGGTGCGTTTCTACGGCACCCCCCGCCGTCTGGCCGTGGTGCTCGATGGACTGCCCCCTCGCCAGAGCGATCGCACCGAAGAGGTCAAAGGCCCTCCGGCCCAGGCCGCGTTCAAAGACGGTCAGCCCACCCAGGCGGCTCTCGGCTTTGCCAAGTCTAGAGGGGTAGATGTGGCGGCGCTAGAGGTGCGCGACACCGACAAAGGGGCTTTTGTCTTTGTTAACCAGACGATTCCGGGGCGGGCCGCTGCCGATATTTTGAGCGAGCTGATTCCCCAGTGGATTTTGGGGCTAGAGGGCAAGCGGTTTATGCGCTGGGGCGATGGCGACCTGCGCTTTCCGCGCCCGATTCGCTGGCTGGTAACGCTGATGGACGGTGACGTTCTGCCCATTATTTTAGAAAACGGGTCGATGGTGTGCGTGAGCGATCGCATTTCCCAGGGCCATCGGGTGCTGCACCCCGCGCCTGTCACGCTGCGTCGTGCCCAGGACTATGTCGAAGCCCTGCGCCAGGCCTACGTCGAAATTGACCCCGCCGCCCGCCGTCTGCTGATTGAGCGCCAGGTAGCCGCAGCTGCCAAATCGGTGGGGGCCGTACCAATGATTTCCCCGGCTTTGCTGGACGAAGTTACTAACCTGGTGGAGTGGCCAACGGCAGTGGTGGGCAAGTTCGATGCCGAGTTTCTGGAGCTGCCGCCCGAGGTGGCCATCATCGAGATGGAGAGCCACCAGCGCTACTTTCCGCTCAAGCAAGACGCCGATGGCCTGGCGCTAATGCCCTACTTCGTCACCATTTCTAACGGTGACCCCAGCAAAGATGCCATTATTGCCGAGGGCAACGCTCGGGTGATCCGCGCCCGCCTTTCCGACGGCAAGTTTTTCTTCGACGCCGATCGCGCCCAGCCGCTCGATGCCTTTGTCGCCAAGCTCGAAACCGTCACCTTTGAAGAACGGCTGGGGTCAATGGCCGCCAAGGTGAAGCGCATTGGCGCTGTGGCCGACCATCTGTGCGACCAGCTCAATTTGGGAGCCCAGCCGCGCCAGCACATTCGCCGTGCCGCCTACCTGTGCAAGGCCGATCTGGTCACCCAGATGGTGGGCGAGTTTCCCGAGCTACAGGGGGTGATGGGGCAAAAGTACGCCCTCCACAGCGGTGAACCAGAGGCCGTGGCCACCGCTATTTTTGAGCACTACCTGCCGCGCGGTGCCCAGGACAGCCTGCCCCAAACCCTGGTGGGTCAGGTGGTGGGCATTGCCGATCGCCTCGATACACTGGTGGGCATTTTTAGCACCGGCCAGCTGCCCACCGGCTCGTCTGACCCCTTTGCCCTCCGGCGCGCCGCCAACGCGGTACTGAATATCATCTGGGCGGCGGGGCTGTCTCTGAATCTGGCAAAACTGGTGGATACCGTGGTGCAAGACTTTGCTCAGGATCCAACCCTGGCGATCAGTGCCCCCGAGGCGCTGCGCACCCAGCTCCACGACTTTTTCTTGCAGCGGGTGCAGACCCTACTACAAGACGAGCAGGGCATCGACTACGACCTGGTCAATGCGGTGCTGAGCGACCGCGCCCTGGTCGATCCTTTAGACGTGAAAGATCGCGCTCTGTTTTTGCAGGAAATGCGCCGCAGCGGCCGCATGGACAAAGTCTACGAAACCGTGAACCGGGCCACTCGCCTGGCCGCCCAGGGCACCCTCGACACCCAGGTGCTCGATCCCGATGGCGTGATTGACCCTGCCGCCCTGGAGGCTCAGTCTGAGCAGGCCTTTTTGGCGGCGCTTCAGACTCTGGTGCCCCAAACTCAGGCGGCCCAGGCCAGCCGCGACTACGATCAGCTCGTCGCCGGTCTGGAGCAGGTGGCTCCGGTGGTCAGCAATTTCTTCGACGGCCCTGACAGCGTGCTGGTGATGGCCGACGATGCGGCGGTGCGGCAGAACCGGCTCAATTTGCTGGGCCTGTTGCGCAACCATGCTCTGGTGCTGGGCAATTTTGGGGCGATCGTCAAGGGATAGCGATGCCATGAAAAATGCCCATGTGATTGGTCTGGGTAAATCGGGGGTGGCGGCGGCGCGGCTGCTGCACAGCGATGGCTGGCAGGTGGTGCTGAGCGATCGCGGCTCTAGCCCCGCCCTGGTTAGTCAGCAGGAGAGCCTGCGCCAGGACGGCATTACGGTGCTGCTCGACTACAGCTTTGTGCCCGACAGCCGCACCAACCTGCTGGTGGTCAGCCCCGGCGTGCCGTGGGACAGCCCGGCCCTGGTGGCCGCCCGCGAAAACGGCCTGGAAGTCATTGGCGAGACCGAGCTGGCCTGGCGCTTTTTGCAGGACCGACCCTGGGTGGGCATCACCGGCACCAACGGCAAAACCACCACCACGGCTCTCACCGCCGCTATTTTTCAGGCTGCCGGGCTAAACGCGATCGCCTGCGGCAACATTGGCTACGCCGCCTGCGAACTGGCCCTAGAGCCCACGGTGCCCGACTGGGTGATCGCGGAGCTGAGCAGCTATCAGATCGAGGCGTCTACCACTCTATCGCCCCAGATTGGTCTCTGGACCACCCTCACCCCCGATCACCTGCAGCGCCACGGCACGGTCGCAAACTATGCCCAGATCAAGGCGTCGCTGATGCATCGCTCAGAGCTGGCGGTCTTTAACGGCGATGACCCCTACCTGCGCCAGCACCTGCCGCAAGACTTTCCCAACGCCTACTGGACGAGCGTGGGCGGCAAGCGGGCGATCGCGCCGCTCCGGCCCTGTGCCTACATCGAAGACGGCTGGGTCAAGTTTGAAGCCATTTCCATTGTGCGGGCCGATGCCCTGCGCATGGTGGGCGACCACAACCAGCAAAACCTGCTGCTGGCGGTCACCGCCGCCTGCCTGGCGGAGCTAGATGCCGAGGCAATCGCGATTGGGGTGGCCAACTTCCCCGGCGTGCCCCACCGGCTAGAGCACATCTGCACCTGGCAGGGCATCGACTTCATTAACGACTCCAAGGCCACCAACTACGACGCTGCCGAGGTGGGGCTGCGATCGGTCTCCGCTCCCGCCGTGCTGATCGCCGGAGGTGAAGCCAAGGAAGGCGACGACACTGCCTGGTTGGCCAGCATTCAGGCCCGGGCCGCCACCGTACTGCTAATCGGCGATGCTGCACCTCAGTTTGCCCAACGCTTAGAGTCTGTAGGATACAGCCATTACGAAATTGTCGAGACAATGGAGCGGGCCGTGGAGCGAGGCGCAGCGGTGGCGGCCTCTCTAGCGGCCCCTGTGGTGCTGCTCTCCCCCGCCTGCGCCAGCTTTGACCAGTATCCCAATTTTGAGCAGCGGGGAGAGCACTTTCGTCAGCTCTGTCAGCGGTTTCAGTAGGCTGGCTTAGCCTAGTTTTCAATTTGCCCTCGATGCAGAAGGACGAACTGCATGCGCCCCTGTAGTTTGGCCTTTTGAAAGTAAGGCTGTGTAATTGGGAACTACAGCAGTAGACTTTTGTCCACTTTTGAGGCAAAAGTCTGCTGGGTGCTACCACCACTCAAAGGATTCGTTCCATTAAATTAGGCTAAAACTCCACTATTCAGGTATAAATTGAGGCAGATGGTGCTTCTTCAGGCCCTGTACCTGGCTCAGCCCAGGGGTCTGCCATCCTCAAGGTTAGCCTCTACCCTGCATTCAGCTACCTGGCCCAGCTTCCTCAACACCATGGATAACTCCTCTGACTTCATAGCCCTGCCGCCCGTATCGCCGCCTGCCCCTAACCCTCCAGAGGCGCGCCCTCACCGTCGCCCCGTATCGTTTACCATTGGCGGCGCAGAAGGCAGCACCAGCGCAGGCAAACCCCAGCCCGACCCCAGCCCCACCGATAGTTCTCTACCATCTGGCTCCCCAGCCCATCTGGCTCCGTTTCCTGTTCAGGCTCAGCCGTCGCACCTACCCCTGCTGCCGCGCCGCAAACGCCCGACCTTTAGCCGCCACCGCCACGATGCCAACCCTGCCCTGGCGGTCAAGGTGCTGCAAGACATTCAAATGGCCGTCGAAGCCTGGCATCAAGACCTGAAACAGACCGTGCAGCGCATTCAGGCCCTCTACATGGAAGGGCCAATTGTCGATGGCTGGCTCGAAACTGTCGACGATCAGTCGGGGGCGGCGACGGCGATCGATTCAGCGCTGCTGCGCCACGGCGACCCCCAAGATCTCTCCGGCTATGTCGATCGCCTGTGCCAGTCGCTAGAGCCGCCTACCCCGCCTTCCCCCGCTGGCCAGGCGCTGGGTCGGCCTGGCTACCGTCTGTGCAATCTCGATTCTGACGGTCGGGTGCAGCACTTTCCCTGCCCACCAGAGCAGCTATCTACCATTAGTCTGGCGATCGCCCGCCACCAGAAGCTGCGTCAGCTGCTCGACCACAAGCAATTTTTAGAAGCCAAGCTCAAGCGCACGGTAGAGGTGATGACCAGCAGCCGCGATGCTTTGGGAATTGCGCCGATGTGTAGTTCGGAGCCGGAGGTAGAGGCGTAAGTTATAAGGTGTAAGGTGCAGACGGTACCGCAGGCCGCAAACCTTACACCCTTCTACCAGCCCCAGGTACCCGGATCGCCCTTAAACGGGCCGACAATATCTGAGGTAATCCAGCCGCCGTAGAAGTCGCCCGGTTGGGACTGCACTAGCTCATCATCCACGTAGCAGGCTTCCATGCGGCTGGGGTAGACGGCAATGTAGTTGGCGATGCTCTGAAACGCCTCTGTCGGCTGAGGATAGGCCCAGGCGGCCTGTTCGGCCCGCTGGTCGCCGACCACAATGGTGAAGTACGCCGCTGCTCCCTTCCACTCGCATAGGGTCGAGCGGGGTACGGCCTGAAAGTACTGCATCTGCACATCCTCGGGTGGAATGTAGTAAGTGGGCGGATGGCTGGTTTCTAGCACCCGCTTGGCCCGCTGCGTGTCGGCGATGACCACCCCGTTGAACACAATTCGAATCCGCCGGGTTGAATCTTCGAGCCGAGGCGGGCGAGGGTAGTCCCACACAGATTCTTGACCGGGGCCGGGGGCGACGCGGTTGGGGGGAGAAAACATACAGCTATAAAACTAATACAGTGTTGGCATTGCCAATACTGTATTAGTTTTCTCTCCCTACTGGGCCTGCCACTGCCGAATCGCCTCCTGGGCCTGGTCGTAGGCGCTGGTATCGGGCGGTACTAAGCCCGCCGCAGAGATTGCACCCGGCAGCTGACCATCGGCGGCGCGGGCGCGGGCAATGGCGAGAATATCGCGGCTCCACTGGTCAATGCGGTCCTGGGCAATGACCGACTCAGGGAAGTCAGGGGGAATTTGCTGGGCGATCGCGATCGCGGTCTGAAACGAGGTGGCCTGGTCAGGCTGCAGCACGCTCTGGGCCTCCTGCAACAGACGGCGGTTGACCTGGCGCTGCTCCCACTGCCGAATCCGGGCCTGGGCCAGACCCCAAACTTCGCCCTGATCTTCGGGCACCAGTCGGGCGGCGCTGATCGCACCGTCTAAATCACCCGAGGCGGCGCGGCCCTCGGCCAGGTCCACAATGACCTGGCTCCAGCGGGCAATATCGGCCTGGGCCTGGTCATAGGCGGGGTCACCGACAGGCACCTGACGGGCCTGCTCAATGGCATCGTTAAACAGCGACGCCGACAGGGGCTCAATCAGCCGCCGGGCCTGGTTGAGGGCGGCTTCGCCAGACAGACTGGCGTTGGCGTAGCCGGTTTCGGCCTGATTGACCAGGGCCTCGAAGTCGACCGGGCGCTCGACTTCAGGAATTTGGTTGAGCCAGACCAGCGCTTCGCCATACTGGCGCTGATCTAGAGCCGTCCGGGCTCGGCCTAGGGCTTCGGCCCCGCTCACGGCACCCGGAAACAGCGTTTCACCCGCACCGTTCGCCTCTGGGGCCGGAGGCTCTGGAGCCGGGGGTGGGGTCGGTTCCACCGGAGCCGTAACGGCTGGAGTCGCCGCTGGCTGCCCCCGAAAGCTATCCTGATTGCGCCACAGCACTCCCAGCAGCAGCAGCCCCGCTGCGGCAAACAGGCCCAGTCTCCACCAGGGGACTAGATCATCAGGCTCAGGGCCAGAGCCTGGTTTGGGCCGGATTGGCGGCACTCGGCTGGGTAGCTCGCCTGGGGCCAGCAGGTCTGGCCGGGGCGGCTCAGCAGCGGGCCACGGCCTGGCGTTTTCGCTCGGCAGCAGCTCTGGCGAGGGCGGGCCAGGGGAAATAGCCCCAGCTTGCTCTGGGGCGGGCAGGGGCATCAGCAGCTCTGGTTCGGCCGGCTCAACAGGGGAAAGGTCTGGCTCCGGCGGCACCCCCACGGGCATCTGCCCTACCAGGCTGGGGGGAACAAGCATGGCATACTGCTGACCTGGGGGTAGCACCGCGACAGGGTTTTGCACCGGCCGCCAGTGGTGCTGGCACAGCTCGGGCACGCGATCGCGCAGGTAGTCAACCAGCTGCGCCAGGGTCAAGCAGCCGTGAAACCGCATGCCCTCGATCAGCGCTTCGGTAAACAGGCCGTGGCGCACCGCCAGGGTTTCTTGAGAAAACTGGTCGGGCTGACAGGAGAGCACCAGGGGAATGGCCAGCTCCTGGGCCAGGGCCAGCGATGGAGCCCCCAGGCCTTGACTGCCAGGCGCTACGGCCAGAGCGCTCTGGGGCCGGTTAATGTCGAGCATGACGATAGACTGGCGCTGCCCGCCCTGGGCCAGTCGCTGCAGCAGCGTTTCGACTAAAATGCCGGTCTGCTCAATCTGGTTGGGGTCGGCATCGATGGGCAGCAGATAGTCTTGCCCCTGCCACTGCACCCCATAGCCGCTAAAGAAAAACCACACGGTGTCTTCGGGGCCAGCCCGATCGCAGCTCTGGGCCAGCCGCTGCAGCAGCACCTCGCGGGTAGGGGCCGCCGCCCCCTGGTACACCATCGGCGAAATGTCGGTGAGCAGCGAGCAGTATTCGGCGGGCAGGCCCACCTCATTGACCAAAAAATCACGCAGTTCGAGGGCGTCGAACTGAGCATACATCAGGGGTTGAAGCGACTGATATTGATTGATGCCGACGATTACGGGCCAGTGGCTTGCCATGCCTTTTGGGTGCCTCCGCAGGGCGTAGATTAGCGATGAAAATTCACCTGCCATAGTAGCGCCTGCACGGTTAAACGGAAGCCTGGGCCAGCAATTGGGGGCAGAGGGTTCCGGCTAAATACTGATCCAGAGTTTTGCAGCAACAGGCCCAACAGGCCGAGGTTGCGACCTCAAAGGGGAAATTGGTTTAGATGGAATACTCTCAGCGACAATTCTTAATTGACGATTGGCGGCTCTATCGCTACAGTTAAGGCACTTTTTGGGGCATCCTGCGAGGATGTGTGGAGCAGCAGGCTATGACCTTGTTTGACTGGACATTTGAACGGAATGCAGGACGCGATCGCTGCCGAAGCCTCAGCAGGGTAAGACCGACTCTGGGCGGCGATCGCCAGTCTAGAGTAGCGTCTATGGCGCTGGCGGCCCTGCTCGGCTTTGGCAGTGCGGCGGTGCCCACGCTGGTAGCCCCGCCCGTGGCTCAGGCCTATACCTCGCGGGTCAACGTATTTTTGGTGCGCGAGCAGGGCGAAAGCTTTGACACCCTGGTGCGCCGCTCTGAAATTGTGGCCCGCGCCGCCGTTCAGCGCAGCTTTGACGCCGACTTGCTGATGACCGATGTCATTGTCACGATCATCGGGGATAACCAGGGCATCGCCGTTCCGATTTTGACGGTGCCGGTCAGCCGCAGCGAGTGGCAGCTCAGGCCCGATGTTACCCAATGGGCCAACTACTTCGAAGCCGCTAGAAGCTTAGTAGATAGCCCCAGCGCAGAGCCGCTCTAACCGCCATTTTCGGCGTAGGAATTGCGGCTCACAACGAGCCAATTCATACTAAAAAAAAAGCCGGGGTCATGCCCCGGCTTTTTAGTGCTGCGTCATCTCGATTTAACAGCCGTCTGGCCCACAGAAGGTGTGTGCGTACAGGACTTCCGCCTCGCAGATATAAGAAATGCCCGCGTAGTCGTTGAAAAATTCTACGGCGACCCGATCGGCAATCTTCTCGGCCATATCCCGGTTTTCGGTGAGCACCTCGAACTTGATATTCGCGGTGGTGTCAGAGACGCTGGGCTGTCCCGACGAGCGCACGCTGCGGCTACCTTTACCACCCGTTTCCAACACTGTGTAACCAGTAGCGCCTGCTTCGGTGATGATCTGAGCGACCTTTTTCAGCAGAATCTTTTCCGTGATGATGACAAGCTTGTTGGCTATCTTGCCCATGTAGATTACCTCCTTACGTATGTATTTATTGAACTACTTAGTCGCGGGCCAGGGAAGCCCGGCAGACCGCGACTCGCCTGCCATTAGCTGCCGATGATCGCTTGGGCCAGTCCGACGAAGAGTGGTATGCATATAGCGATCGCAACTGGCGTACCGACGGCTGTAGACGCACCGATGTAGGCGGAGGGATTGGCTGACGGGATACCGGCCCGTAAGGTGGGCGGCCCGGAGATGTCTGAACTGGAGGCAGCAATGACAGCCAGGAGTGCAACACCGCCAGCGCTGAACCCCGTGACGTAGTGGGCAATCATGCCGAGACCGAAGCCAATGAACCCATGCAGTATCGGTGCCACGAAGGCATACAGGGCGTACCACTGGGCCACCTTGCGCAGCTCGTTAATCCTTGACCAGGCCTCCATACCCATAACCAGCATCAGAATCGAAAGCAGACCGCGGAAGAGGGGCTCGTAGAAGCTTTCAACGACACTTTCTGGCCGGGTTAAGATGCCTAGAGCGAGACCGAGCAGCAGTGCCGATAGGGCAGATCCCTGGAGGCTTTCCTTCACGATGGGCCAGATCTTGACTCCACTGCTTGGGGCACCGCTCGGCCCGCTAGAATACCCGCCTGCACTGCCGCCCGACTCGCCAGAATATCCGCCTGCCGCACCGCTGCGCTGATCGATGGGAACCCCGCCTGCGGGAATGGGCTGGTCGATGGGAGCCCCACCTGCGGCAACGGGCTGCATGCCAGCATAACCATCCTTGCCAATGTACTTCTCGTTTTTGAGATACTTGTCGCGCTTCTGCTTACTGGTGTAAATGCTGGCTAAGACGATCGCCGTCACGAGCGCCGGGATATCCATAAAGGGATAGAGTGCGCCAGCCCACGGCTCGTAGAAGATGCCCTGGGCGTCGAGTACCGTGATGCCAGCGGCCAGGGTAGAGCCACTCACCGCACCGAACAAGCCTCCGGTCGCAAGGGCATCTGTGGCTCTAATGCCCGGCAGTTTGCCCAACGTGTAGTTCGCGATGAACACGACGAGGATTCCTATTGCCGTAGCGAACAGCGCAGGCAGCAGCATCTCCGTCAAATTCGACTCGCGGATCGCAATGCCGCCCAGCAGGCCGACCTTGATCAGCAGCATGAAGACGATGAACTTATAGATCGCGTCCGGAATGGCCAGTTGACTGCCGAGGGCGGCGATGACAATACCACCGAGCAGAAAGCCGAGCGTAGGGGACTGCAGCTGCGCCCCAAATTTCATCAAAAACTCTGACAAGAAATCCACTAAAACCTCCTTCCGCCCCCTCTACGAGGGGTGATTACTGTGATAAGTGAGCTTCGAAACCTAAGGGTGAATCGCTTCAACCCTGCAGCACAGGTGTTACGTAAAAACCTGTCGACACGGGGTTCAGAGAGGGCGGCTCTCCGAATCGGGCTGGAAGGTGATAACTGTCTTGCGACAACCTCCATAGACCCTTGTCTATCAACACCTGAATCTTTATGTGCTCAAGTCTATCCTGAAACGCGCAAGTTTTTTATGCGAATTTGGAACGCATTGTCAAATTCAAGCAATAAGCTTTTCTTATGCCGCTAGAAAGCTCGTATATCTCTAGTCAATGTAAATTGCGATCGCAAGTGCTAAAGAGGCCCTGCCTCCCCTCGCCCACCAGTTTCATCAGCCCATCCGAAACCGATACAAATGCGCCGATTGCCACGCCTGTCTGGGCAATCGGCGGCACTAAGGTTGCGTTAAGGCTCAGTACAAATGCGTCAGTACAAATATCTCGCACTGACGCTGGCTCGGCTCAATCCACTTGAAACGCGGGTGGCTCTGCTGCTGGGGTTGGCTCTGAAGGGGAACTATAGCGAGCGATATTAATCCAAATTACTGAGAGCAGTAGACCAAACCCGCAGCCCAGCAAGAAGATCCAGCCGTGGGAAGGGTCTAAAACACAGAGCAAGCGGCGATTGCTGCCATACACCTGCACGAGCCACCCCTCCTCCGTATTCAACGCTGGCTGCGATCGCCTCGATTCAAACTTATTCATGGTTTTCACTCCATGCTGATTGTGGGTATCGCTCACAGGCCACTGCACTTAGCGCACCGAACACCTGCCAAAAATTCGCTGGTGCGATCGGGCGACGGCTGCAAAACAGTGGTGATGTCTTTGGATTTGATTGCGCCAAACTCATAGACATAAGCCTATGCTTCAGGCAAATGCCATATCTTCAAGTTTATGCAATGTCTGGCCAAGCAAGCCGCATTTTTTATTCGGTGTGGCCTCAAATTTGCTGAATCTTTCGATAGCTGGAACTTATGATTCAAATCTGCTCGGTTATACTGCACCTGGCTCCTGGGGCTCTCGTTGACCCGCCGCTAAACCCCATCAGGTTGCCTATTTAACAATTAGAACTGCTGCCACTCCGAGATTGAGATTGCGCAGACAGGTCATCTTGCCCTATAGTTGAAAGGTTGTGAAGTCTTAAGTATCTGTCATGGCGGTTCCCAAGAAGAAAACCTCCAAGCAAAAGCGTGACCAGCGTCGCGCTACCTGGAAGCGCACCGCAGCGCTACAGGCCAAGAAAGCGATGTCCCTGGGCAAGTCTGTGCTCACCGGGCGGTCTACCAGCTTTGTCTACCCAACCGATGACGAGGACGACGACGAGTAAGGGGGCCGCTGGTGCTCCTTTTTCATTGTTGAAGAGACTTCGTCAACGACTTTACCTGGAGAAGGTCTGGTCATGTCGGCCTTCTCTCTCACTAAAGACTGCGCTTTCTGGGGCTTTGCTCCAGAAAGCGTATTTGTTTGGAGTACTACATTTTGTAAGCAGAGTAGGGCGTCTATCCTGCTGCTTGAGTTAGCTTGGCGGCAGATATAGCTATTCTGCCACTACTATGAACCAGCTCGACTCAAATCCGGAATCCCGTATGTGGGCCATGCTCGCCCACCTCAGCGCTCTATCAGGCTTTGTAATTCCCTTCGGGAATATTGTTGGCCCCCTGATTGTTTGGTTGGTCAAGCGCAATGAGATGGCTTTTGTTGCCGATCAGGGCAAAGAAGCGCTCAACTTCAACATCTCCATGACTATTTATATGCTGGTGTCGGGGGTCTTGATCTTTGTGCTAATCGGGATTCCGCTGATCATTGTGCTGGGCATAGCCTGGCTGGTGCTGACCATTTTGGCCGCGATCAAAGCCAATGAAGGCGTGGCTTACCGCTATCCCCTCATCCTGCGGCTGGTGAAGTAAGGCGTCAGATAAAACGAGTTAAATAAAAGGTCGCACCTGGGGGGCTAGGGGCGATCGCGGCGCAATTTGGGGCGTTTCAGTGCGGGGCGGCTGTACCGCGCCGTCTGTATCGTCAGGGTTTGGTGCTGACGAGTCTGCTTCAGGCGGGTTAGCCTCGGTTGGGTTCTGCGGCTCCGGCAAAGCAGGGGCCGTAATGTCCGGCTCAGCATCCTCTGTTTGCACACTGGGCAATTCAGGCTCTGCCTCCTCTGGGGCCGCAGAGCCATTGGGGCTCACGCTACCCGCTGGGCCTGGTTCAGCCGGTTTAGAACCTGCTCCCGACGGGTTGCGCCACTGCTTAAAGCGATCGCGCAACCCCTTGGCCTTGGGTGCCTGAGGGGTAGCCTGCTCTGGGGCTGCCGGAGGAATAACTGGCTGTACAGGCACAGGCTCAGGCAATACCTCAGGCTGAGGCAGCACTGGAGGCACGAAGGGGTCTGCCGGGGGCGTTACCCTATCAAATCTATCGGCTGCCGCCTTCTCTTCTGGCGTCTGACCGGCTTCAGGTTCGGTAACTTCGGGTTCGATCGCAGTTGGGGCCTCTACAGCGGGCGGCTCAGCATCAGTCAGGTCATCCGCCTTTTCATCTGCCGAAAATTGATCGGCTTCGATTTGCTCAGGTTCTGACGATGGCTCAGGCGGCAGGAATGGGTTAGGTCGAGCCTCGTCTTCAGGCTCAGTAGGCACGTCCTCAGCGGTGGCGTCTGACTCTGGCTGAGCCGGCTCGGCCTCGGGGAGCGTTGGGGCGGCGTCTGACTGGGGCAATTCGGGCACCGCGTCTGGCTCAGGGGTTTGCGGCTCCGGCACCTCAGGGGCAACGGTAGAACCCTCAGGCTCCAGCTCTTCTGTCGGCTGTTCAGGCTCTAGCACCGGCTCGGGTTCTGGGACCGGAGGGGCAGGGGGTATGTAGGTGGGGTCGATAATACCGGCCACCTCCTTCAGGCTCAGTTCGCCGCGCACCAGGCGAGATAGCGCATCGTCGCCGCCGGGCTGGTAGTCAATGATGCGGACGGTGTTGTTGAAGCGATTGTCGATGGGGTTACCACTTTCGTCAATCAGCTCAAGCTGCACCCAGTTGCGTCCGGGCTTAAAGCCCTTCAGCCAAATTGGCTGCCACTGGTCGAACACAAAACTCTGGTCGTTGACGGTGCAGCGAATGCGCCAGTCGTGCAGGTCGTCGTTGGCTTCGACCTGGGCACTCATGTGCAGGGGCGCATTGGTGAGATAGAAGTCGAGCATGACGGGCTCGGCCCCGTAGGTGCCCTGGGGGCGGCTGTAGGTCAGCAGCGGCGCGCTGGCGTTGAGTTCGTTTTGAGGGGTTGGGGCAACGACGTGGAAGGTGCGCTGGTCGAAGGCACCCTGGTTTTTGAAACTCTCGTGCCAGGGCCGCGATGCAAACACTCGCAGGGTGTGAGTACCAGGGGCAAGGTTCTCAAAGGTAATCGGTTCAGATAGGTCGTAGATGGCTTTGTAGGGTTCGTTGTCTAAGAACAGATGCAAATGGGGGCCAAGCTCATAGGTTTCATCTTTAAACAGCGGCAGGCCGCGCACCTGCAGCCGGACGGTAGCGCTCGTATCGTCGAGGACTTCGCCGGGGCGAGGGCTGAGAATACGCACCTGAGGCGTGTAGGCGTCAATAATTTGCTTCAGCGACTCCAGGGTTTCGGGGGGGGAGACTTCGGCGATTTGCCCGGTGAGGCGATTGGGCTGGGGGGTCGGCCCTGAAAAATCTGAAATTAGCTCAGTGGGCTGCACGGGTTTGGCGCAGCTGGTCGTGGTGAAGAGGAGGAGGGCGATCGCGCCCAAAGTCACAAACTGGGCCACAACTCGCCGCCCCAGCCCCATGACCTTGCGGATGAACCCCTGTGTCGTGCCCATGCTGCTATTCTCTACGTCTTTTCACCTATTACCATAGGCCACTTTCGGGTCTTTACAGCGATCGCCACACAGGTTTTTGCGCAGCTATGAGAGCTGAGCTACACTGACTCGACGGTACTCACTAAACACTGGGGAGTTGGCTGAGATGCGGACAAAACAGGCTGTTGTACTGGCGCTCTCGCTAGTGATCGGGCTCTCGGCAGGAGCCGCCGCCGCCACCGCCTTCTACTGGAACCGGGCCACGGCGCTGCCCACCTGGTACAGCACCAGCGGTGCCGATACTGTTGTGGCCGATGTCGGCAGCAGCGGCAACCTGCTTGAAAGCAAGCTGGCCAGCGGCCAGGGGGTGCGCTATGGCACCGACAACCGGGTCGAAATTTCGCTAAGCGAGGCTGAACTCACCCAGCTGCTGGCCGAGGGCATCGCCCAGACACCCCAGGTGGCCCAGTTTTTGCCAGCGGCAGATAGTCTCAACGCCACCATTCGCGGCGATCGCGTCGCTGGCGGCATCGTGGTCAACCCCGCCGACCTGCCTACCCAATCGCTGCCGCCCCAGGCGCAGCAGGCCCTAGACACCGCGTTGAACACCGTGCCCATGCTGGGCGATCGCCCCCTCTACATCGGCATTGAAGGCAGCCCCCGCATTGATAACGGTCGCCTGGTGCTGGGGAACGACACCCGCGTGCAGATTGGTCGCGTCAACTTATCCATAGACGACGTAGCTCGCCTTACCGGCCTCGACCCCGCCCAGATCACCGAACGCATCAACCTCGCCCTGCCCCAGGCCGGGCTGACCCTCGACGGCCTGGAGTTTGTCAATGGCGAAGCGGTGCTGCGGGGTGTGGCCCAGTAAGCGCTCGGCAACCACCCAGTAGGCGAACCTATGCCGCCGAGTTAGCCGTCACCAGAGCCTCTAGTCGCGCTACCAGGTCATCCTTGGCAACGACGCCTTCGATAGTATCGACCCGCTCTCCGTTCTGAAAGAAGATCAGAGTGGGGATGGCCATCACGTGGTACTGCAGGGCCAGCGCATCTTCTTCATCGACGTTGAGCTTGGCGACCTTGGCCCGCCCGGCAAAGGTTTCGGCCAGTTCTTCGACAATCGGGTTCATGATGCGGCAGGGGCCACACCAGGCGGCCCAAAAGTCGATTAGCACCGGCACATCGCTCTGCATCACTTCGGCTTCAAAGTTGTCGGCGGTCAGGGTGATATAGGTTGCATCGTCGGCCATAGTCAATCGCTCCTTGTCTGCGTCGTTGTTGGATCTGCGCGTTTGGTCGGCGCTGGAATGGGTGAAGTATGGCCATCGCGCTGTCTCAGGTTTTTGCGACTGAAAGAGGCTAATATCCTGAGCACAATGGCCATCGCTATATCTAAAACCCATTCGGCACTCATTTTCTACGGTACTGCAAAGCCTGGGCGATGGGTTTACGGTTAGCCCAACTTTAGCGCCCGCCTGAGCAGGGGGCCGCTACCCAGCTCAGGCTGCGCTGCCAGAGGGCAACGAGCTGGCGCTCCAGGGCGACCCCTAGTTCGGACACCAGAATGCCCTCGGCGCTGAGGGCACTGTCGGCCAGCCAGGTACCGCGCAGGGTAACTTCAAGCCAGTCGATATCGCAGGGGGCAATGTCGATCGCGCCCTGGCCCACTGTTTTTAGGGTCGCTACCCCCGGCAGGTCGGCGGGCAGGGCAAAGGCCCCGTAGCCAGGCTGCACCACCAGGGGCTGTCCGGCCCGCAGGGCGACGATACTGCGCTGGGCCACCACGGCTTCTACGGTGAGGTCTAACTGTTCAACCAATAAATCGGCATCGGAATAGGTCAACTTCAACATGAGCTCTCATGCCTTGAATACTTGTGAATTGGTTTCGGCGCTTAAGTTCTGCTGTGTCGAGGCGGCAGCGGCCCGCCGTAATCGCACGGTGGCCCACGGGCAAAGAAGTTGGCGACTAAAAGCCATGCCGTGAGTAAAGACCGACGCGAACCCCTGGCGCTCTTGGCCAACGGCGGCGGCAACGGTGCTGCAAACCCGACTCTGGAGCCTGATCGAAGCGGAACTGGCCGTCGTCGGCCATTCCCAGGCGATAAGTCCCGAGGGACTAATCCAGTGGGGAGGTCAGGTTAATGCTGAGACACAGAATGCTGGGAGAGAGGGCGGAGATATCGCCGACTGATGCAATACGCGGTGCAATCGCCCTGGCTCAGATATCCCCACCACTTGGGAGATAACTTGGACCCCAGAAACCGATCATCCCAGCGGCGATCGCCCCCGAGGGCCATCCCTGTGGATAGATCAGTTCTGTCAAAATCGCCCAGGACCGCCCCAAAGATGGGGTGCATCAGGTCGCTAATCAGGCCGCCAATGCGGTCACTTGCTTGAGTCAAGTAACCATCGAACTCCGCCGCCATGCCTAGCTGGCCAGCATCGCCCGTGGTGACGGCGATATCAAATGCGTTGCCAGTAGACAGGATCCGTAACATAGCGGAGTTCCTCAAGCGTGAAACAACAAGGCTTAGGAAGGCAGCGAGAGCACCGTTTGGCTTGGGCACCTGGCTTCAGGGGCTGAGGCTTGACGGATACGCTCGAATAACGTTAATACTACACGTGTAATACAAACGTGTCTAGTCTGTCTAAACTATTAAGTAGTGACCTGTAGCCCAGGACACAAATAGCCATGACACAGACCGGGTGACTCTCTTTAGTGTCACCACCCGCCTGTTTGTGACAGGTCATCGAGCCCAATGTCTAGTTCTTTTTTGGAGGTGTGCCCGACGATGCCAACCCTAACCCGCGTATCGACCACTGATATGGAAGTGACCAGCATTCGCCTGGAGCGATCGCTGAAGGAAAAACTGAAAGCCCTGGCGGGCGATCGGGGGTATCAGGCGTTGATTCGCGACATTCTTTGGCAGTACGTGGAACAAGGGCCGACAGAATGCTCCGCCCGGGTTCAGCCCGACGATATTTGCGCCAGCTTTGGCGCGGTGGCCGAGCGCGAGCAGGTGTGCGCCCTGACCGGCAATCCCATTCTGGCCAATGCGCCCATGCGGCTGGGGCTGACCACCCAGGGTCGCCTGGTGCCCCTCAGCGTCGAGTAGCGGCGTGACGTAACAGTTCTAAGCGACTCTCAGAAGCACTCGTCTGTCCCGCGTTCTCGAGCAAACGGTCGTTTTGACTGAGGATTAATTCTGTCAGTGGTGATTAATTCTGACAGAATAGAGAACGGTCTATTCTGGTGATTTAACCGATGACACCCCATACCGCCACCACCCGCCACCATCAGCAGGTGCTCACCCTGCGATCGCGGGGCAAGTCGCTCCAGCGGTTTACCGCTGAGGTCAACGAGGTGGTGCGCGCCTCCGGCGTTGAGAACGGGCTGTGCACGGTGTTTTTGCGCCACACCTCCGCCAGCTTGATCATTCAGGAAAATGCTGACCCCGACGTGCTGGTTGACCTGGAGAATTTTCTCTCTCAGCTAGTGCCCGAGGGCAATCACTACATCCACAGCACCGAAGGCCCCGACGACATGCCCGCCCACATTCGCACCGTGCTGACCCACACCAGCGAAACCATCCCCGTCATGCAGGGGCGGCTGGCCCTGGGCACCTGGCAGGGCCTTTACCTATGGGAGCACCGAGCGCGGGGGTCGAGCCGCGAGGTCGTGGTTCACGTCACGGGCTACTAGCATGGTGGATACCTTTGACCCGGTCGGCTACAGCGCGATTCCTACCCCGCCGGAGGGGTTTAAGTCAGGATTTGTGGGCATTGTGGGCCGCCCTAACGTGGGCAAATCGACCCTGATGAATGCTCTGGTGGGCCAGAAAGTGGCGATTACCTCCCCCACCGCCCAGACCACCCGCAACCGCCTGCGCGGCATTTTAACCAACGACCAGGCACAAATTATTTTTGTCGATACCCCCGGCATCCACAAGCCCCACCACGAGCTGGGTAAAATTTTGGTCAAAAACGCCCGGATGGCGATCGACTCAGTGGATGCCACTCTGTTTGTGGTCGATGGCAGCGCCGAGGCGGGGCGCGGCGACCAGTTTGTGGCCGAACTGCTGGCCCACAGCAGCGGCCCAGTGATTTTGGGCATGAACAAAGTTGACCAGCAGCCGGAGGAGGACGATGCGATCGCCCCCCTCGACGCCAGCTACCAGACCCTGGCTGACGCCCACGGCTGGCCCCTGGTCAAATTCTCGGCCCTGCACGAAACCAGCCTCGACACCCTGCTGGCGACGCTGATCGACCAGCTTGACCCCGGCCCCTACTACTACCCGCCCGATCTGGTCACCGACCAGCCCGAGCGCTTCATCATGGGCGAACTGATTCGGGAGCAAATTTTGCTGAATACGCGGGAGGAGGTGCCGCATTCGGTCGCGATCGCCGTCGATCGCGTGGAAGAAGACACCAACATTACCCGCATTCTCGCCACCATTCACGTCGAGCGCGAATCGCAAAAGGGCATTTTAATCGGCAAAAAGGGCAGCATGCTGAAGGTGATCGGCTCCGATGCCCGCCAGCAAATTCAAAAGCTGGTCATGGGCCAGGTCTACCTGGAGCTATTCGTCAAAGTCGTGCCCAAATGGCGACAGTCCCGCAGCCGCCTCGAAGACTTCGGCTACCGAGTGGAAGAGTAGGGCCAAATGACATCGCTAATTCCAGCGCTAGTTCTTTAGACATGTACTGAAACACTGATACCTTGTAGCGGTCTTAAGCTTGATCAAGCCCCAAAAACTAACTGCCTTTTTAAGGCAGACTTGCCAGAATAGAGGCTTAGCCTCTTATTTGATCCTATGACTCAAATCACGCTCGATCTCTCCCCAGAACTGGAAGCTCAGCTTCGGGCAGAAGCCGCTAAGCAGGGGCTTGATCCGCAGCGCTATATCTTAGAGACTTTGCATACTCGTTTAGCGGCCAACAAGGCTGTAACTAATCATCTGACCTCAGTAGAAGCTGATTTACTTCGGCAGATCAATCTCGGTCTCTCCGCCGATGTGTGGGACGAGTACTATGCCCTCATCGACAAGCGTCAGACCAAGACCTTAACCGCCAATGAGCATCATCGACTAATTGAGATCTCAGACCAGATCGAAGATCTCAACGTAGAGCGTATCCAGGCCCTCGTACAACTCGCCGCGCTACGGCAGCAATCTTTGGACGATGTTATGGACGATTTAGGTATCAAGCCTGTTGGCTATGGCTAAGCCCTCATTGAGTTCGTCACAAAAACAAGCCGTCGCAGAACGGGCCTCTGGTTGTTGTGAGTACTGTCTTTACCAGGCTAAATATTCCCCAGACCCTTTCTCCATCGAGCACATCATCCCCCGATCAAAGGGCGGCAACGACAATTTAGAGAATTTAGCGTTAGCTTGCCAGGGCTGCAACAACCGTAAGTATGTTCAAACCGAAGCCTATGACCCTGTGACAGGCCGTATGGTTTCTCTCTACAATCCGCGCCAGCACCAGTGGCAAGCACACTTTGTCTGGAGCCCAGATTTGACCCTCATGTTGGGCATCACACCCATTGGCAGAGCAACCGTAGACAAACTGGCGCTCAATCGGGAAGGTATCATCAATCTTCGCAAGGTTTTAGCCGCAACTGGCAAGCATCCGCCTTGAGAATTTGGCAAAGTTGAAAAGCAAAGCAGAGCCCACTTCAGGGCAAAGCATCAACGACCATCTCCAGGTAGCCGGTGGCTGGATCGGCCTGGCGGTGCAGGCGCAGGTGAGACAGATTGGCGATCGCAATTTCCGCCGTTGTGCGAATCATACACCCCGGCATAATGTGGCCACCATAGACTCGGCCCTGGTCATCGGCTACGGCCCCGTGCAGGTGTATGCCGTGCCGCGACAGCGTGCCGCTGAGAGAAATTAGCTCCAGGGGGCCAGCGATCGCACTCGCCTCCTCTACCGCCGCAAACCGCAGCGAGGCCTGCGTCAAGCTGCCCAACCCTGTGAGAATCACCCCAGCCTCTAGCGCTTGGGCCTGAGCGAAAGTCTGTAATTCCTGCTTGAGATCTTGACCGGGGGTGAGGCGGAAACAGTAGGTTTGCACAGTGGAGATGAGGAAGGTGAGGAGATGAGGAAGGTGAGGAGATGAGGAAGGTGAGGAGATGAGGAAGGAGATTTGGCGTACGGCTTCCCCGTCCTCCTTATCCCCTCATCCCCCTCATCTTTTCAACCCCCTACGCCGACGCCTCATCATCCCGCTCTGAGCGAGCCGGACGCGCTTCAAACGCCGGGCACACCCCCTCGGGGCTGACCTGAAGACCGTAGAGGGGCGAGTCGGGGTTGCGGCAGCGGCCTTCGCGCTGGTGGCGGCAGGTCTGGCAGCTGGGCAGTTGCCAGGGGGAATCGCTGCTGGTTACTGTGCGCATCAAGTCGCGCTGGTTGAGGCCTTTAATCACCAGTTCACTGCCCTGCCAGCGGGCCTGCACCAGGCCGGTGTCGGCCAAGGCGACCCAGCGAGGGTCGGTGGTGAGGGCGTCGGGCAGCAGCAGCAGTACGCTGTCGTCAATCTCGGTGATTTCGCCTTCAAAAATCGGTTCGGGGGCGGCGGGCTGAATGAAGCGATCGCCGATCGGAAACTCTACTTCGTTGCCAGCAGAGGGCAGGTGCAACTGGTAACGGGTTTGCAGTTCTTCCAGCCCGGCCAGGTCGGCCAGGTCGGCAGGCTTGCCGTGGACAAAGGCGACATGCTGAGGCCTGAGGTTGTGAATCAGCTGGGTGGTGCCAACGCGATCGCTGTGGGTGGTGAGCTGATAGGTGTCGATCTGCACTTGCTCCGACTCTAGCTCGGGCACCAGGGTTTGCAGCCAGCTTAGGGTAGGGCTGGGGACGGCGCTAGCCGCCAGCAGCGTATCGGCAATGGACGAGGCCAGCGAGTCGGGCAGCAGCACCGTCCAGGGCTGATTCCAGGCGCGGCAGTGGTCGCTGAGATCGGCCTCGCGGTGGGCAATCAAAATGCAGGGGCGCTCCCCGTCGGGATGGCCGTCTACGCCCAGCCGCCGCACGTGGGGCAAAATGCGATCGTCCCAGAACAGCGGCTGGTGGCGGGCAAAATTTTGCACGCTGCTGGGAAACTCCGACATCAGCTCCAGGTACAGGTCGCAGCCCGCCGCCACGGTTTGATCGACCCAAACGGTAATGTCTTGCCCGGTGAACTGGTGGTGGCTGCGCAACAGCATCACCAGCTCCTGGCCAATGCCCAGGGTGGGCGTGGGCAGCAGCACCGATCGCCCCTGCTGCACCAGGTTGTAGAGCGTGCTGGCCAGCAAATTCTCCTGCTGGCGGCGGTGGGGGTGGCGGGTGGTACCGGCACTGCCTTCGATAATCAGCACATCGGGCTTGAGGCCGCGCAGCGCCTCCAGGGGCAGGCCATCGACCAGCCGCGAGTTCGACATAAAAAAATCGCCCGTAAAAAACACCGTGTAGGGGCGCTGGGGCGAGTGGTAGGTAAAGAGGGCGCAGGCGGCCCCCGGCAGATGACCGGCTGGCCAAATCTGCACGGTCAGGTCGTCGGCCAGGCTAATCGGGGTTTGCCAGGGCAGCGCCTGGCACAGGTGGGGCGGCACCGTTTCGCCCAGCCAGTTGAGCGGCAGCAGCTGGGCCGTCACCTCGCTGCCGTAGATGGGCACCTGGGGAAATTTTTGACTAAACTCCAGCACGCCGCGAGCGTGGTCGCTGTGGGCATGGCTGCAAAAGAGCAGATCGGCGGTTTCAAGGCGCGATCTGGCTGGCTCCAGCACGCTCAGGTCGCGCAGCCCGCAGTCGAGCACGATGCGCCGTGGCCCCATGCGCAGCTCTAGGCACAGCCCTTCTTGGCCGTGACCCGCACCAAACGGAAAGCAGACCAGATTACTCACGGAATGGCAAACACCCTAAGCAGTGGCACGACTTGGGCCAATAGACTGGGCCAGTAGCGGAGCTTTAGCCCAGCAGGCCTAGTGGGCCGAACCGTTGCCGTGGTAGTTGTCGGTGTCGTAGAAACCGTTTTTGGTGCCAAAGAACAGAGTGGCCACCACAAACAGTCCGGTCAGTACAGCGAGGATGAGTTTGATATCCATAGGAGCAGTCGCGATGATAGAAAGGTCGGTGTTATCGGAGCCTTGGTTTTGAGTCATCTTAACAAGTCTGCCTCAGAGGACAATGTGAAGCTTTGTAATCAGTCCGCTTTCATTGTGCCGACCTGGCTGGAGCGATCGTCGCTGGAGGTCGCCCCCGACCTGCTGGGCTGTCGCCTGGTGCGCCGCTGGGCCGACGGTCGCCAGCTCAGCGCCACCATTGTCGAAACCGAGGCCTATACCGAGGGCGACCCCGCCTGCCACGCCTACCGCCGCGAAACGACCCGCAACCGGGTGATGTTCGGCCCAGCAGGGTTTAGCTATGTGTACCTGATCTACGGCATTTACCACTGTTTTAATGTGGTGACCGATCGCGATCGCACCCCCAGCGCCGTCCTGATTCGCGCCGTCGAACTCGACGCGATTCCCCCCTGGCGGGCGGGCTATCGGGCTGAAAAACCGATCCGCTGGGGGGCTGGCCCCGGCAAGCTGTGCCAGCTTCTGGATATCGATCGCACCCTCACCGATCTGCCCCTGGTGCCCGCCACAGGGCTCTGGCTAGAGCATCGCGATGCTGACTGGCAGCAGCGGCTGGAGACGGGGGCGATCGCCTTCACCCAGACCACCCGCATTGGCCTGACTCAGGGGGCCGACTTGCCCTGGCGCTGGTACGTCAGCGACTCTAAGGCTGTGTCGAAGCGGTAGATTCTCTGGCGCGGAAACCTGGTTTATCAGCCCAGGATCTTTTGGTAAGTGAGGTGGGTTTCCTTGACGGTGAAGCCAATCGACTCGTACAGCCCCATGGCCTGGTTGGGGTTTTGAGTGTCTACTCCCAGCAGCGCCGTATCCATGCCCGCCAGATGCAGCTGGTGCAGCCCTTGCAGCAGCATCGCCCGCGCCAGTCCCTGACGACGATAGCCGCGCCGGGTGCCCAAAATCCCAATCCAGCCCTCGTTGCGTAGCTTGCGAGCGTTGTCGTCGTGGTCAATGTGGCCTTTGCAGAACCCGGCTAGGGTGCCATCGGGGGCGACGGCCACCCAATCCAGTTCGGGCTGATAGGTGGGGTAGGTGAGGCGGTACTGACGATCCTCTAGGGTCATGGGCTTAAAGTGCCAGTGATCAACAAAGCTCTGGTTAAACATTTCTACCCAGGCGGCAGCCTCGTCGGCGTTGGTGGGGCGAGAGGTAAAGCCCTGAGGGAACTGCGGCTGCGGGATGGGGTCGAGCAGCGATCGCGCCATGGTGTGAAACTGGCGGATCATCTCGTAGCCTGGGGTCTCGTAGATGGCTCGGTAGTAGGGCGCATCGGCTCTGGTGCCAGCACAGAGTTGAGCGGGTCGCTGGGCGACGGTAGCCTGCTCCCGCACCTGCTGCTCGGCCCAGCTCAGCAGTTCGGTTTCCAGGTGAGCGCCACGGTGGTCGGGGTGGACGAAGATCCCCACCCAGCCTTCCAACGCCTCGGTGGGCACGTCGGTGGGATCATCGATCCATAGGGAAACCAAGCCTACCAGCTCACCGGTGGGGGTTTCCCAGAGCTGGCGCTGGTGGGTGCCGCCGGGAGGTGGGTGGTCGAGACGGCGCTGGAGATCGGCCAGGGTCGCGGTGTTGTCGAGCTGGTCAACCTGTTCGCAGATGGCGTAAAAAGCGGCGATCGCGGGCAGATCGTCGGCACCTGTACTGGGGCGCGAGCTGACCGACAGCAGCAGTTGATTCGTCATAGATGCAGCAGATTAGGGGCTTTAGGACTGCTACACCTTGAGAGAGGCCCTTTCCCGAACTCTCAGCGCCCCTTAACCAACTCTTACGATTTCTCCCCTAAGTTAGATAGGGATTTATCCTCGGGGGTTAGCCAGGGATTTATCCTGAGGTTGCACCTGGTTGACCTGAGAGCAAATTGTGATCCTATGAGTATTCAAACTATTGCCACCCAGCCCTACAGTGACCAAAAGCCCGGCACCTCGGGCTTACGCAAAAAAGTTAAGGTTTTTAAGCAGCCCAACTATCTAGAAAACTTCGTTCAGTCGATTTTTGACAGCCTGGAGGGCTACCAAAACCAGACCCTGGTGGTGGGCGGTGACGGGCGCTACTACAACCGCGAAGCGATTCAAATTATTCTCAAAATGGCGGCGGCCAACGGTTTTGGCCGGGTGCTGGTGGGCCAGGGCGGCATTCTCTCCACCCCGGCGGCCTCCTGCATCATTCGCAAGAACAAGGCCTTTGGCGGCATCATTCTCTCGGCCAGCCACAACCCCGGCGGCCCCGACGAAGACTTTGGCATTAAGTACAACACCGGCAACGGTGGCCCCGCCCCCGAGGGCATTACCGACGCCATCTACGATCGCAGCAAGACCATCACCGAGTACAAAATCCTCGACGCCTCAGACATTGACCTCGATCGCGTCGCCACCCACAGTCTCGGCCACACCACTGTGGAAGTGATCGACTCCGTTTCCGACTACGGGGCGCTAATGGAGACCCTGTTTGACTTCGGCCAGATCAAGCAGCTGCTCTCCGGCGGCAGCTTCCGCTTCTGCATGGATTCGCTGCACGCCGTCACTGGCCCCTACGCCAAGGCCCTGTTCGAGCGCAGGCTGAATGCTCCGGCAGGCACCGTGGTCAACGGCGAACCGCTGGAAGACTTTGGCGGCGGCCACCCCGACCCCAACCTGGTCTATGCCCATGACCTGGTCGAGACCATGTTTGGCGACAACGCGCCCGACTTTGGCGCGGCCTCGGATGGAGACGGCGATCGCAACATGATTTTGGGCAACAACTTCTTTGTCACCCCCAGCGACAGCCTGGCCATTTTAGCCGCCAACGCCACCCTGGTCCCCGGCTACCGCAACGGGTTAGCGGGGATTGCCCGCTCCATGCCCACCAGCCAGGCCGCCGATCGCGTCGCCGAAAAGCTGGGCATCGACTGCTACGAAACCCCCACCGGCTGGAAGTTCTTTGGCAACCTGCTGGATGCGGGCAAGGCTACCCTCTGCGGCGAAGAGAGCTTCGGCACCGGCTCCAACCACATTCGCGAAAAGGACGGCCTGTGGGCCGTGCTGTTCTGGCTGAATATTTTGGCCGTCAAGGGCCAGTCGGTTGAAGAAATTGTCAAAGAGCACTGGGGCACCTACGGGCGCAACTACTACTCTCGCCACGACTACGAGGGGGTGGAGAGCGATCGCGCCAACACCTTGATGGAGAACCTCCGCCAGGGGCTAAGCTCGATGCCCGGCAAAACCTTCGGGGCCTACACCGTGGACTACGCCGACGACTTTGCCTACACCGACCCGGTAGACGGCAGCGTAGCCACTAAACAGGGCGTGCGGATTGGCTTTACCGATGGCTCGCGGATTGTCTTTCGCCTGTCGGGCACGGGCACCTCGGGCGCAACCCTGCGGCTGTACGTCGAGCGCTACGAGCCCGACCCCGCCAAGCACGATCAGGATACGCAAGCAGCCCTGGCCGATTTAATTGCCCTCGCCGACGAGATCGCCCAGATCAAAACCCTCACCGGACGCGACCAGCCCACGGTGATCACCTAACCCCCTGGGGAGTTTTGAACTTTGAACTTTGAACTTTGAATTCAAAGCCAGCCCCATCCTCAAAACTCCCCCTGCCCTCAACCCCCAAAGGTTCCATGACAACAATCCCCATCGGTTGCCCCACGGTCGATATTGAGGACGATCGCACTGGCCTCAGTGTAGACACCCTGCGCCGGGCGCTGGCCGACAACCTGTTTTACCTCCAGGGCAAGTGGCCCCAGGTGGCCAGCCAAAACGACTTTTACCTGGCGCTGGCCTATACGGTGCGCGATCGCATGATGCAGCGCTGGCTCAGCTCCATTCGCACTTACCTCAAGCCCGAGGTGCGGGTGGTGTGCTACCTGTCGGCGGAGTTTTTGCTGGGGCCGCACCTGGGCCGCAACCTGCTCAATTTGGGCATTACCGAGCCGGTCAGGCAGGCGATTGAAGAATCGGGCCTCAACTTTGACGAGCTGATCGCCCAGGAAGAAGAGCCCGGCCTGGGCAACGGTGGCCTGGGCCGCCTCGCCGCCTGCTATATGGAATCGATGGCCAGTCTGCAAATTCCGGCCATTGGCTACGGCATTCGCTACGAATTCGGCATTTTTGATCAGGATATTCGCGACGGCTGGCAGGTCGAAATCACCGACAAGTGGCTCCAGTACGGCAATCCCTGGGAAATTCCTCACCCCGAGTCGGCGGTGACGGTGGGCTATGGCGGCCATACCGAGGGCTACACCGACTCCGATGGTCGCTACCGCAAGCGCTGGATTCCCGGCAAGCAGGTGAAGGGCATTCCCTACGACACGCCGATTCCGGGCTACCAGGTCAACACCATCAACACCCTGCGCCTGTGGAAGGCCGAGGCGGTGGAATCGTTTAACTTTCAGTCGTTCAACGTGGGCGACTACTACGGTGCCGTCGACAGCAAAGTCACCTCCGAGAATATCTCTAAGGTGCTCTACCCCAACGACGAGCAGATCGCAGGCAAGCAGCTGCGCCTGGAGCAGCAGTTTTTCTTTGTCTCCTGCGCCCTGCAGGACATGATTCGCATTCACCTGGCCTCGGGCCGTTCCCTGGAGAGCTTCCATGAAAAGTTTGCCGCCCAGCTCAACGACACTCACCCCGCCGTTGGCGTCGCCGAGCTGATGCGTCTGCTGGTCGATGAGTACGGCATCGACTGGGACAAAGCCTGGCATATCACCCAGCACACCTTCGCTTTTACCAACCACACCCTGCTGCCCGAAGCGCTGGAGAAGTGGCCGATTTCGCTGTTTGGCGGCCTGCTGCCCCGCCACTTGGAGATCATCTTTGAAATCAACCAGCGGTTTATGGATCAGGTGCGGGTGCAGTACCTGAACGACCCCGCCAAGCTGGCCAACCTATCGCTGATTGACGAGTCTGGCGAGCGCTACGTGCGGATGGCCAACCTGGCCAGCCTGGGCAGCTACGCCATCAACGGGGTGGCCGCTCTGCACAGCGAGCTGGTGAAAAAAACGATCCTCAAAGACTTTCACGAGCTGTTCCCCAGCAAAATTCGCAATGTCACCAACGGCGTTACCCCTCGCCGCTGGCTGGCCCTCAGCAACCCCCGCCTGGCCGCGCTCTACACCGAAAAGCTGGGCGACGGCTGGCTGCAGGATATGGAGCAGCTGCGATCGCTAGAAGGCTACGCCGACGATCCCGGCTTTCGGCAATACTGGCGGCAGATCAAGCGCGACATCAAGCAAAATCTGGCCAGCTACATCCACAGCCGCACCGGCATCGCCGTCAGCCCCGACTCGCTGTTTGATATTCAGGTCAAGCGCATTCACGAGTACAAGCGCCAGCACCTCAACGTGCTGCACATCATTACCCTCTACGAGCGGCTGAAGCAAAACCCCAGTTTGGATATCACCCCCCGCACCTTTATCTTTGGCGGCAAGGCGGCCCCCGGCTACCATATGGCCAAGCTGATAATTAAGTTCATTACCGCCGTCGGCGATGTGGTGAATAATGATGCGGCTATCGGCGATCGCCTCAAGGTGGTCTTTTTGCCCGACTACAATGTCTCCTTTGGCCAGCGGGTGTACCCCGCCGCCGACCTATCAGAGCAAATTTCCACCGCTGGTAAAGAGGCCTCCGGCACCGGCAACATGAAATTTTCTATGAACGGGGCCCTCACCATCGGCACCCTCGACGGCGCTAATGTCGAAATTCGCCAGCAGGTCGGCGACGAAAACTTCTTTCTGTTTGGCCTCACCACCGACGAGGTGATGGCCCTCAAAGCCAGCGGCTACAACCCCTGGGACTACTACAGCAGCAACCCCCAGCTCAAAGAGGTAATCGACCTGGTCAACTGCGGCTTTTTTGCCCAGGGCGACGGCGGTCTGTTCAAGCCCCTCACCGACAACCTGCTCTACAGCGACCCCTACCTGCTGCTGGCCGACTACCAGGCCTACATCGACGCCCAAGACCAGGTCGGCACCGCCTACCAGGACCAGGAACACTGGTCGCGCATGTCGATTCTCAACGCCCTGCGGATGGGTAAGTTTTCGAGCGATCGCTCCATCCGCGACTACTGCAACGGCATCTGGAAGGTATCGCCCGTGCCGGTAGAGCTGCTGGAGTACGACCAGACCCAGGCGGGATTAAAGGTACCGTGATAGTTAATTTTCAATTAACTATCACGGTACCTTTACTAAACAGCTCCTATGCCCCTCAACCTCTACCTCCTGCGCCACGGCGAAACCGAGTACAGCCAAACCGGCGGCTTCTGCGGCGAGCTTGACCCCGAGCTGACCCCCGAAGGCGTGGCGATGGCCGATGCCTTTGCGGCCAAGTATCAGGCCGTGCCCTGGCAGGCGATTTTTGCCAGCCCGATGAAGCGCACGATCGCGACGGCTATGCCCCTGAGCAAAGCTGTGGGTGTGAATGTGCAGATTCGCAACGGGCTCAAGGAAATTAACTACGGCCAGTGGGAGGGGCTAACCGCCGAGTATGTGCGCGAGCACTTCGCCGACGACTACCTGAACTGGCTCACCGAACCCGCCTGGAACCCGCCCACCGGGGGCGAAAGCTCGGTGCAAATCGCCAGTCGGGCCTCGCTGGTGATGGCCGAAATCGAAGAGAATTTTACCGAGGGCAATGTGCTGGTGGTGTCTCACAAGGCCACCATTCGCATTATTTTGTGCAACCTGATGGGGATGGACGTGGGGCGGTATCGCAATCGCATCAATCTGCCGGTGGCCTCGGTAAGCCATGTGCAGTTCAACAACAACGGCCCCATGCTGATGAAGCACGGCGATCGCACTCACCTGCCCACAGAGCTAGAGACCAGACCAGGTACCTAGGGGGGATGCCAGCGATCGAGTCGGCAAGGACGATAGGAAGGCGATCGCCCGTTTCCTTTAAATTTCTCTCTCCCATGTCTCTTAACCTCTACTTTCTGCGCCACGGCGAAACCGAATCGAGCCAGACCGGCACCTACTGCGGTCTATCTGACCCGGAGCTGACCGCTGAGGGGATGGCCATGGCCCAGGCTTTTGCGGACAAGTACCAGCACTTGCCCTGGCAGGCCATCTACGCCAGCCCGCTGCGGCGCACCGTGGCCACCGCTACCCCCATCTGCAAAGCGACGGGCCTGACCATGGAGCAGCGCGACGGGCTAAAGGAAATGTACTTTGGCGAATGGGAGGGCCAAACCCACGAGGAGGTAGAGCGCCGCTACCGCAAAGACTACGTTCGCTGGCTGGCCGAGCCCGCCTGGAACCCGCCCACCGGAGGCGAAACGGGGGTACAGGTAGCCAGCCGCGCCGCCCTGGTGATTGCCGAAATTGAGGCCAACCACAGCTCGGGCAACGTGCTGATTGTGTCGCACAAGACCACGATTCGGCTGATTCTCTGCAATCTTTTGGGTATCGATAGCGGTCGGTACCGCGATCGCATCGAGCTGCCCGTCGCCTCGCTCAGCCTGGTGCGGTTCGACCAGCATGGGCCGATGCTGGCCAAACACGGCGATCGCTCCCACTTGCCCGACGAGCTAGATTCGAGACCGGGGACGTAGTGCCGCTACGCTTTGAGTTGAAGCCAGGAAAGAGGGGATGAAAATCTTCGTACTCAATGCCGGGTCGAGCAGCCACAAAAGCTGCCTGTTTGATCTGGATCAGGACAATTCTGAAGTTCCGAATCCCCTGTGGCGTGCCGCCCTCGACTGGACCCATCAGCAGGGCCAGGGCGAACTCTCTGCCAGCAGTGCAGGAGAATCGATGCAGCAGGTGTTGCCCATTGCCGACAAAGCCGAGGGCATCAAGGCGATGGTGAAAACGCTGGTGGAGGGGCCAACTCAGGTACTCGACAGCCTCTCAGAGATCGATGCCGTGGGCCACCGCGTGGTGCACGGCGGGCGCGAGTACATCGACAGCGTACGCATTGACGAGCGGGTCAAAGCCGCGATTCAGCGGCTGATGCCGCTGGCCCCGGCCCACAACCCAGCGAATTTGCAGGGCATCGAGGCGATGGAGCACATTCTGGGCAACATTCCCCAGGTGGCGGTGTTCGACACCGCCTTTCACGCCCGCATGCCCGAGGCGGCTGCCACCTATCCCGGCCCCTACGATTGGGTCGAGCAGGGCATTCGCCGCTACGGGTTCCACGGCATTAGCCACCAGTACGTGGCCCAGCGAGCCGCCGATATGATGGGGCGCGATCTGGCCGACCTCAAGCTGCTCACCTGCCACCTGGGCAACGGCTGCTCGCTGGCGGCGGTGAAGGGGGGCATCAGCGTGGATACGACGATGGGCTTTACGCCGCTAGAGGGGCTGATGATGGGTAGTCGCTCAGGCAGCGTTGACCCCGGCATTTTGATGTATCTGATGCGCCAGGAGGGCTACAGCGCCGACCAGCTCGATACGCTGCTGAATAAGGAATCGGGGCTAAAGGGACTGTCGGGAATATCTAATGACCTGCGATCGGTAGTCGAGGCGATGGAGCAGGGCAATGAGCAGGCCAGGCTAGCCGTGGATACCTTCATTCACCGCCTGCGCCGCGAAATGGGCGGCATGATCGCCAGCCTGGGCGGGCTGGATGGGGTGGTGTTCACGGCAGGCATTGGCGAGAACAGCCCGCTGGTGTGGCAGCGAGCCTGCGAGGGCTTTGAGTTTTTGGGGCTGCGGCTGAAGAACAGTCTGGACCGTTCGAAGGACGATCAGGAGATTACGGCAGCCGATTCGAGGGTAAGGGCGCTGGTGATTCACACTCAGGAAGAATGGGCGATCGCCCAAGCCTGCCTGGCGCTTCTCTAGCCAGCAGGTTGGGATCGCTGTGCGGCGCTACGCCTTTTCCTGCACGAGCGTCCAAATGGTTTGCAGCAGGGTTTCTGGCTCAATTGGTTTGGTAATGTGCTGCTGAAATCCGGCGGCTAAGGCCTGCTGCTTATTCTTTTCTCCGGCGTAGGCAGTAATGGCGATCGCCAGCATGTCTCTGTTCTGCTCGGGCAACTGCTCTTTGATGTGGCGAAGTAGCGCGTAGCCATCCATATCGGGCATGCCGATATCGCTAATGAGCAGATCAAACTCCGCCTGCTGCAGCTGACTTAAGGCTTCATTGGCCGACCCCACCTGAGTCACATTGGCCCCCTGCTGCTCTAGCAAAAAAGTACCTAGCTCGCGTGAATCTCGTTCATCATCGACAAACAGCACTCGCAACCCGTGGAAGTGCAGATCTGAGCGATCGCGCACCGAGGGATGATCTGGGTGCGGATTTGAGGCCGCGATCACAGGCAGCTTCACGATAAAGGTCGAGCCCTGCCCTTCTCCCAAACTGGCCGCCTGCACCGTCCCGCCGTGCAGCGCAACCAGGTGGCTGACGATCGCCAGCCCCAGCCCTAGCCCGCCAAAACTTCGAGTCGTTGTGCTGTCGGCCTGCCGGAATTAGTCAAAGACGTAGGGCAAAAAGCTAGCCGTGATGCCCTGCCCCGTATCACAGACCGTAATTTGAGCGTAGGTAACGGGGCGCTGCGGCGATACAGCCTGTTCTGCTTGCACATCTTCGGCGGCTTCAGTTTGCTCTAGCCGCACCTGCACATGACCGCCCTGAGGGGTGAATTTAACGGCGTTGGAAATTAGATTCCAAACCACCTGCTGTAGACGGCCAGAATCTCCTAAAACCTGCCCGACGTTGGGCTCAAAAATGGTCTCAATTTGAATTGATTTTGCCTCAGCCGCGAGTTTCACGGTCTCAAGCGCAGATTTAATAGTGAATGACAGGCTGACTGGAACCATATTGAGATTGAGCTTGCCCTGCAGGATGCGAGAAACATCGAGCAAGTCCTCAATGAGCTGGGCCTGTAGTTTGGCGTTTCGCTCGATTGTCTCCAGCGCGTACTGCGTTTTGGCGGCGTCCTGCTGCTTCGTTTGCAGTATTCTGGCCCAGCCCAGAATCGGGTTCAGCGGCGACCTGAGCTCATGGGATAGCACCGCTAAAAATTCGTCTTTAATGCGGTTCGCCTGCCGCAGCTGATCGGCTTGTTCACGGGTCGTTTCGTACAGCGCATCCAGGCGCTGGTTGCGCTCTTGCAGAGTCAGTTCTGCCTGCTTGCGTTCAGACTCGATCTGCTTGCGATGGGTAATGTCGACCAGGGTCAAAACCGCCCCTGTGAAGGTGCCAAATTCATTCAGCACCGGGTCCATAGTTTTGGCAAACCAGCGGGCCTGGCTTTGCAGCTCTAGCATTTGACGCTGGTGCGTTGCTTTGGCGCGGTAGAAGCAGGTGCCGTCACCCACATCCAGGGTGACATGCATTAACTCGTAGTGAACCTGCCCCAAAATAGCGTCCGCAGGCCGATCAAAAAGCCGCGTTGTGGCCTGGTTGCAGCGCAAAATGGCCCCCTGCTGATCGAGCAGGCAAACGCTGTCGTTAATGGCGTCAAAGGTGGTTTGCCACTCGCGCGCTGAAATTAGCGCTAGCTCTTCGGCTTGGCGAATGCGAAACAGTGATCGCACTGTGGCCAGCAGTTCAATCGGTTCCACCGGCTGGGCCAGATAGCCATCGGCACCGCTGTCTAGCCCTTCGGCTTTGTCCTGACTTTTGACAAAGCTGGCGGAGAGATGCAGTACCGGAATAAAGCGAGTTTGGGGGTTAGATTTAATTTGGCGGCAGACTTCAAACCCGTTTAAATCGGGCAGTCTTACGTCTAAAATGACCAGCGCTGGCTGATGTTGAGCGATCGCCTCTAGGCCTGCGCATCCGGTTGCCGCTTCTACGACGGCAAAGCCTGCGTTTTGCAAAATTCGCCGTACGATGTAGCGATTGGCCTCGTTATCATCAATGTGCAGGATGGTTTCGCTGGGCTCAAACATGGTACATCCTCAAGCATCTAGAACGAGTCCAGCTTTGGCGAGGGCTTCTCGGAGATGAGAAACGGCTTCTGCTTGAGATGTTTTCTCCTTAGACAGGATGGCGACACCTTGTTGAGCTAAACGGTTCTGGGCTTCTACGGTTAACTGGGTTGACGAGTGAATGATCACAGGAATGGATTGAGTAACGGGGTTATGACGAAGCCGATCGAGCGCATCGAATCCGCTGAACTCTGGCATTTCCAGGTCAAGCAAAATTGCAGTGGGTTGTTCACTCTCTGCCACGGCCAATCCTTGTCGTCCACCTTCAGCTTCTAAAAACTGTAGCGGCATATCCGTCAACCACTGTTTAACCACATATCGGTAAGCCGGGTCATCATCAATAAGTAAGAGTTTTTGGGCCTTGCCCTGACTGATTAGCGTGTTGAGTTTGGTAAGCAAGGGTAACTGGTCGACAGGTTTAATTAAAAACCCGTCGGCCCCCAGGGCGATCGCCTGTTTTTCGTTATCCACAACCGTGATGACCAGCACCGGAATGTCGCGGGTGGCTTCATCACTCTTGATCTCGCGCAGAAATGTCCAGCCGTTTTGCCCTTCCAGCAGAATATCCAGCACGATCGCGGCGGGCTTAAGCTGCTGTAGGGCCTGTCTGGCCTGAGCCAGGGTGCGAGTGGCAATTAGCTGATATCGAGATGTCTGCAGGTGTTTTTCGTAAATAAATAGCGTTTCGGTGTGGTCTTCGATCGCCAGAATCGGCAGCCGGGCCGGGTTGAGGGCGGTGACGGGCTGCAGTGAGGCGGGCAGCTCTGCCGCTTTAGGGTAGACGATGGGAATGCAGACCGAAAAGGTAGACCCCTGACCCGGTTCGCTTTGCACCGAAACGCTGCCATCCATAAGTTCGGCCAGCTTGCGCGACAGCGGCAGGCCCAGCCCCGTCCCTTTCACCTGCTTTTGCAGGTCAGACTCAATTTGGACAAAATCTTCAAAGATGCGCTCCTGGTCGTCGGGGGCAATGCCGATGCCCGTATCAGACACCGAGAGCTGAATCATGTGACCCACTTGCTCTGCCGTGACTCGCACCTCTCCTCGCTCCGTAAACTTGAGCGCGTTTGAGACAAAGTTTCTGAGGATTTGAGCAATCTTGCCCTCATCGCTGTAGAGCGGGGGCAGTGCGTCCGGTTCTTCCACCACCAGCGACACCGAAGACCCCTGCACCAGCAGCGGTCGCAGCATGCCCCGCAGGGTGGCAAACAGGTCGCTTACCTCAAAGGCGCTGGGCCGCACCTCGGTTTTGCCCGCTTCTACCTTGGCCAGGTCCAGCAGGTCATTCACTAGCTCCGACAGGCCATCGGCTGCTTTTTGAATGAAGGTCACCTGCTTTTCTTGCTCCGCAGTCAGATCGCCATCCATGCGGGCCAGCAGCATGCGCGAGAGCGACAAAATTGAGTTAAGCGGCGTGCGAAACTCGTGGCTCATGTTGGAGAGAAAGCGCGTTTTGAGCTCGTTGGCCTGCTGCAATGAGCTGGCTTTCTCATCCAGTTCGGCATACAGAGCGATCACGCCGCGATTGGTGTCTTCTAGCTCGCGGTTGAGGAAGGTGAGCTCTTCCTCGCGCTTGCGCAGTTCGGCCATCGCCCGCAGCAGCTCCTGGTTTTGCCGCTGAATTTCGTCGTAGGGGTTCTGGGGCGATCGCCCCCCAACCGCCTCTCGAATCTGCTGCAGCTGGGAGTCGGTGAGCGGGGGCGATTCCCCTGAGGAGACACGTGGTGAACGCTTGGGCAGCGCCTTGCTCAGCCGCACGGTGGTGCCCTGCTCGCTCGACTCGATTTCAAAGGCATCCATTAGCCGCCGCGTGCCAACAATCCCCAAGCCCATGCCCGTAGGCGACTGATAGCGGCCCGCCAAAACGTCGCTCAGATGGGGAATGCCCCGGCCCTGATCCTGCACCTGAATCAAAAAGGTTTGGCGGTTTTCTACCAGGTCAAACTGCACCGTGCCACCCTGGGCATACTGAAACGCGTTGCGGGCTATTTCTGAAACCGCCGTGGCCAGCCGCGCCTGATCTTGCCCGTCAAAGCCCAGCTGCTCGGCCAGCTCGCGGGTGCGCTGCCGCGCCTGCACTACATCCTGTTCGTAGTGAATTTGCAGGGTGAAGAGGGTGATCATAGGCCCGTTCCTCTCGCCACCACCATAGTCACATCGTCGCGATCGCGCGAAAAATCGCGGTACAGCACTCCGGCAATCAGGCTGGGATGTTTCTGGCTGAGGCCGGGGTAGCGATCGAGCTTCCACTGGGTGCTGATGCCGTCGGAGTGCATCGTCAGCAGCCCGCTGGGGTACCAGAGGTAGGTGAATTCTTTGATTTTACGCACCTCATGCCCCACGGTGCCGTTGTACGACATCAGGTTGTGGTGTTCGGTGGCTGAAGAAATGCTGGCCGCAATGTTGCCAACGCCCGCAAAGCAAACGGTCTGCTGCTCAAAGTTGATTTCGGCGATCGCTAGCGCTGCCCCTCGGGTGCTGCGCAGCGCCGCGTGGGCGGCTTCGACAATGTGCTGGGGCGACTGATGGCGGTGATCGTGAAACACCCGAATCGCGGCGGAAGAGGCGCTGGCCGCCGCCGGGCCGTGGCCCAACCCATCCACCACCAGAAACAGGCTGCGGTGCTGATCCCCCTCCCAGGCCCAGGCATCGCCAGAAATTTCTTCGCCCAGCTTGGGTAACGCCACCACACCGATTTCAATGATTTTGGGTGGCGCATGGGGTGACGCTTTGGCCCAGAGATGCACCAGAATGGCCGTGCCTTTGTTGGGCTGCGAGTAGATTTCAAAAAAGTCGGCGAGGCGGCGAATGGCACCCAACCCGTTGCCCCTTGTGCCTGCGGTCGAAAAGCCGTCTTGCAGGCATTCCTCCACATCCACCATGCCAGCGCCTCGATCTAGGCCGAGCACTTCGATGCCGAGCATGTCATCTTGCTCGATCGCCCGCAGCACAACCACGCCGCCGCCCCCGTGTAGAATGAGATTGGTGGCAACCTCCGTCACCAAAAGGCCAATTTTGCCCCGCTCGGTTTCCGCAAAGCACAGCCGGGTGGCCAGGGCCAGAGCGGCTCGCCGGGCTTCTCCAGTCTGGCTTGGCTC
Source organism: Nodosilinea sp. AN01ver1 (assembly GCF_050565655.1). Lineage (NCBI taxonomy): Bacteria > Bacillati > Cyanobacteriota > Cyanophyceae > Nodosilineales > Nodosilineaceae > Nodosilinea > Nodosilinea sp. AN01ver1. Next base: position 33,754 of record NZ_JBNXVS010000003.1, on the reverse strand, counting down.
GGTAATCGCGATCGCCGTCGATTCATTCAATGGGTTTCCTCAAGTTATTTCCAGCGTACGATGCTGACCCGCGTTCCCTCTCCTACCACAGACTTAATTTCAAACTCGTTGGCCAGCCGTTTGGCCCCCCCGAGCCCCATGCCCAGCCCGCCCCCGGTGGTGAAGCCATCCCGCAGCGCCATGTCAATATCGGCAATGCCCGGCCCCTGATCCTCAAAGGTAAGCCTCAGCCCCCGCCGTCCGCCTTCCTGCAGCGCTTCTAGCCTGACGGTGCCGCCGCCGCCATAGTCGAGGGTGTTGCGGGCCAGCTCGCTGGCGGCGGTGACAATTTTGGTCTGGTCGACTAAACCAAAACCAATTTCAACGGCGAACTGGCGCACGGCCTGGCGCACCAAAACTACATCCGCAGAAGATTGAATGACCATCTCCTCAATCTTCTGCATTGTCCTCTACGTCCCACTCTGTCTCAATGGCCTGAACAGTGGCAGGTTCACCCACTGACGATCGCAACAGCGCCATTCCCTTTTCCACATTCAATGCTGTGCGAATGCCGGTGAGCGACAGCCCCAGCTCCACCAGGGTAATCGCGACGGCGGGCTGCATGCCAACGACCACCGTCTCAGCATCCATGACCCGCGACATCTTGGCAATGTTGCCCAAAATTCTGCCAATAAAAGAATCGACAATCTCCAGGGCAGAAATGTCAATCAAAACCCCGCTGGCATGGGTTTGACTAATGCGGTTGGTCAGATCATCTTGTAGCGTCATCGCCAGGCGATCGTGCATGTCGACCTGAATGGTGACGAGCAAAAATTCGCCCATTTGCAGGATGGGAATCCGTTCCATCAGTCTCTCCTCTGCCGACTTGCAGGCTACTTGCGGGCGATCGCGGTTCCTGTGCGCTTGAGTGCCGTCAGAAAGGCATCGGCCAGGGTTGCTTTCGTTGTCACATCAGCTAAATCGATGCCGAGATACACAATCGTTTGGGCAATTTGAGGGCGAATGCCGCTGATGATGCAGTCGGCCCCCATCAGGCGAGCGGCGGTCACGGTCTTGAGCAAATGTTGGGCGGTCAGGGTGTCAACGGTGGGCACCCCGGTAATGTCGATGATGGCGACTTCTGAGCCAGTTTCGACAATCTTCTGCAACAGCGACTCCATCACCACCTGGGTGCGGGCACTGTCTAGGGTGCCAATAATCGGCAGCGCCAAAATGCCGTCCCACAGTTTGACCACGGGCGTAGACAGCTCCATCAGCTCTTCCTGCTGCCGCAAAATCACCTCTTCGCGCGACTTTTGGTAAACTTCCATCACCAACAGGCCCAGGGAATCGAGCAGGTCGGTGGCCTGCCAAACCTCTTCGCCCAGCTCGGCGGGGTCGTGCAGCTGCTGCCGCAGCCGATCAAACAGCGGTCGCTTGAATGAAAAGACAAAGGTAGCCGTTTCGGTAGGGGTGAAGCCTTTTTGAGAGCGCGATCGCGAAATGCTGGTCAGCATCTCCCGCACCTCCCGCCATTCGGGTGCCTGAATGTTGCTCAGGTTGCCCGACTGCGCCGCCATACGCAGCAGCTTGAGAAATTCTCGACACTCTTCCTGTAGCTCGGCCTCTTTAATCAGCCCTTTGCGGGTGTTGGTCGCAATCAGCTCCTGGTTCCACTCCAACAGCAGATCTGCTTCATGAGCTTTGAGTATTTCCGGTATCTTACTGCTGCGGGTCATTTCCATCCGGCATTTTCCTTCATCCACTAAGACCAGTGTGGGCTTTGCTTTAAACCCGCAATTGAGGGGCGATTGACGCGCCTGCCAATGGCAGATCTAGAACGACACCATCAGTGTAGGACTATTCCAGCCCCATGGTTTGGTAGCGTGGCCAGAGCCTGAGCGGTGACCCTTAGCTCAAAAACGGGCGAATCTCGTCGGCCATCTGGGCGCTGGCCGCATCCGCCGTGAGTAGCTCGATTTGCTCAGGACGGGTGGCCCCCAGGCCCAAATCGGCGGCGCGGCGAATCTGCGCCTGCTGCCAGATCGACCCGTCCGCTACCTCGCGGGTGGTGCCCAGCTGGCGCAGTAGAGCAATGCCCGTCGCGTCAATGGCAACGCGATCGGTGCTGGCCAGCACCACACCCGCCCGCACCTTTTGCCCTTGCTCGGGGCCGCCGCCCACAAAGGCATCGACCCCGTCGATTACCACCAGAGCGGGGCGATAGGCGCGGTTGACTTCGGCGATCATCAGCCGCTGGTTGGCCGAGCGGTGCAGCTCGCGCATGTAGTCGTGCCCATCGCCGGGTACCCGGCGGGCCACCATGCCAATCGAGTTTTTCAGCGAGAGGGTAAAGTGACCGCCAAAGCGATGGGTCTTGAGGCAGCAGACGCTGACGATCGCATCGGCGTTGAGCACCGGGCGGGCGATCGCAAACCCCTGCGACCAGCTGGTGCCCGCCGCCTCAAAATACTGCCAGTCGTCGCGGCCCAGGTCGTCGAAGACGAGGGGCGTAAAGCCGTGGCGATCGGCCAGGGCAAACACCTGCTGCTGGGTCATAGCGGCGCGGGTGGCGGCCATACCGGAGCGATCGCCCACCGTAATTGAGGTTGCGCCTGCGCCCTGAATTTCCTGCACCAGGGTCTCTAGCACCACCGGATCGGTGGAGGCCGGGGCCGGATCGCCCGTGTTGTAGTTGGGCTTGATGAATACGCTCTTGCCGCTAAAGCTGGGCGGCTGCAGCAGGGCGATCGCCTGCCGTACCCCTGCCGCGCGATCGGTGGTTTTGACCAGCGCCACCCGGTGGGGGCTGAGGCTAGCCGTCGCCAGGGGTGTAGCCTCAGCGATATCGACCGGCAGCGCCGACAGCCCCGGCCCCAAACGACTCGAAAAGCCCAGCTGGGCACCAAAGGCCCGCAGTGAGGCAGGCAGCGCCGCACCCCCCGCCAGCAGACCAGCATACTTGAGCACGTTGCGGCGCGACTCGGGCCTGGGTCGTGAATCTGACATGGCAGCCCCTGGGGCAGAACGGCATGGGTTAATTATAGAAATCTCCCACGGGGACCGTGGGCACAGCGGCAAGCCCATAGATAACGGCGGGCCTAAAGGACGTAGCATGGTTGTGCCCCTACTTCTGCACCTGCGCCCTGGCCGTGCCACACCCATGAACAGCTACTTAATCTTTTGGCTGGTTGGCTTTGCCACCCTCTGGGCAGGGCTAAGGCTGTTTGACGACGAGGTGCTGCTGATTGCGGCGCTAATTGTGGGTTCGGTACTGGTGCTGGCGGGTTTGCTCTCGGCCCCCACGAGGCTACAAATTGGCGTTGAGGTGGCTTTAATCGTCAGCTTGTTTCATGTCTGCATGGAATGCATCAAGCGGGGCGATCGCGCTTAGACAGCCCCAACATCGCGCACCATCGACAGTCGCCTACCCTTGCTAACGTTCTTCAGGTAGGGGGCAGGGGCATTCTTGCGCCAAGCGGTAAAACGCTAAGAACCAGCTTGAAGACTCTCCCGACAATCCCAAAGACTCTCGCGACAATCCCAAGGACTCTCCCGACAGTCCCAAAGACTCTCCGGGCAATCTCAAAGACTCTCCCGGCAATCCCAAAGACTCTCGCGACAATCCCAAAGGCTCTCGCGACAATCCTCAAGACTCTCGCAACAATCCCAAAGACTCTCCCGACAATCCTCAAGACTCTCACAACAATCCCAAAGACTCTCCAGGCACTCTCAAAGACTCTTTAAGCAGTTTTAGAGAGTCTTCCACCAGCCTAAAAACAAAATGGAACCCAATAGCCGTGGGCCTACTGGGTTCCACGGGTGTGAGCCTGACCTACAACGCGATCGCTAGGGCCTGCTGCCCCCTCGCCTGCGGGTCATGACGCTGATATATTCGCCGCTGCGCCCGGTGGGGATGGGCTCTGACCAGGCGACTCTGTCGCAGTAGCCCAGCGAAACCAAATGGCTAATGCCGTCGATGAGGGCACTGTAGTCGCCCAACAAAATATGGCGCAGGGTTTCTTGCCGATAGGTCGGCAAAACAAAGCTGTCGGGGCCGGTGCCCTCTGGGGCGTTGTCTAAAAACATTCGGGTTGTCTCCGTTTTCGATAAAGAAAACGGGGAACTATCCAGATCCCTCGTTTCGGCAAAGCGAGAGACCGGATCTAGAATGAACCCAGTCGTCGCAGCTTACCGTGATTAAGTTGGGACGATTAGGGCGCTTGAGGAGGTGCAACTCCTCAGGCTCCCGCCTGAAATCATTCCCCGCAGTCTTACCCTGCCAGAATTGGGCGATAAGTTCAACCGTATTGGCTGGTCGATATGTCAAAGTTTTGTGACGGCTCTGGTTCGCGGCTGGTGAGCTAGCCCAGCTTTGTTGAGATATGCGGAAGGTTGGCGGCGATCGGCCAATGCAGGTCTATATATGGAAGGGCTCAGTCTATCCACCTGAATTAGGGTAAATAGGCCGAAACTTTCTCTCTAATTAAGCAATTGAGTTAACGTTGTAAACTAGTCCTAGCAAGTCACGAGACAAGGCTTGGAGGCTTGGGATTGACAGCAGCAGCAGAATACGAAGCGATGATTCAGTCCCTAGGGTGGAAAGATTTGCGATCGCTTTGGGATAGCATTGAGAACCGTAACACTTTAGGATGGGATCCTGGGAAAGCCTTTGAATACTTGGTTCTACGAGCTTTTCAGCTTGATGGGGCAGAGGTCAAGTATTCGTATAGCGTAAGATTGTTTGGGGAAGAGGTTGAACAAGTTGATGGTGTAGTTTACTGTTCAGGGTTATCTTGCCTAGTAGAGAGCAAAGACTTTGCCGACAAGGTCAATGTTGACATTGCACCAATCGCTAAACTGCGTAACCAACTTTTACGTCGTCCTGCAAGTACGCTTGGTTTGGTCTTTAGTCGAACAGGTTTTACTGATCCAGCCCGCCATCTCTCCTACTTCTCATTGCCTCAGACAATTCTGCTTTGGAGTGGAGAAGAGCTAAAATATGCTTTAGAGCGAGAGTCGATCTGTGAACTGCTCCTTCTTAAGTATCGCGTGTGCGTAGAAGATGGGTTGCCTGACTATGATGTTAGAGAGAGGGATATCCCATGACGACTTACATTGTATGTGAGGGGGAGCGTGACGCACAGTTATTGAAGCGTCTTCTTCCAGAAGAATTCGTTAGCAATGTTGAGATTGTTGCGGCAGGTGGACTCTCTGCAACCAAGTCGCTAGCTCGTTCTTTGATTGTTCGCCGACAATCCCCCGTTGCAATCGTAGCGGATGCTGATGCAACTACCCCGGAGCAAGTTGAACAACGACTCAAAGATACTGAAGAAATTGTTGGAAACATTGCTGTGAATACACCAGTTAAAGTAATACTGGCTGTTCCTACTTTCGAAATCATTTTTTTCCAAGATGTTTCCCTACTTTCGCGTTTGCTAGGGTATGCACCTTCTCAAGATGTACTTAGTTTGGCGGTGTACCAGCCTTGGCAAGCCTTAAAACAACTGATTTCTCAATCAAAGAATCTTCAGAGTCAGGCTCAATTAGTCGAGCAACTCACAGATGAAGATCTTAAGCTTCTCCGTAAAGCCCCAGTTGTTCAAGAAATAATTCAGTTTCTTCAGTCTGTGCGAGAAACCGCAGATGCTTTATAAGGTGGCTTTCAAATATAGCCCGTAGATTGGTTGGCGAAGGAAACCCAACAACTCCTTAACCACCCATCTCACTTGCTTCAGCAATCGCCATCTGCCCTTCACACGCACTGAAAAGATTGGCAATCTCTGATTTTTAAGGTCCTTCAGCTAGGGCCTCAAGTCTCCAACGATGAGCCTGCCGCTGTATCGTGCTCGCATTCATACCGCCAAAGTCGCCCAACCCAAAGCAGCCAAGTTGCCCAGACGAAAGCGATCCACCCGACCAGAGCGATAAACTAAAACCAGATTACTCTACAACCCAATCCTTTATCCCCGGAGAGGTCTACCTGTGGCCACCCTCGAACAAATCCAGCAAGACCTTCAAACCCTGCCCCAAGACGCGCTGGATTTGCTGGCTCAATTTATTCAACTGCTCAAAAAAAGCCAGGTAGCCACTCAAGAGCATCCTCAAGCTGAACAGCCAGAAAAAGGCAGCAGCACAGCCATTTTGCAGTTTTTGCACAACCATCCTCTAGCGCCCGAGCACCAGCGAACAGCTCTAGAGATCGATCAGCAAATCAGTGAGGAACGCGCTGCACGGGAATAGTGCGATCGCTCGCCCGTAGATTAAGTCGACAAAGCAAACCCAATATCTACCAACAACAGCCACCTACGGCTGTGAGCGTAATCGTTATGCCCTGTGCGCATGCAGATTAGTTCCATGACACCAGAACAAAAGTCTTCTTTTCAAACAAAAGGCTATCTACGATTAAAAGGAGCCCTTTCAAAAAGACAGGTCAGGCCCATCAAAGAACACATCTTGGCCGAACTGAGCAGGCTAAAAATCTGGTCTTCAGGAAAAAACTTGTCGGCTTCTATTAAACAGATGCCTGCTTTCCAGCAGATAGCAAAACTGTCTGGACTGGTAAACCATCACGACCTTCAATCTAAAGTCATAACGCCAGACACGCTTGCATTAATAAACTCATTAGCTAATGGGAAATTAGCTCCAGCCCAGAGTCAGCTACTCATTTCTCTTCCACACCAGGGCGACTGGACTCTGAACGGACTGAACTGGCACACCGACATTTCATCCCACCAGCAGCGCATACCCGGTATTCAAGCTTTCATTTTGATTGATGATGTTAACCCTCACGGTGGTGCCACCTTAGCCTTAGCCGGATCACATCTGTTGAGCAATCGCGGAGAATCGCGCCGAAACATCCGTGAGGTACTGCGAAACGGTAGTGACATGGAAATCGAACTGGGTCGCAGCAATCTATCCATTGTGGAAATGTCTGGCCAGGCCGGAGATGTGTATTTGATGGATATGAGGCTGCTGCACACACCGTCCATCAATTCATCGAAAACCATTCGAATGATGGCAACAGTACAGTACTTGTTGGCATAAGGTGGTTACGAATAGGGCATAGCCTGCGATCGCTCACCCGTAGATTGGAGCAACGCAACAAAACCGTTACTGATGTTGGGTTTTCTCTTCTGGAGACGCTGCGCGAACGCTGCGCTCAACGCCCGATTCACATTAGAACTTTTGTCAGTTAATCAGCTAAAGGATAGGCTCCCTCGCAATTTAGCCTTTTGGTATTCAGAGCTATATAGCTTAAATTTGCCATTAAATCCTGTAAATTATCCTGTTGCAACAGATGTAAGTATAGGTATTTTCCCCGAAATAGGGATTGGTTTTTATTACTACGTATTCACCCTATAGCTGCCCTTACAAAAACAACAGAAAGGTTGCTTTTATAGGGGGGCAGGAGATATATGAAGAAGCCTGAAGGGATTATGAAATCCATCTAAAATTCTCTGGCTAGTTCTGAACTAGAAGTCTACTTTAGCTATGGAAAACCTTCTGCCAAAGTTTGTTCTTTCCAGGATCTGGTTTTAAGTGACGAGGTTTTCCTCACCTTTCCTCCGCTACAACCCACGAGGTACTACTGATGATTCGTCTACTCGTCGGCATTCTGGTCTTTGTGATCAACACCGTCTATGCCAACCGCCCCTATCCGCGCTTCTACGTGCTCGAAACCGTGGCGCGGGTGCCCTATTTCTCTTATCTGTCGGTGCTGCACCTGTACGAAACCCTGGGCCTGTGGCGCAAGGCCGACTGGCTCAAAATTCACTTCGCCGAGTCTTGGAATGAGCTGCACCACCTGCTGATTATGGAAGACCTGGGAGGTGCTGACTTTTGGGGCGATCGCCTGCTAGCAAAAACCGCCGCCCTAATCTACTACTGGGTGATTGCGGCCCTGTACCTGGTCTCTCCTCGCTCGGCATACCACTTCATGGAACTGGTGGAAGGCCACGCCTACGCCACCTACGACAAGTTCCTAAATGCCGAAGCTGAGACGCTGAAAGCCCGGCCTGCCCCCGCCGTAGCTGTGCAGTACTACCGCGATGGCGACCTGTATATGTTTGACGAGTTTCAAACCTCCCAGGTTGCAGCCGATCGCCGTCCCCAGGTCAACAACCTTTACGATGTCTTTGTCGCCATCCGAGATGACGAGATGGAGCACGTTAAAACCATGGTGGCTTGCCAGCAGCCCAACGCCCAGCAAGACCTGCTCAGCCCCCATACAGCCGTAGTAATGACCACTCTTCAGCCTGCAGAGGAAGCGGCTGTTGAAAACCAGGTGCTGGCCAGGGAAGGCTGATAGCTACCCCTGCTTAGCCCTGACCTTAGACCCACAAAATTAACCGATCAAACTACCTGCGCCTACTGCTCCTGCATCAGGCGCAGGTAGTTTTGCTTGAGCTGCATGTGGCTCTCGCTGAGGCGATCGGACAGGTTCTTCTCAACCTCAGAGAGCTGTTCCCAAAACAGCGAAGAGCGCTTCGAGCTGATGTACTCTTGCCAGAGCTGCGCCAGCAGATCGGCGGTTTCGGGAGTCTGAGTTTTAAGTTCTGCCAGCAAAGCCTCAAACGCCTCGTGGGCCTCAGGGTGCTGCTGAACGCTTTGGGCCAGGCTAATCGCGGTTTGCAAACGGCTCGACAGATCGGCGGAGTCGGTGGAAGTATTCATAGGGTTTAGTGAATGCTGACGATTGCTACTCATAACGCTAAACAATTAAACCAATCCCGGCAAGGAAAGTCTGACCGTTGGTTCATGTCTGGCTACTGCGGCAGGCAGAGATTAGGGTAGATTCGTAAGGGACTGTGCCACCTGCTGGCTCTGCATCCGTTCCATTCTTCTAGCCGCACCTTTTCTGACCTATGGCCAAACAGCGCATTCTTTCAGGCATTCAGCCGACCGGCAACCTGCACCTGGGCAACTACCTGGGCGCAATTCGCAACTGGGTTGACCTGCAAGAAGAGTACGACGCCTTTCTGTTTATGGCCGACCTGCACGCCATTACCGTGCCCCACGACCCCACCCGGCTGGCCGAAGACACCTACAAGGTGGCGGCTACCTATATTGCCTGCGGCATTGACCCCGAGAAGGCCACCATTTTTGTGCAGTCGCACCTGTCGGCCCACTCGGAGCTGGCCTGGTTGTTTAACTGCATCACGCCGCTCAACTGGCTAGAGCGCATGATTCAGTTCAAAGAAAAAGCCATCAAGCAGGGGGAAAACGTCAGCATTGGCCTGCTCGACTACCCGGTGCTGCAGGCCGCCGACATTTTGCTCTACGAGCCTGACCTGGTGCCCGTGGGCGAAGACCAGAAGCAGCACCTAGAGCTCACCCGCGACATTGCCAACCGGCTCAACTTTCAGTTTGGCAGCGAAGACAACCCGGTGCTCAAGGTGCCCGAACCCATGATTCGCAAGGAGGGGGCGAGGGTGATGAGCCTGACCGACGGCAGCAAAAAAATGTCGAAGTCAGACCCCTCTGAGCAGAGCCGCATTGACCTCACTGACCCGCCTGAGGTAATGGTCAAAAAGTTTAAGCGGGCCAAGACCGACCCCGAACGGGGCCTGTGGTTCGACGACCCGGCCCGGCCCGAGTGCCACAACCTGCTGACCCTCTACATGCTGCTGTCGGGGCAAACCAAGGAGGCGGTGGCAGCAGAGTGCCGCGAGATGGGCTGGGGCCAGTTTAAGCCCCTGCTGGCCGAAACGGCGGTGGCAGCGCTGGCCCCGATTCAGACCCGATTTAGCGAGCTGATGGGCGATCGCGCCTATCTAGAGAGCATTCTCAAAGCGGGTGACGAAAAGGCCCGCGCGGTAGCTAATCAGACTCTAGACCGGGTAAAAACAGCCCTGGGCTACTCTAAGCCGCTGTAGCCATCGAGATATACTGATCAACTACCCCTATTACATCACCCCGTATTACATCGAATCCGAGGCACGGATTCCGGAGGAGGACTTTTTGACTTCTGCACCGTTGGGTTATCGGCTGCGCACGGCGGCCCAGGCTGGCCAGTTTTTGGTAACGGCAGAGGTGATGCCGCCCAAGGGGGGCGACCCAGCGCACATGCTGGCGATGGGGCAGTTGCTCAAGGGCCGGGTGCACGCGGTGAATATTACCGACGGCAGCCGGGCGGTGATGCGGATGTCGTCGTGGGCGGCGGCGCTGCTGCTGCAACAGCAGGGGGTGGAGGCGGTGTGCCAGGTGGCCTGCCGCGATCGCAACCGCATCGCCCTCCAGGCCGACCTGATGGGGGCCTATGCCCTGGGGGTGCGCAACATTTTGGCCCTCACAGGCGACCCGATCAAGGCGGGCGACCACCCTGAGGCGCGGGGGGTGTTCGATTTAGAATCGGTGCGGCTGCTGAAGCTGCTCGACAAGCTTAACTGCGGGGTAGACAGCAACGACAAGCCCCTCACCGATGGAGCGCTCGATCTGTTTGCCGGGGCCGCGATCGACCCTCAGTCGCAGAGCTGGTCAGGGTTGCAGCGGCGGTTTGAGGCCAAGGTCAAGGCGGGGGCGCAGTTCTTTCAAAGCCAGCTGATCACTGACTTCGATCGCTTAGCTAAGTTTATGGATCAAGTGGCTGTGGGCTGCGATCGCCCGGTGCTGGCGGGCATTTTCCTGCTCAAGTCGGCCAAAAACGCCAATTTCATCAACCGCAATGTGCCAGGGGTCACCATTCCCCAAGCCATTGTCGATCGCCTGGCCGCCGCCGCTGACCCCTTGCAAGAGGGGGTACAGATCGCCGCCGAGCAGGTGCAGGCGGCCCGGCAGGTGTGCCAGGGCGTACACCTGATGGCGGTGCGCCGCGAAGATTTGATTCCTCAGATTTTAGACCAGGGGGGCGTTGCCCCAGTGGATGCAGCGCTAGCTCAGGGGTAGGGCCTGGGCCTGGGGCACCCGCTGGCCGATCGGCACCAGCTTCAGGTTGCCCGGCGGGGCCAGGGTGAGGCCGCGTCGCACGGGGCGCAGCGGGCGGCGATCGCGTGGGGCCAGTTCCAGATCCCAGTAGCGCAGCACGGTGGCCAGCACCAGCTTCATTTCCATCAGCGCAAAGGCCATGCCAATGCAGCTGCGGTGGCCGCCGCCAAAGGGCAAAAACTCGGCGGGCGAGTACTGCCGCTCCAAAAACCGCTCGGGCCTAAAGCGATCGGGTTCGGGGTAGAGATCTTCCCGGTGGTGCACCAGGTAAATGTTGAGAAACAGCACCGCCCCCGCCGGAAACTCGTAGCCCGCCACCGTCAGCGGCTGGCTGAGAATGCGAATGCCGGTGGTGGGGGCCACCGGGTAAATGCGCAGGGTTTCCTGGCAGAGGGCTGTGAGGTAGGGCAGGCTGGCGATCGCCAGGGGGTCAGCCTCTGGACCCAGGCGATCGAGGTCATGGCGCAGGCGCTTCGCAACGCGTTCCGTCTCGGAATCGCCCACCTCCGGCAGCCAGTGCACCCAGTACAGCGCCCAGGTCAGCGCGGAAGCGGTGGTTTCGTGCCCCGCCACCAGCAGCGTCATCAGCTCGTCGTGCAGCTCGCCGTCGCTGAGGGGCTGGCCCTGCTCGTCGCGGGCGGCCATCATCAGCGACAGAATATCGGTGCGCTCAGGCTGGGGCTGCCGCCGCCGCTCCTCAATTTCGGCGTAGATCAGAGCGTCGATCTCGGCTTTGATACGCACAAACCGGCCCCAGGGGCTGATCGGCCCCAGGTCCTTTTGCAGCCCCGGAAAGAAAATAAAAAAGGCGCTAAAGGGCGTGCCCAACCCCTCCAGCAGGGTGCTGAGCAGCTGCCGCAGGCGATCGTAGCGATCGCCGTCCTCCAGCCCAAACACCGCCTTGAGAATCACCCGCAGGGTAATGTCCTGCATGGCGGCCCGCACGTTAAACGCCGTGCCCGGCTGCCAGTCAGCCATCGCCTGCGCGGTCAGATCGCAGATCACATCGCCGTAGGCCCGCATGCGATCGCCGTGGAACGGCGGCATCAGCAAGCGGCGATGGCGACGGTGGCGATCGCCATCTAGCAGCAGTAGAGAGCGATCGCCCAGCAAAAAGGTCAACCCGCTGCCCGCGCTCTGGGGCGGCACATGAAACTGAGCCGCATCAGCCTGAAAAATGCCCTGAATTACCGCCGGGTCGGCCACATAGATCGAAGGCGGCGGCCCTTCTCCCACCTGAAATACTGGGCCGTAGCGGCGATAGTTGTCTTCGAAGTACTCTAGCGGGCGCAGAATCAGCTTAGGAGCGCGCTGCCAAAAGGGCGTTTTAGAACCGGAAAGCGTAGAAATGCTGATAGACATAGAGTTAGACCAGTCCGAGCTACTGCCTAATACGAAATCTGATTTGGTCAACCCCGATTCATCGTCAGGGACCCTGCAGGGGCGACACATACCGTACCCCTACAAATCGAGGGCGCTCATGCATGATTTGGTAGACAACCCTTCCATGCTAGACCACCTCAGGCCAGACCACCTCAGCTACCTGCCCAGGCTCAGCAGCGGCCATTCTGCTCTCAGTTGGTGCGCTCAGCTCAGCGTTGACAGGACTGGGCTAGACTTGAGCTGCTGCTGCTGATACGAGCACTGCCCCAAGCTGTGGCCAAATAAAAACTGACGACTCTCCGGCGTATCTGCGATCCACTGCCCAATTAGGTCATGCCACTTAACGGGCAGCTGTAGCCTAGCCCAGGCGTCGGCAGCATTTAAGGACAGGGTGTTGTAGACCCCTGCGTCAGTGAGCAGAGTCTTGATGCAGCGAGCCAGGCAGACGGCGTCTTTCTCAGGAAACATCAGCACATCTTTTCCTAGCTCAAATTTTTGCAAAAACATAGGGTGGTCGGAAAGAATCAATGGCGTTCTAACCGTTAACGCTTCGTATATCGTCAGAGGCAATCCTTCTGGGTAGACATGGCGGCTAGGCACTACAACCACATCAGCCCAGCGCATCTTTTCTAAAACCTGATCATTGGGCAATCCTCCCGTTAAAACCACCTGCTTATCTAACCCCAGGCGGTCAACTTCGGCTCGAAAAGAATCTAGTTCTCCCCTCCCAATCAGAGTTAGGTTAGGGGTTATACCAGCGTCCTTCAGTATGACCAGGGCATTTAAGATGTCACCTACCCCTTTAACCTCATGAATAGCACCAACGTAGACAATATTTCGCTCACCAATCGGTGCATTTCCTAAACTCTTAGGCGTAAAATCTTCGGGAGTCGTTTCGTATGGATAGTCCCAGGGGATGATTTTGCCAGACTGAACGCCAATATGCTCTAGAGAATGACACGAACTCAAGCCGTGGTTGGCCACTAAATCAATTGCTTTATCATTCAGCACGCGAGCCAACCGTCTGTGACGGAGCTTAGCAAGAATGTTGCTCCCCTGAAATGAGTCAGCGAACAGTCCCATCGTCTTTACCTGGTTGCGCTTAGCCCACTTAAACGCAGAGGTCACAGGGAAATGGACAATTAAATGGGTAGGTTTTTGCTGGTCAAGCAAATCGAGGAGATGACTAGTATCTTTATAGGGGTCAAGATTACCGCCGACAGCACGCAATCCAGGTGCTAAAACCTCGTTGTATTCAGAATTCGTTCTACAGCAAACAAAGATTACCTCATTGACTTGCTGGCCAATCGCAAGGATGCTTTCTAAAATATATTTATGACCAAAATATTGTTGCTTGCCGGATTGGGAGAGAAGCTGATAAGTCTCTCGCAGATCGCCGGCATACTGAAGAATCACCAGGCGGACTCCAGCCAAATTAGACATAGGGATTAAATTTATTAGATACAGCTATAGTCTACAGTCTAGAGAAAATAATTGTTTACGGCAATGTCTCAAGTATTCCGAAAAGTATCTAAAACTACCTGTTGATTGAAAACGACACAAAATAACGAGTTTATGCGTCCAATGGAAACTGGCCCGAGTGAATTCTAAAGGCTTTCTTCTCCACCAGACGTTATAGTTCCCCAATTGGCCCTGCAATCTTCATCAAAAAATAATTAACTTAAAGATATCTTTATTGGCTCCGATTGAACATCGCGGTGGGCGGACCGGATGGCTAGGGAGACAAAAAATACATGGCAATTAGCCTTTCAGTAAATTGGTGATCTCAACTAAATTCGCGGAGTAGATCATCGCCGTGCGTAATGCAATAAAGCTCACCCAGCACGCCTAAGTAGGTGGTCCTCAATAGAGGATGCTGTAAGGTGAGTTGTGGCGACCGCCCAACGCGCCGCGAGGCCTGGGCTGATGCATTACGCTGGCGCGATACTCGTAATGCTATCCCATACAACCCCTGCGACTACCGGTGGTGGTGTCCTGGTGCTCTGCTACCGTAAGGTAAGACCCTGGCCACTGTATTGATTTGATTGATTTGGTAGCTTAGACCATCAGCTATAGCAACCGTCACCTGAATCAGGACGTGGCCACAGAGGGATTTTCTAGGGCAGCGGTTGCGAGCGTTGTAGCAACGCTGGAGGTAGATCGTAACTGCCTACAAGGATGATGGCCAAAATTGATGACAGCCCTAAGGCAACCGCCCCGAGGACGACTGCTCTAGCTCTTCCTTGAGTAGACTGTCGTAGATGCGGGGTAGTCGGGCTGTCATGCTGTTTGATTCAATACCATAGCCGAGGCTGGTCCAGGTGCCAGACAGGTGGCGCAAGACTTCGTCTAACCGCCCTTCGCGTAGGGCGGTAGAAATATCGAGATTCCAGGCTGAGGAATCTTTGAGCCAGTTGTAGACCACCAAATCCTGAGATTCGGCGTCAAAGCTGTAGTCGCCCCAGGCCCCGAACCAGCTAGACGATTTGGGGTGGTACTGCCGAGCCTTTTCTTGCCAGGTACTGGTTAAAAACTGGTAGCGTCCGGCGGCGGTGGTGCAGCGGCCCTGGTTTGGCCCAGCGACAATCTCAACGCAGATATTGGGGTGGCGATTGAGCTGAGCCACTAACTGCCCGCCGTAGAGCACGTTGTAGGGCTTGCTGATGTTGGACTCAGCCGCCGAGATGGTCCGCATTAGCGCCCTGATGTAGGGGTCGCCGCCAGCCATCGCTAGCGGTTCGGGATGGCTGACCCACACCGTTTGTTGAATGTGCCGCAGCGAGGTGCGAGGCAGCGATCGCAGGCTCAGCGCGCCCCCCACCAGCAGCAGCAAAAACGCAATCGTCACCGCTCGCCGCCGTTTTGCCTGCTGAATACGGCGCTGTCGGGCTAGATGAGGGGACGAGCTTGAGGGCAGTGAGGTCACAGGCGACGAAACGATCAGGAACAGGTCTGAACAGCGGCAGCTAGCCTGGCAAGCGAAAGCTGCTTTACCTAGTCCTGCAGGCAGAGCAGCCATCGCTATATTAGTTCATTAGCTCAAAAACCTGGGCTGGGGTGGCACCCTATTTAGCGGTCTACAGAGCCCATGATGATGTCGATGCTGCCCAGAATCGCCATAATATCGGCCACCTTAACCCCCTTGAGCAGGTGGGGCAAAATTTGCAGATTGTTAAAGTCGGCGGCGCGCACTTTGAAGCGCCAGGGAAAGATGTTGTCATTTCCCATAATAAAGACGCCTAGCTCGCCTTTGCCGCTTTCCAAGCGCACGTAGTGCTCTCCAGCGGGGATTTTGAAGGTGGGGGCAATTTTTTTGCCGATGAACTGGTAGTCAAAGCTGTTCCAGTCCGACTTCGGGCCTTCGGCCATGCGCTTGGCCTCCAGGTTTTCGAAGGGGCCGCCGGGCAAGTTTTTGCAGGCCTGCCGAATGATTTTGACCGACTCGCGCATCTCACGAATGCGTACCTGGTAGCGGGCCATGCAGTCGCCAGCGGTTTCGTAGTGTACGTCCCAGTCAAAGTCGTCGTAGCACTCGTAGTGGTCAACCTTGCGCAGATCCCACTTGACGCCCGAGCCGCGCAGCATGGGGCCAGACAGACCCCAGGCGATCGCGTCGTCGCGGGAGATGGTGCCTACCCCTTCAATGCGGCGGCGAAAGATGGGGTTGTTGGTAATTAGCTTTTCATACTCGTCGACTTTGGGCAAAAAGTAGTCACAGAAGTCGAGGCACTTTTCGAGCCAGCCGTAGGGCAAGTCGGCCGCCACACCACCGATGCGGAAGTAGTTGTTGTTGACCATGCGATAGCCCGTAGCAGCTTCCCACAGGTCGTAGATCAGTTCGCGCTCGCGGAAAATGTAGAAAAACGGAGTCTGGGCACCGACATCGGCCAGGAAGGGACCAAGCCACAGCAGGTGGTTGGCGATGCGGTTCAGCTCCAGCATGATGACGCGAATGTAGCTGGCTCGCTTGGGTACCTCAATGTTGGCCAGCTTCTCGGGGGCGTTGACGGTGATAGCTTCGTTGAACATGCCCGCCGCGTAGTCCCAGCGGCTAACGTAGGGCACAAACATGAGGTTGGTGCGGCTTTCAGCGATCTTTTCCATGCCTCGGTGCAGGTAGCCAATCACCGGCTCGCAGTCAACGACGTCTTCGCCGTCGAGGGTGACAATTAGCCTCAGCACCCCGTGCATCGAGGGGTGGTGAGGCCCCATGTTGAGCACCATGGGTTCGGTCTTAGTTTCAATGATTGACATAGGGGCTACCCAATGGCCAAAGTACTGTTCTGCTGTATCTTTGAGTATCTTAATGGGTATCGCCTCAGTTTGCGATACAGAGTGCGATACCGAGCAGGGATTGGGATTGCTGATGGCAGAGCCAGAGTTTAATCATGTGCCGGTGCTGCCTGAGGCCGTAATCGAAGGGCTTAACATTCAGCCCGGTGGCCGCTACTTAGATGCGACCGCTGGCGGCGGCGGCCACAGCCGGTTAATTTTGGCGGCTGACCCCACGGTGAGCCTGGTAGCGGTCGACCAAGACGCTGCGGCGATCGCGGCCACCCAGGCCAATCTGGCCGAGTTTGGCGATCGCGTGTCCTACTGGCACGGCAACTTTGCCGAGTTCAAGCCCTCGGGTGCGCCCTTTAGCGGCATTCTGGCCGACCTGGGGGTGAGCTCGGTGCAGCTCGACGTGGGCGATCGCGGCTTTAGCTTTCGCCAGAGCGCCCCCCTCGACATGCGCATGGACCTGCGCCAGGATCTGACCGCCGCCGACATCGTCAACCACTGGGACGAAACCGAGCTGGCCAACTTGATCTACACCTACGGTGAAGAGCGCCTCTCGCGCCGGATCGCCCGCAAAATTGTCGGCCAGCGCCCCTGGCAGACCACGACCGATCTGGCTGAGGCCATCTCCCACTGCGTGCCGCGCAGCTACCGCTATGGCCGCATTCATCCGGCGACCCGCACCTTTCAGGCCCTGCGCATTGCGGTCAATCGAGAGCTGGAGGTACTAGAGACTCTGCTCAAGGTCGCCCCGACCTGGCTGGCCCCTGGCGGACGATTAGTGATCATCAGTTTTCACAGCCTGGAAGATCGACTGGTCAAGCACACGCTCAAAGAGTCTTCTGACCTCAAAGTCATGACCAAAAAGCCGGTGATTGCAACCGAAGCCGAACTGAGCCAAAATCCTCGCGCCCGCTCGGCCAAGCTGCGAGTAGCTGAGCGTATTGTTGTGCTGTAGCCAATCGTTCAAAGCCGCAATTGTTATGTTTATTGATGAAGGAATAGTCGCAACCGTATTTGAGGCAACAATTCCGCAAACCAAGGTAAAGATTAAAATTAATTCGCAAGAAATAGTTTTGCCTCACAGTTCCTTCATATAAGATTGAGGAGCAGGGAAGGTTTCCTGTCCCATTAAATTCTTTTTACAAATCACCATGAATACTCAAAACGACGGCAACTACCGCTTTTCTGTGCTGCCTGGCACTCGGGATCACCGCGGTTTCTTCGTTCAAGAGACAACCTATGAGCTGGTTGATGTCAGCGATGCGGGGTGGGCTCGTATCTGTTTAGACAGTGCCGCCTGCTACTACGTAGACCCCGCCAATATTCAGTCTCTTTGATAGTTAATGGGCCACCAATTGGGGCCTTTGGTCTGCCCTAGATAGGGTGTTTACCAGACAATAGCTGGACTCCGTCTCAGGGTTGACTCGGCGTGTGAGGAATCGTCGCTACAGTCATTCTTTCTTATCCAAGGTCGCGAAACCAATGAACGCTGCAACTCGAGTTTTCTCTGTTTACGTGTCTGATCTGGTTGTTGAACTGCGCGACAACGGCAGTGGCTACTCGGGCGACGGGCGTCTGGTGTGTCGGCAGCACAACTACGACAGTCTGTTTCGATTTGCCAAAAACCTGGCGCTAAATCGCGCTATTCCCCTGCGGGACTACACGCGATCGAGCGCTCAGTATCAATACTAAGCCAGCTGTCAACGAGAGCGTTGGGGCAGTGCGGTATTTAAGTTGCCCTTGCCCCTTCAAATGAGCAGTTTCCCAGCCTAAAGCCCGCCAGTGATGACGAGCTTTAGGCTGGGGGTAAGTTACATCAATTGGCCAGAGGGCTATCTACCGCAAGTACTTAGCTATCTCTAACTTTCAGCCGGTTTAGCCACGCTACCCATGCTCTACAGTGGTTGGTGGTAGGGTTGAGCGGTGGTACAGAAACGACTAATGCTCGTTCTGACCTGCTCTTAGCCATCCCAGCACTTTGCACGGTTGAATAGGGCCTGCGTGACGACATTTTCAAGCTTCATTAACTCAGATGGTGCCGGTATTGGTGCAAGCAGCACGGCTGAAGCTCTGGAACTTTTCGACGGGCTGGATACAGCCGGTGTCGGTGACCTAATCGGCTCGTGGCGGGGAGAGAGCTTTCCCACTGGGCATGCCCTAGACGGCGCGCTTGAGGCCTACTACTGGCACGGTAAGCGGTTTGAGCATGCCGAGCACGTTCACCCGCTAGTTTTTGAGACAATGGGTGGCGGCACCGCAAGCGTTAACCCCCTCTGGGCGCTGCCCGTGGTTCAGTGGCTAAATCGCTTGCCGATTCCCAAGTCTCAGGCGGCGGGGCGTATTTTTCAGCTGGGCATTGGTCTGGTTTCTACCAGCCGTTCCTGTGCGCGGCTGCGCTTGACCCACTATCGAGGCAAAGTGTCTGCAACTATGATCTATGACACCCTGCCTATTAACGATGTTTTTCGCAAAATCAACGACAATACAATGCTTGGCCTGATGGATTTAAAGGGAGCGGAACAGCCGTTCTTTTTTGTATTACACCGTGCGCCTTTGGAGTAGGTAGGTAGCAGTAAAAAACGGCCAGAATTTTTCGTATTGGTCTCACGAAGATGGCTCAAAAAGATCGAATTGATACAACAACTTCACTGACGGCTTAGCGAAGACAGTGAGTGCATCTCAGTTTCGTAATTCTTGCTCGTGGTGCGTCTGAGGTAAGTGGGTCGCCTCAATTGTTCGTAGGATGTGCGATCGCGTCAGCGTTACGCATTAGCCCAGGCGTGGCGGTGCGTTGGGCGGTCGCCACAACTCACGCTACAGCATCCTTATATTTAGAACCACCTGCTTAGCGCGGTCCTAGCGCGGTTTTTGTCGCCTGTATTTTTGCGGCAGCCGCTGGACTCAGGGGGTGCTCTATTTGTCTCGCGATCGCTGCCGACACAATGGTTTTAGCCAAGATTTTTTGAGCTTGGTTACCGTTACAATCGGGAAATTTCTGCAGACGTCTAAGGGGTTTGCCCTCTGTTAGGTTGCGATCGCAGAGAGCTGCCGCCCAAACTCACGAACAATACGCTTACTGAGTGAGAATGATAAACACTACAATCGCTTACTGATGACTGAGCGAGTTCCTGCGGTATGTCGTACGATTCTGCGCTAATGGGCCGGCGGGAAAGGCCAAAAGAAATTTTGGTAGTGGATGATACTCCCAACAATCTGCGACTCCTGCTGCAGGCGCTGTCTTCGGAGGGCTACATGGTGTGCTGTGCCAGAAGCGCTGCCCTGGCGCTGTCAAGGGTAGAAAGAGTGCTGCCCGATATGGTCTTGCTAGACATTCGCATGCCTCAGATGAGCGGGTACGAACTGTGTGAATGGCTGAAGGCCAACGACAGAACGCGCCAAATTCCGGTGATTTTTCTCAGCGTTTTAGACGACGCTGAGGACAAGGTAAGGGCCTTTGGGCTGGGGGCGGTTGACTACATCGCTAAACCCTTTCAAATTGAGGAGGTGCTGGCGCGGGTAGAGTATCACTTTCAGGCTCAACAGCTCCAGATCCAGCTTCAGACCGAGAACCGTCGCCTGCACCAGCAAAATGCAGAGCAGCAGCAGTCACTGGCGCAAATGGGGCAGTCTTACCACCGGCTGAGTCAGGTGTTAGACTCTCTGGCCGACGGCATTGCCGCTTTTCGAGCCGTGCGCAACCAGCAGGGAGAAATCGAAGACTTTCAGTGGCTGCTAGGCAACAGGGCCTGGGCCAGCTGGGCCGGGCGATCGCCTGCCGAGCTGGTCGGAGCCCCCCTCTCCGAGGCTTTGATCAACTACCCCAGCGACGACTTGTTGAATCTGTTTATTCAGGTGGTGGAGCGGCGCGAGTCGCTACAGTATGAGCTGCTCTGTGAACCCAGTGGCGAAATTCCGCTGTGGTTTGAGCTGATGGCCAGCCGCCTGGGCGATGGCCTGGTAGCGCGGCTCAAAGACATCACCGAGTACAAGCAGGTCGTGACCCAGATGCAGACCGCCATTGCTGAGCTGCAGATTTTAACCGCTCAGGATGGGCTGACGCAGGTGGCCAATCGCCGCGCCTTTGACCAATATTTGCAGGCAGAATGGCTGCGGCTGGCCCGCATGCAGGAGCCGATCTCGCTGATTATGGGCGATATTGACCGATTTAAGCGGTTTAACGACCTGTGCGGCCACGCCACCGGAGACGAATGCCTGCGGCAGGTGGCCGCGGCGATCGCATCGGTGGTCAAGCGCCCCGCCGATATGGTTGCCCGCTACGGCGGCGAAGAATTTGCCATTTTGCTGCCCCACACCAATATGTAGGGAGCAGCCCAGGTGGCTGAGCAGGTGTTGGCAGCTATTACCCACCTGCGGCTGGAGGTACCACAACCCGACTGTGAGCGAGTCAGCCTGAGTTTGGGGGTCGCTAGCCAGGTTCCCAGCCTGGCAAGAACGGTAGAAACGCTGCTGAGAGAGGCTGATACAGCTCTCTACTCCGCCAAGCGGCAGGGCGGCAACCGGGTTTGTCTGGCGGCCTCAGCAACGCGCCTCAGCGATGGCTCAGGCAGCGACGCCAGGGCAGAGGATATAACCGTTGGCGATGAAGAAGGGTAGCCTGTTGCCGGAGACAGCACCCTGTAGGCATACCGTGGTTCAGAGTTATGATTTGAGGAATAGGCCTAGGCCAGGGTAGACAAACGGGCATTTGTCTGTAAGGCATGGGCATGATGGCAGAGAGCCAGGTTTGAAGGGTGCGATCGGCTCTGTACGACTAGGTGTGTTCCGTCGCCCTAACTCAACTATTTCAGCTTTCAGTGCCCCCCATGGCTACTATTCTCTGTGTTGACGACAACCCGCTGACGCTACCGTTCGTCAGGGCTCAGCTGGTCAAAGAGGAGTTAGACTACCGCGTTGCCCAGGCGGCTACGGCCTCGGAGGCGATCGCCCAACTCCAGGCAATCGACGGCACTGACTCCGATCTCCCCCTGGTGATGGCCGCTCAGGCTCTAGTTAGCCCGGCCTGGATTGAGCTGCTCTACCGTCAGTTTCCACGAGCGCTGCTGCTGCTGCTGGATGTGGAGGACATGGAGGCGATCGCGGCGCTGCTGCCGCTGGGGCAGATCTACCGCTGTATGCCGAAGCCGTGGCACCCCGTTGACCTGCGGCTGACGATGGCCGAGGCGCTGCGGCGCTATCACTACGAGCAGGAACTGGTGCAGCTGCGGGCCGACCTGACGGCAGCCCAGCAGCGCATTGCCAACCTGAGCGATCTCAACCGCCAGCTGGCTACCCCTGAGTCGGCTGACTATCCCGAAACGGCCAGGGCGCTGCGGGCCAGCGAAGCCCAAAGGCGGGCCATTCTCCTGGCGGTGCCCGACGTGATGACGGTGCTGACCGAGCAGGGGCAGTACGTCGATTTTTCGTACAACCAGTTCAGCGGCGAACTCCTTGCGGTGGAGGCCTCCCGGATTATGGGCTCCTACCTGAGCGATTTCTTTCCGGCAGACCTGGCTCAGCAGTGGCTGGCGGCCATTGGGCGCACCCTGGCTACCGGCACGCTGCAGCGATTTGAGCAGCAGCTGCGCTTTGGCGATCGCATTCAGTATGAGGAGGTGCGCATTGTCCCTTACCAGGACAACTGGGTACTGGCCATGGTGCGCAACGTCAGCGAACGAAAAATGGCCGAGCGGGCCCAGCAGAAGAGTGAAATTTACTTTCAACAGCTGACCGAGACCCTGCCCGGAGTAGTGTACCGCTACCTGCGCCATGCCGATGGTACCGATGCGTTCACGTATATAAGCCAGGGAT
The DNA here is from genome assembly GCF_050565655.1 of Nodosilinea sp. AN01ver1. Taxonomy (NCBI): domain Bacteria; kingdom Bacillati; phylum Cyanobacteriota; class Cyanophyceae; order Nodosilineales; family Nodosilineaceae; genus Nodosilinea; species Nodosilinea sp. AN01ver1. Next base: position 11,374 of record NZ_JBNXVS010000003.1, on the reverse strand, counting down.
GTCAAGCCCTTTACGGCGTTACCGCCGCTGCCGCCATGGCCAACTCCAGCAGCGTATGGGAGCTGGTTTACCCCGAGGATGTGCCTCTGCTGATCGCCCGCATGGAAGACTCAATTCACTATCCTGAGCGGGGTTTTCAGGTTGAGCACCGCATTCTTACCCCCAGTGGCGAGCTGAAGTGGCTGCAGGCTGAGGCCCTACACCCCTGGCAGCGGGAGAATGGCGACCTGGAATGGAACGGCTTTGTGCGCGACATTACCGACCTAAAGCAGACCGAACTGGCCCTGCAACGGCTCAACGGCGAACTTGAACAGCGGGTGCAGCAGCGCACTCAAGACATTCAAAAGCTAGCCGCCATTGTCGAAAACAGCACCGACCTGATCGGCATGACCAGCCTTACGGGCGAGTTGCTTTACCTAAATCAGGCTGGGCAGCGGCTGTTAAGCCTATCGCCTGAGGCGGGTATCGGCCAACCCTGGAGCGTTTTTCTCAGCCCAGCGGCAGTCTCTCAGTTTGAGCGGGAGACCCTACCCGTTGTGATGGAGCAGGGCTACTGGCGCGGCGAGTCGGTCTTTCTCGATCGCCAAACCGGGGAGGAGATTGTGACCGAGCAAACGCTGTTTTTAGTGCGCGACCCCGATACCCACGCGCCCCTCTGCGTCGCCATGATCTATCGAGACATGCGCGATCGGGCGCGGCTGGATGCCGAACGCAAACGGGTCGAGCAGGCGCTGCAAGAATCGCGCAATATGATGCAGCTGGTGCTTGATACTATTCCCCAGCGGGTGTTTTGGAAGGACCGCGACTCCCGCTTTTTGGGCTGTAACCCGGCCTTTGCCAACGACTATCGGCTCACCCCAGACCAAATTGTTGGCAAAACCGATTTTGAACTGCCCTGGACCGCCCACGCCCAGACCTATCGGGCTACCGATGCCAGAATTATGGCCAGCCAAGCGCCCGAACTGGGCTTTGAGGAACTCACCACCAGCGTCACGGGCGAACAGATCTGGATTCGGACCAGCAAAGTGCCGCTGACTACCACCAACGGCGTCGTGATTGGGGTGCTGGGCTGCTACGAAGACATTAGCGATAGCAAGCAGGCCGAGGCCGCGCTTAAAACCCTAAACCAGGAGCTAGAGCAGCGGGTGCAGGATCGCACTATGGCCCTGCAACAGGCGATGGAAGCGGCCCAGATGGCGAGTCAAGCGAAGAGTACGTTTTTGGCCAACATGAGCCACGAGCTGCGCACTCCCCTCAACGCCATTTTGGGATTTTCTCAGCTCATGGCCCGCGACTTTGCCCTGGGCAGCAGCACCCGTGAATCGCTAGAGATTATCAACCGCAGCGGTGAGCACCTGCTCGACTTGATCAACGACATTCTTGAAATGGCCAAAATTGAGTCGGGACAGGTCAGCCTCAACCCTCTGCGCTTTGATCTAGACGCTCTGCTGCGCACACTAGAAGATATGTTTCACCTGCGAGCCAGGGGCAAAGGGCTGACGTTTGTGGTCGATCGCCATCCGGCTTTGCCCTGCTACCTGCACAGCGATGAAGCCAAGCTGCGCCAGGTGCTAATTAACCTGATTAGCAACGCGATTAAGTTTACGCCGCAGGGGCAGGTCTGTTTACGAGTGGCTCCGGCGGCTAGCGATCGCCCCCCTGCCGCTAAAACCCTACCTATGACCTTTGCCGTCACCGACACCGGCATTGGCATCGCGGCCGACAACCTCGATCGCCTGCTGGAGCCTTTTGTGCAGGTCAACCAGGGGGCTGGCGTATACGAGGGAACCGGGCTGGGGCTGTCGATTAGCCGTCAGTTTGTGCAGCTGCTGGGCGGCACCCTCACCGTCGAGAGCCAGCTGGGCCTGGGGTCTACCTTTGCCTTTACCATTCCCATGCCGGTGGCCGACACGGTGGATGTCGCCGAATCGGTTGTGCTGCCCGCCCAGATTAGCGGGCTGGCGGCTGGTCAGCCCCGCTACCGCATTTTAGTCAGCGATGACGACGATATGCACCGGCAGCTCTTGACCCAGCTGCTGCGGGCCACCGGGTTCGATGTTCGCGAAGCCAAAGACGGGCAGGAGGCGATCGCCCTCTGGCAGCGCTGGCAACCCCAGCTGATCTGGCTCGACATGCGCATGCCGGTCATGAGCGGCTGCGAGGTGGCCCAATCCATTCGCAGGCAAGAACAGGCCGCTAGCCTAGTCCCCACCAAAATTATTGCTCTCACCGCCAACGCCTTTGAAGAAGACCGCGCCCTGGCGATCGCTCGCGGCTGCGACGATTTTGTGCGCAAGCCCTTTCAGCTTGACTATGTGCTGGCCAAGCTGGCCGAGCACCTGGGGGTGCAGTATACCTACAGCTCAGAGCCGACGGCAGCGCCCGCCGCACCCATAGCCGATACCGATGCGATCGCCACCCTGCGCACCCTGCCCCCAGACCGCCTCGCCCAGCTCCACGAAGCCACCCTCAGTCTCGACAACCAACGCCTCACCCAGCTAGTTGCCCAACTCACCCCCGACCACCGGCCCCTGGCCGACCTGCTCAATCTGCACTGCAATAACTTCGCCTTCGACCTCATTCACGCGCTGCTCCAGCAGGCCATCACCACTAAAAACTAAGAATTTGGGGGTATCCCAGAAGCTGCTGAGGTACCCCCTGGTGCGCCAGGCCCATGCCATAGAGCCTTTGGCTGACCCTACAATTCGACCTCTGTAGAATCGGGGCCGTGTGGTTAGGATGTGGCACTGGCATTCTGTCTAGCTCTGGACAGCCGAGACGGCTATCTCAAATGCCTCCAACCCTTGCGCCCTAGGGCAGTTCTTCGGCTGTGGGTCAGCTGTCGAGGCCCTGGTCTACAACCGCTGGTCGGCGAGTCAGAAGATAAAACAATGGCCCAAACGAGCCTGTGGTAAGAGTGGCAACGATCCAAGGCCACGGGTTACGGCCGATTGCTTTAGCATCTCGCCACATCCAAACCATGGCCAGGCTCAGGGCAATAACCAGATCGGCCAAGACTTGGCCTTCCCCAAAACTTTGAAAGTGGGGTGCGAGAATGCCCCAATAGCCATACTGCCAAAGTGCTACGGCGCTCAGGGCCCCAAACAAACTAAGGGTCAAGACAATCAAACTGCGTTGCATAACTAAACCTCTTGAGAAAGGGCACGTCCAGTATTGAGCGTCTACGTTATAGAATCAATTACCTCAGAGGTAATGAAATGGCGCTGGCCGTGGCTTAATTTTGGCGATCGACATGTCGACTTCAACCTTGACTGGTACCCTGCGCCAGGTGCGTAAGGCTCGGCGGCTGAGTCAGCTCGAGCTGTCGCTGCGCCTGGGGGTGTCTCAGCGGCACATAAGTTTTGTGGAAAGCGGCCGCGCCAAGCCCAGCCGCGAGCTGCTAATGGCCTGGCTACAAGAGCTAGAAGCCCCGCTGGTGGTACGCAACGAGGTCATGTTACAGGCGGGCTACGCGCCGGTTTACACCGCTGCACTACTGGATGATCCGGCGCTACAGCAAATCAACTCAGCACTAGAGCAGCTGTTATGTGCCCACGACCCGATGCCCGCGCTGGTAATAGACGAGCACTGGAATTTGCTGCGCCTAAACCGGGGCGGCCAGTGGCTGGCCGCTGCGTTGATGCCAGGAGCGATCGATTTACCAACCGATGCGCCAATCAATCTGCTAGATCTGTTGTCTCATCCAGAAGGGTTCGCCAAACCAATCGTCAATTTAGAGGAGGTTGGCCCTCCACTGCTGGCACACCTGCGGCACGAAGCCTCTGTACAACCTGCACTGACGCCCAAGGTAGACGCGTTTGAAGCCATGCTATACCTTCGCCTTGGTAAGCAAAATCTACATACGCGCCCTACAGCACCCGTACTGACAACGCGCTACGCCACTGAGTACGGCGAACTGGCATTTTTCAGCATGTTTACAACCTTTGGTACACCGCAAGATATCACTCTAGCGTCACTACGAGTGGAGCACTTGTTTGCCGCCGATGAGGCTACCCATGCAGTGCTGAGAGCGCAGGTTAAATAGGTATATCTGAGCTGAGTGGGGCAAAATAGACACAACAGTTAAACCTATGCTTTCTTCGTTGTGACTTATTTTGACTCAAGCCTTTAAATTTAGCTGAGACATTATTCTAGTTTAGACAAGTTCTATGACGTAGCTGAAGCAAGGGGCTTCAAAGGATTAATTCAATGCCTTCAAGCATAGGGGCAATTTCTAAAGCTGCTGAATGATTAGAACCAGTGGGCAAGAATTCCAGCACGCTAAAACCAACGACATCAAAGTTTTTTCTTAAGGAATTCAAAAAACTCTTAAGCTTGTCCACATATATCCCGCCTGGAGTGGGGCAGGCAACATGGGGCCATTCTTCAGGATCAATGACATCTAAATCAAGATGAATGTAAATTTTGTCAGAACCCGCCTCATTTAGGGCCGAAAACACCTTACCAAAGCTCTCAAGATTAATATCTTTCGCAGAGAAAACAGACAATCCCTTTTCCAAAATCACGCTCTTTTCGGCTAGATCAAACTCTCTTGCTCCAATTAGAAATACCTGCTCTGGTCGTAAGGTTGAGAAAGCACGCTTGACAATCTCGGCGTCACCCTCGCCCAGCAAAACCCTCAGGGGCATCTTATGAAGCGCAATTTCAACGCCGCAGTCTCCTCCAATAGTCAAAATGCGTTCTGGGTTGTGGGCTTGAATCACTTTACGGGCATCTAAAAGCTGAGAAAATATTTGGCTGTACCCAAAAATATTTTTCTCAATAGTAAGTGAGTACGTTAGAGAAATAGGAACTTGTTCAAAGGAGATTTTGTTGTGTAGAGTCTTATGAAGCAGCTTAGCCCCTTCATAAAGTTCAAGTCTTGCTGACCCCTGCCACTGCGGGAAAAAGAGGTTGAGGGTTCTGGTTGAGGATGCTGGCATCAATAGCTCATCTAACATTGAAACAAGCAAAAGAGGCCAGAGCATTAAGCCCTGGCCTCCTCTGTTCATACTCCTAAACTAGGAACTAGCTCACCTACTCTAGCAATCGTAGTAGAGAGCCAGCTCGTAGGGGTGGGGGCGCAGGCGCATGGGGTTAACTTCGTTGTCGAGCTTGTACTCGATCCAGTTGCTGATGAAGTCTTCGGTGAAGACACCAGTGCTGGTCAAGAAGCCGTGGTCAGCTTCGAGGGCCTTGAGGGCATCGAGCAGCGAACCGGGGGTCGAGGGAATCTTGGCCAGTTCCTCAGGGCTGAGGTCGTAGATATCGACATCTAGCGGATCGCCGGGGTCGATCTGGTTTTTGATGCCGTCGATACCGGCGCAGAGCATGGCGGCAAAGGCCAGGTAGGGGTTCGAGGTGGCATCGGGGCAGCGGAACTCCAGGCGCTTGGCCTTGGGGTTGTCGCCGGAGAGGGGAATGCGCACCGAGGCGGAGCGGTTGCCCTGGGAGTAGGCCAGGTTCACAGGAGCCTCGAAGCCGGGTACCAGACGCTTATAGGAGTTGGTGGTGGGGTTGGTCAGCGCCAGCAGAGCGGGGGCGTGCTTGAGAATGCCGCCGATGTACCACAGAGCCATTTGGCTCAGCCCGGCGTAGCGATCGCCTGCGAACAGAGGCTCACCGTTGTTCCAGATCGACTGGTGGGTGTGCATGCCAGAGCCGTTGTCGTTGAACAAGGGCTTGGGCATGAAGGTGACGGTCTTGCCCCAGCGCTTGGCGACGTTCTTAATGCAGTACTTGTAGATCATCAGCCAGTCGGCGGCCTCGATTAGTCGCCCAAAGCGAATGCCTAGCTCGCACTGACCGCCCGTGGCCACTTCGTGGTGGTGCTTCTCGATCGGTACGCCCAGCTTGGCCATCTCCAGCAGCATTTCGCTGCGCATATCCTGGGAGGTGTCGGTGGGGGCAACGGGGAAGTAGCCCTCTTTGTAGCGGGGCTTGTAGCCCAGATTGCCGCCCACTTCTTCGCGGCCTGTGTTCCAGCGGCCCTCGACGCTATCGACGTAGTAGTAAGCCGAGTGCTCGTTCTGGTCGAAGCGCACGTCGTCGAAGATGAAAAACTCGGCCTCGGGGCCAAAGAAGGCGGTGTCGCCAATGCCGGTGGACTTGAGATACTCGATCGCTTTGGTCGCGATCGCACGCGGGCAGCGGGAGTACAGTTCGCCCGTGCGCGGCTCTTTAATGGTGCAGATCATGCTCAGGGTGGGGTGAGCCATGAAGGGGTCGATCCAGGCGGTGTCGGGATCGGGCACCATCATCATGTCTGACTCGTTGATGGCCTTCCAGCCCCGAATGCTGGAACCGTCGAAGGCTACCCCATCGCTGAAGCTGCTCTCGTCAATTTGGCTCTTGTGCACGGTGAGGTGCTGCCAGATGCCCGGCATATCAATAAATTTCAGGTCAATTAACTCAATGCCGTCATCCTCAATCCATTTCAGGATGTCTGCTGGGGTTGCCATGAACTACTCCTTAGCCTCGTTTAGCGTTCAAACTGCGGGAGAACCGACTTAACACGTCGTTGGTGATGCCCTAGCACCGATAGGTCTACCCTGCTGCGGTGGCCCAAGACAAGCCATACCCCTGTGCTGATCGATACGGGATGATCGACACGGGCATACCGACGCGGCGGGCTCCATAGGCATCAACTCATCTGAATCATCCTAGGGAGAGGGGTTAGCCTATTTTGTATCGACCAATACTTTTTGTCAGGGAAAGCCAACAAAAGCCCTGTGACAGACCATGATGTTTTGTAACAATTCACTCATAAAGCCCAGGCTCTGGCGGTGCTGGGTCGCTCAGGGGCCAAGCCCCCGTGGTAAACTCTTTCGAGAATAAAACATGGCTACTGTAGAGGTTAGAGCCTCTGGCCAGGGGTGGGCGCACCGCGCCTGCAACCGTTGATTTATTAAAATGCTGTTTGCCAAGTGAGAGTTGGGAGAAACCACCTATGCGGGACGCTGTCACCACGCTGATCAGGACCTACGACAACACCGGGCGCTACCTCGATAGCAACGCCCTCGACTCTATCAAGTCTTACTTTGACAGCGGCCTCGATCGCATCAAAGCAGCGGCGGTCATTAGCGCCAACGCCGCTGGCATTGTTAAAGAGGCTGGCGTTACGCTGTTTGCCCAGGTGCCCGAGCTCATTCGCCCCGGCGGCAATGCCTACACCACCCGCCGCTACGCCGCCTGCCTGCGCGACATGGACTACTACCTGCGCTACGGCAGCTATGCCCTGGTCGCAGGCAACCCCGACGTGCTTGACGAGCGCGTGCTCACGGGCCTGCGCGAAACCTACAACTCCCTGGGTGTGCCCATTGCCCCCACGGTCATTGGCATCAATATTATGAAAGATATCGTCAAGGCCAAAGTACAGGAGGCCGGTGTTACCGATCCTTCCGTCGTCGATTATCCCTTCGACTACATGACCCGCTCAATTAGCGAAGTTAGCATCTAGGCAGGGCGGGGCGAATGGTGCGGCCCGCAGCGCCCGTAGCGATGTGGTTACTTTGTGACTGACCTTCCCCTAGCTCTAGGCCTAGACTTTGGTACCTCTGGGGTACGTGCCGCTGTGGTCGATCCACAGCGGCATCTTTGTTGGCAGCATCGCCTGGGTTACCCTGACCTGCCCGCCCCTGAGGGCTGGCGACGAGCGCTGTTTAGCCTGCTAGAGGCGCTGCCCGAGGCGATCGCCCCGCACATTGGCCGTATGGCCATCGACGGCACCTCGGGGACGGCGGTGTTGTGCGATCGCAGCGGCTCTGCCCTCACCCCGCCGCTGCTCTACAACCACCCCTGCCCAGAAAGCTTAGACAGGGTTAAAGCGATCGCCCCCAACGGCCCCGCCGCCAGCGCTACCTCCAGCCTGGCCAAGCTGGTGTGGTGGCACCAGAGCCTGCCCCCAGACCTGTGGCAGCGAGCCGCTTACCTGCTGCACCAGGCCGACTGGCTCAGCGCCCAGCTCCACGGCCAGCGGGGATTGAGCGACTACCACAACAGTCTCAAGCTCGGCTACGACGTCGGTAGCCTGAGCTATCCGCCGGAGATGCTGGGGCAGCCCTGGACTGCCGTGCTGCCTCGGGTGTTGGCTCCCGGTGAGGGGGTAGGGCCGGTAACGGCGGCGATCGCCCAGCGGTTTGGCCTGTCGCCCCAGTGTCAGGTGGTGGCGGGCACCACCGACAGCATTGCGGCCTTTCTGGCCAGCGGGGCCAGCGCCCCAGGGGATGGCGTCACGTCGCTGGGCTCGACCCTGGTGATCAAGCTGCTCAGCGATCGCCGCATCGATGCAGTGGAGTACGGCATTTATAGCCACCGTCTAGGCCACCTCTGGCTAGTGGGCGGCGCTTCCAATACCGGCGGTGCCGTACTCGAAAAATTCTTTGACCGAGATGCCCTGGCGGCCCTAAGCCAGCAGATCGACCCTGCGGCTCCAACCCGCCTAGACTACTACCCCCTGACCCAGCCAGGGGAGCGGTTCCCCATCAACGATCCTGGTTTAGCCCCTCGCCTTACCCCTCGACCAGAGAACGACGCAGAATTTTTACACGGTCTGCTGGTTGGCATAGCCCGCATCGAGCAGCGAGGCTACACCCTGCTGGCTGAACTAGGTGCCTCGCCGCTGCGGCAGATCTATACCGCCGGAGGCGGGGCCGCCAACGAAACCTGGCGACAGCTGCGGGCAGGGCTCATGGCGGTGCCCATTAAAAACGCCGCCTCGATTGAGGCGGCGGTAGGTAGTGCTTACCTGGCCTTAGGCTAGCTAGCTTACAGAGCCTTGGGCTGACTGGCCTACAGACCGAGTTCGTTGCCCCGGCGGTACTGCATATAAGCGGCGACAAACAGGCCAGCCAGGGTGACAGGAATAAACCCTAGAACAATGCCACTCAGTAACGGCTCAACCACAGCTAAACTCCTAATTTCAACAAAATATATAGGTCTTACCATAGCACTAATCAGAGCCTGAGGAGGGGCTTTCAAGTCGTGCTACCGGCTTGGCTTGGGCCAGTGGTCGCAGCCAGCGACAGAGCTGCCGCTACAATTCACCGACCAAATGTTAGGAATTGCCGATATTTTAGGCAACTGGCTCCTAGTGTATTCAGGTTTTGAGGAGCAGCAAAAAAGCCCAAATAGCCGTACTTTGAAAGGAGCAATGAGCTGTTTGAGACAAAAACTATACCCGTTAAGCGGCACAAATGCTTGAGAGAGTCTTTTGATTTTTGTGCGCTTATTGAAAAAGATGAGGTGATTGTGTACAGTGCTTCTGGACTGTATACAGAGACACCCCTTGGCGATTCTTTAGCTCAAGATTGTGCATTGCTCTCTGTAAATTTCTGTGCTGAGGTCAGGGGCGATCGCTTCGGCTCGCAACGCCTTAGCCCTGTTGTTTTGCTTTTTTTGGTCGTTTTGGTCACGCTACTGCCCTGGATAAACTGCACTTTTGGCAAGTTAATGGGCAGCTTGCGGTTCGTGGTTCTTTAGAATTTTTAGGAACAGTTTCATGCTGACTCATCTGCCTCAACTCACTGGCCGAGCATTTAGAGCTATAGCGGCTGGGGTTTTGGTCATTACCTTAGTCTTTTTGAGCGGGCTGGGTGCATCGTCTCAAGCGCTGGCCGCGCCCAAGGGCACTCTGACCGAAACGATGGATCTCAAAATGACCCAGGCGGCCCAAGAATTTGTAGAGACAGTGTTAGACGACTATGCAGACGCTTTAGAAGATTCGTTTTCTGAAGCGGTCAAGCCGCTGAAGTCTGTCACTAAAGACTTGACCAAGCAGCTCAGCAAGGCCGCTAGCGCGCCTACCTCGGCTGGTACAACCACCCTCGATCCCAAAATTGAAAGCGCAAAGGCGGCGCTAGATACGGCCTCCACCTCGTTTGACACCCTAGTTGCCGACGCGGCTTCCTTCAAATCCACTCTAGAGGCGGCCCCCAGCCAGCTCAAAGAGGCTATTGATATGCAGCTGGGCACCAAGTTTGATGAGCTGCAAAAGGCGTTTGAAGAGGTGTCAGGGGCGATCGCGCTGCTGTCGCAAGATACGACTACCCTTGATGCGGCTGATCCCGCCGCAGGCACCACTGCCCTGACCGAGCACGCTACCCTGCTCTCTGAAGCGATCGAATCAGCTAAAACCGTTATGTCTAGCTTTGGCGATTAGGGTAGGTTTTACTCTCTGGGCTAAGCTCAGAACCGATCGCGCCCAGCAATGGGCGCAATGACTTATAAACAGGCTTTCCGCTATCAGGGTGGGGAGTCTGTTTTGGTTATGGACTGGCGCGAACAAATTATTGTTGAGCGCCTCATCCTTAAGAGGGACTGTGCATCAATTCTGCTCATGCAACGCATAAACGTCGTTTTTGGTATATGAAAATACAGTTTTGTTACTATGCATATGTATTCAAAAGGAGGCGTCATGAAAAACCAAGCCCACAAAACCTGGAATTCTGAACAGCTTGTGCAAATGAGCGATGCATTGGGCGGCGGCTATGTGCCCGGTATGCAAGCAAGCAAATCTGCTAACGGCGATCGCTGGACAGCCCAGCGCCACATTCAAGTCTCTGCCCTGATGGGCCAGGCCTATCTGTAAGGTTTTCAGCCAGAGCACAGCCGATCGCGATCGCTGATTCAAGATTGGTACGAAGCGAACCAGCAACCTCTTTCCCGCATTGGGAAAGAGGTTTTTTATTCAAACAACGGCCCGTTTGCGGTAGCGGATGCAGGCCGCAACCAGGGCCTGAGCTACCTCTGGGCAGCCGCCCCAGTGCAGGTGAAGGTACGATGCCTGTACCTGGTTCAGGCTCCAGCCCTCGACGGCATGGGGCTGCTCGGCCCCGTAGCGCTTGAGCTGGTAAACGGGATAATCTGGCTCCGTCTCGGTCTGAGAGCGATGGAACTCGTGCCCCCAGACCGATTGCCCCTGCGCCAGCAAAAAGCTGGGCTGCTGAACCATCGCCTGACGGTAGCCCAGGGTCAGCCGTGGGGTCATGCGTACCGTCGTGGGCAGGAGCCCCACCATCGGCCAGGGCTGGTCATCTAAATCGACTAGGGTTGCCGCCAGATACATCAGCCCGCCGCACTCGGCATAGGCCGGTAAGCCTGCCCGCAAGAGCACGTTCAGCCTGGTGCGCAGCTCCTGGTTGGCCGCCAGCTGAGCCGCAAACATTTCGGGGAACCCACCGCCAAAGTACAGGCCATCGATATCGGCGGGCGGGTGTTCGTCCCGCAGCGGGCTCCAGGGAATCAGTTCGGCTCCCAGGGATTTGAGGATATCGAGGTTGTCGGGGTAGTAGAAGCTGAAGGCGGCATCCTGGGCGATCGCGAGACGGGGCTTTGGGGCAGGGGAAAGGGTGGGTAGGTGGGTAGGTGGGTAGGT